>NZ_CP121354.1:341666-683333 GCF_029674545.1 Mesorhizobium sp. WSM4904 | reverse complement strand
GCGCGTGCCGCATCTCGATGGTGATGTAGAGCACCTTGTAGAGCGAGAAGAACACCGGGATCTGCAGCGCCACCGGCCAGCAGCCGGCCAGCGGATTGATCTTTTCGGTCTTGTAGAGCTCCATCATCGCCTGCTGCTGCTTCATCTTGTCGTCCGCGTATTTCTCGCGGATCTCCAGCATCTTCGGCTGCACCTTCTTCATGTTCGCCATCGACGCGTAGGACCGGTTGGCTAAGGGAAAGAAGATGGCCTTGACGATGACGGTGGTGGCGAGGATCGCCAGCCCGAAATTACCGAAGAATTTGTACAGCGTGTCGATGAGGTAGAACATCGGCTTGGTTATCCAGATGAACCAACCCCAGTCGATCAGGCGATCGAACAGCCGGATGTTCCGGTCCTGAGCGTATGCGTTGACCTTGTTGACTTCCTTGGCTCCGGCAAAGATCTCCGTCTCGACTGTTGTCGATTGCCCCGGCCCGACCGCGATTGCATCGGTCATGAAATCGGACTGATAGCTGTGACGAAGCCCGTTGTTGATGTCGACATAGGAGTAGCTGGGCTGGAACGGCTGCTTCTCCGAAGGGATCAGCGTCACGGCCCAGTATTTGTCGGTGATACCGAGCCAGCCGTCGGTCGACTTTCCGGGCTTAACCTGCTTGTCCTTCTCGATCGCCGCGTATTTGTGCTCCTGCAGGCCTTCGCTGCCGGTGACGCCAATGAGACCCTCGTGCAGCACATAGGTGCTGGCGACGGCCGGCTTATCGAAACGGGCGACGCGGCCGTAATTGAACAGCGAGACGGCGGCGCTGCCGGTATTCTGAACGGTGTCGGAAACCGTGAACATATAGTCGTTGTCGACCGAGAAGGTGCGCTTGAAGACCAATCCCTTGTCGTTGGTGAAAGTGAGCGTCACCGGCGTCGAGGGGCTCAGCGTCGCATTGCCGTCAACACTCCACACCGTCTTCGGCCCGGGCAGCGCGCCGACATTGCTGTCGCCGACGAAACCGATCTCGGCGAAATAGCCGTTCGACAACGGCTCCGGGTTGAGCAACTGGATCTGGGGTGAATTCTTGTCGACAGTCTCGGTGTAGTGCTTGAGCTTGAGATCGTCGAGGCGGGCGCCGGTAAGGTTGATCGAGCCCGACAGGCTGGGCGTATCGATCTTGACGCGCGTGGTTGCGGCGAGCGCCTGCTGCAGATTTGCCGGTGCCGAGCCGTCGACGCCTGGAGTATTGGGAATGCTGCCTTGCGGCGTTGCCGATGTGGCAGCGCCGGTCGGATTGGCGCCACCCGCTTCCTTCTTCTGCGCTTCGGCGCGCTGCTGCTCGATGCGGGCCTGCTCGCGCTGCTGTTCCATGCGCGGGTTCATGTAGAACACCTGCCACAGCGTCAGGATCAGCACCGACAGCGCGATGGTGATGAAGAAATTGCGGTTGTTTTCCATCGAAAGCCCTTGGCCTATCGTGTTCCGCGCAGCCGGCGGGAAAGCTCGGCCTTCAACTGGCCGAACGAAACGGCAAGCACGTCTTCGCGCCCGACGATGACATAGTCATTACCGGGCGCCATGTCATCGGCGGCATGCATGCGCACGGCTTCTCTCAGCCGCCGCCGGACGCGGTTGCGCATCACGGCGTTGCCGACCTTCTTGGTGACGGTGTAGCCGACACGCGGCGAAAGGTCGTCGCCACGGTCGAGAACCTCGACGAGAAAAAGCCGCCCGCGGCGCTTCTCGCCGCCGCGCGCAGCCAGGAAATCCGCGCGTTTCAGAAGCCGCCCGGGAGTCTGTCCCTTTGGCTTGCCGGTTGCGGGCAACGATCTCGTCTTTCGTTCAGGCGCTGAGCCGCTTGCGGCCGCGGTTGCGGCGGGCTGCGACGACACCGCGGCCACCCTTGGTGGCCATGCGGGCACGGAAACCGTGCCGGCGCTTGCGGACGAGTTTGGACGGTTGGTAGGTACGCTTCATTTGTTTTAATACCGCGGCGTGCGGCCCTTCTTGATTCTGTCACTTTGTAACAGGAGCTTTCGCCCAGCCGGTTTTAGGCGCGATCGAAACCGCGCCGGGACGAATGGCCCGAGCGTGAGCGGGCTTATAGAAAGAAGGTTTTTGGAAGTCAATCCAGCCTGCCGCGGGCGATTTTTTTGCGACGTCGGGGGCGAAATTGGCAAAAAAGCCGCAAATCGCATAACCTTGCCCCATCAAGCCTTCGTGAAGACCGCGTCATGACGAGTGAAATCCAGTCCACGGATGAAAAGGCACGCCCGGCGGCTGAGAGCTCGCCGCGCCGGGTGCCGCTGTCGCGCGGCCTGTCGACCAAGCTTCTTTTTCTCACCATCGTCTTCGTGCTGCTCGCCGAAATCCTGATCTTCCTGCCCTGGATCGCCAGCTACCGGGTGAACTGGCTGAAGGAACGGCTGAGCACCGCCGCGGCCGTCTCGATCGTGTTGCTGCAGGGCGAGCCCAACTCGCTGTCGCACACCGCCCAGAACGACGTGCTGATGGCGATCGGCGCCAAGGCGATCGCGGTGCGCGACGGCGGCGTCTCGCGGCTGCTGGTCGTGGCCGACATGCCGCCGAAGGTCGACGAGCATGTCGACATCGCCAATGTCGGCCTGGTCAACGGCATGACAGGCGCGCTGGAAACGCTGTTCGCCGGCGGCAACCGCATGCTGCGCGTCTTCGGTCCGGTCGGCGACAGCGACAAGGAATTCGAGCTGATCATGCCGGACTACAGCCTGCGCAACGCGATGCTGCGCTATTCGCGCAACGTCGCCGTCGTCTCGCTGCTTATCTCGCTGTTCACCGCCATGCTCGTCTATGCGGCGATCGACCTCATCATGATCGGCCCGATCCGCACCATGACGCGCTCGATCCTGTCCTTCTCCGAAGCGCCCGACGATCCCGGTCGCATCATCTGCCCGACCGAGCGCGCCGACGAGATCGGCGTCGCCGAGCGCGAGCTGGCGCAGATGCAGGATCGGCTGCAAAAAATGCTCTCCGAGCAGAAGCACCTCGCCGACCTCGGTCTCGCGGTGTCGAAGATCAACCACGACATGCGCAATATCCTCGCTTCCGCGCAGCTGATGTCGGACCGCCTGCGCCAGGTGAAGGATCCGACCGTGCAGTCCTTCGCGCCGAAGCTTTTGCGCGCGCTCGACCGCGCCGTCGCCTATTCGGAAGGCGTGCTCGCCTATGGCCGCACGCAGGAGCCGGCGCCGTCGCGCCGCCGCTTGCGGCTGCGCCAGCTGGTCGACGACGTGCACGGCCTGCTCGACATCGAGGAAGGCATCGAGTTCATCAACGCCGTCGAGCACACCTTCGAGGTCGACGCCGATTCCGATCAGCTGTTCCGCGTGCTCACCAATCTGTGCCGCAATTCGGTGCAGGCGATGGCCGCCGATACCGAGAGCGCGGTGGTGCGCCGGCTGGCTGTCTCGGCCGAGCGCTCGGGCAGCGTCAGCCGCATCACCGTCACCGACACCGGCCCCGGCCTGCCGCCGAAAGCGCGCGAGAACCTGTTCGCCGCCTTCCGCGGTTCGGCGCGCAGCGGCGGCACCGGCCTTGGCCTGGCGATCGCCCATGAGCTGATCCGTGCCCATGGCGGATCGGTGGAGCTCGTCGAATCGATCGGCGGCCGCACGGTCTTCGCCGTCACCATCCCCGACCAGCCGGTGCGGCTCGACCAGGCGCGTAACGGCCTGCGCCGCCCCGCTTGACCGCAACCATCCCAACGACGGCGCCGGTTCCGTCCTGAACGACGCCGTCGGAGGCTCAGCCGCAATGCCTGCGACAAAACTTTTGCCGGATCGGCTTGCTTTTCCGAAATTCAGTCGTTAGGGAACACTCCACATCGCGGCCGGCCGTCTCGACCGGATCGCGGGGCTTGTGTCTTACACGGCCTGTTGCGCGCCCGTAGCTCAGCTGGATAGAGCACCAGACTACGAATCTGGGGGTCAGGAGTTCGAATCTCTTCGGGCGCGCCAACAAATTCCAGATGTTGGCCGGACGTTGAAGGCATTTCAGTGTTCCTGGCAGTCGCGGAAGCACGGGAACTTCCGCGTGGCCAGCGGTCCTAAACATTGTCCCTTGAACGAAGCGGCCTAAAGAACGCTCGGATTTCCTCGGTCAGCGCTTCGGGTTGCTCGAGTGCAGCGAAATGACCGCCCGCGGGCATGCAGGTCCAGCGCACAACGTTGAGCGCACGCTCGACCCAAGAACGCGGGGGCATGGGCAGCTCGCGCGGAAAGACTGACACTCCGAACGGCACGCCAACCCGCTCGCCTACCTCGAAGGCCAGCGGCT
Source organism: Mesorhizobium sp. WSM4904 (assembly GCF_029674545.1). Classification (NCBI taxonomy): domain Bacteria; kingdom Pseudomonadati; phylum Pseudomonadota; class Alphaproteobacteria; order Hyphomicrobiales; family Phyllobacteriaceae; genus Mesorhizobium; species Mesorhizobium sp. WSM4904. The sequence goes on along the minus strand of NZ_CP121354.1, from coordinate 679,033 downwards.
GAGAGCGCAGTTCCTTGTAAAGTCGCAACGATGCAGAGATGTTGCCTGAGAACCAGTAGATCGAAACGTCGGTGAGCAGCGTGTCGATAGGTATCGCTCGCTCGAGTTCGCCGCCGCAATCGCTCCAGGCGCGAAATTTCTCGGCAATCCAGGCAGCAAGACCGATGGGACTGTCGGAGAGCGCGAAGGCCAGGGTTAGCGGCTTGGTGGCCTGGAGCGCCGCGTAGGCGCCCTCAGCTGCCGCGAAGGCCGCCGCCTTGTCGAGGAAGGCCGTCTCTTCGGCGGATAAGGGCGCGGTGCTTTTATCCCGACCCGGACGGAAGCTGCCGGGGATATAGTTGAGGTGGACGCCGACGAGGCTTTCCGGAAAACTGCGCGCCAGCCAGCACGAGACACCCGCGCCGATGTCGCCGCCTTGGGCTGCGAAGCGGTCATAGCCAAGTCCGGCCATGAGTTCTCGCCATATGGCGGCAATCTCCCGAGCACTGACGCCCGGAGCGGCAGGCGCTTGGGAGAAGCCGTAGCCGGGCAGCGATGGCACGACGACGTGGAACGCATCGCCGGGATCGCCGCCATTGGCACCCGGATCGGCCAAAAGTGGAATGATGCGCTCCATCTCCGCGAATGAACCCGGCCAGCCATGTGTCAGGACGAGTGGCATGGGCGCAGGTCCCACCCCGGGCTGGTGGACGAAGTGGATGCCGAGGCCTCGGATCGTCGAAACATACTGCGGCAGCCTGTTCAGCCGACCCTCCTGCATCCTCCAGTCGAACTGGTGCAGCCAGTGATCTCGCAGACGCTTGAGGAACGAAAGGCTGGTGCCGTCCTCCCAGCTATCTGCATCGATCGAACCGGGCCAATGACTGTTCCACAGGCGACGGTGCAGGTCCTCTATGGCTTCGTCGGCTACGTGGATCGTGAAAGGACGGCTTTCCATACAGGCCTCACGAAGGTTGTCGAAGTCGCTACGCAGAACAGCGCACCAATCTGCCGGCACCGCGCCGAGTGTCGCGGCCGGGTCCAAGCTCCCATGGCCTACAACACGTCGATCACGCGATACTTGCTCTCGAACGCCGGCATCTGCCAGCTCCAGTCGTGCGAATCGCAGGTCCACCCACGCCGCAGCATGACGTCGGGGCCGCACCCCACGTCGGTGAAGAATAGCCGAGCGGTGCGCCGCTCCTGCCCGACTGCGGGCGCGGCAATCGCCGTGCCGGCACCAAATTACGGCGACCGCTGTCGTTGCTCCCATCAATCCCAGCAACCTGCGCCGGGAAAGTTCAAGACCTTCGTTTGCCATGCGACCTCGGCCGGGCCGGACTCCGGCTCGGACAACTAGACAAGTTCAATCACTTCCGGTCCGCCTTGGGCGGTCATCACCACCGCTTTCATCGTGATGTCTCTGTAGCGGCCTTCTCGATCAGCCGCGCCACCGGTTCAGGGTGCGATACCATAACTACATGCGAGGCGCCCTTGATGACCACGGTATCCCGAGAGTGGCCCCGGGCAGCCATGAATGCCAAGGCTTGCGCCGGTATGTTCTTGTCGCCGTCCCCGTAGACGAACCAGGTTGGAAGCTTTTTCCACGCTGCTTCAGTTTGGATTTCGCTCAGCGCAGCTTCTGCAACAGGCCTCTGCCCCGCGGCCATCAGCCTGGCTTCGGCTTCGGAGACGTCGGCGGCGAACTGATCGTGGAACTTATCCTGCTGAATGTAGAGGTCCTTCCCACCGCTTGACAGGGTGACCGGCGGCGCGAGGGTCGGACCGAGCGAGCTGCCGGGAAATTTGCCGGCGAGTTGCGCGGCGGTCTCGCCCGCATCCGGCGCGAAGGCCGCGACATAAACCAGTGCCTTGACGTTCGCATGGCCTTCGGCCGCGTCGCTGATGACCGAGCCGCCGTAGGAATGGCCAACGAGGACGACAGGCGATTTGATGGAGCCAAGGATGTCGGCGACGTAGCCAGCGTCACTTTTGACCCCACGCAGCGGATTGGCGACGGCTACGACAGGATAGCCATCCTTCTCCAGGATTTTGACGACGCCGTTCCAGCTCGACGAATCCGCGAACGCGCCGTGAACCAAAACGACGGTGGGTTTGTTGGCCTGCGCATATGCGTTGCCGAACAAGGCGCTGGCGATTGCCAAGGCTGCAAGCAGTGTTTTCATCTCGATGTCCTTTGACGGTTGATTGGTTGGACTTTGGCGCAAGCCGCGCGAAGACGTAATCGTGACCCTGAGCGCGCGGGGGCTAGAACCGGTCGACGTCGATGACTGCCTGGGCGAAGGCCTGTGGTGCCTCCTGCGGCAGGTTGTGCCCGATGCCGCCCGTGATCAGCCGGTGTTCGTATTTGCCGGAAAATCTTTTGGCGTAGGCACCGGGGGCTGGATGCGGCGCGCCATTGGCATCGCCTTCCATCGTGATCGTCGGCACACCGATCGTCGGAACCGTGGCGAGCTTTCTTTCCAGGTCGTCGTATCTGGGTTCGCCTGCGGCCAAGCCGAGGCGCCACCGGTAATTGTGGATGACGATGTCGACATGGTCCGGATTGGCGAAGGCTGCCGCGCTTCGCGCGAAGGTGGCGTCGTCGAACTTCCATTGCGGCGACGCGAGCCGCCAGATCAGCTTGGCGAAGTCGTCCGTGTTTTTCGCGTAGCCTGCGCGGCCGCGCTCGGTGGCGAAATAGAACTGATACCACCATTGCAGCTCGGCCTGCGGTGGCAGCGGCGCCATGTTGGCCGCCTGGCTGCCGATCAGATATCCGCTGACGGACACCATGGCCTTGCAGCGCTCCGGCCACAGCGCGGCGACGATGTTGGCAGTCCGCGCCCCCCAGTCGTAGCCTGCGACGACCGCCCTCTGGATGGCGAGGGCATCCATCAAGGCGATGATGTCGACGGCGAGCGCCGCCTGCTGGCCGTTTCGGACGGTGGCGTCCGACAGGAAGCGCGTCGTGCCGTAGCCACGGAGATAGGGCATGATCACGCGGTATCCTGCGGCCGCAAGCAGCGGCGCGACATCGACATAGCTATAGATGTCATAGGGCCAGCCGTGCAGGAGGATGACCGGGGGGCCGCCTGCAGGGCCGTCCTCGGCATATCCGATGTTCAGCAGGCCGGCGTCGATTTGCTTCAGGGAAGCAAAAGAGGTCCTGGGCTGTATGGAGGCGGAAGCGGCGGCGTCTGTCTGGCCACCTTGCGCTCTCGCGCCGCTGATCGCGCCGAGTTGCGCAGCCGCGAAGGTCGCTGCGGCGATGCCGAACAGGCGTCGGCGGGAATGGTCGATCTCTTCTGGAGTTCTGATTGCGTTCATTGGTAAACCGCCTTGCTGTGAGGTTTTGGCCAACTCCGACCCGACGGTCGGCATGAGGCTAGACCAGGTTGATTTCGACATCGATGTTGCCGCGCGTGGCCTTCGAGTAGGGACAGGTCTGATGGGCTGCATCGACGACCGCTCGTGCGACGTTGCGATCGAGACCTGGCAGACTCACGCTGAGACGCGCGCCGAGGAAGTAGGCGCCTTCGTCGACGTTGAGGTCCACCTCTGCGTCGATTGCCGTTCCGGCGGGCAGCGCGACGTTCATCTTGCGGGCGGCGATCGCCATCGCGCCCTCGAAGCAGGCCGACCAGCCCGCGGCAAACAGCTGCTCGGGATTGGTGCCGCTGCCCGGGCCTCCGGGTGGCGAGAGCCGGATGTCCAGCCTCCCGTCGGAGCTGCGAGATGCTCCGTTCCGGCCACCGGCGGTGCGGACTTTTCCGGTATAGAGTTTGTTTGTTTGTGCGGGCATGATCACTCTCCGTTGGTCAATGGAAGGCTGTGCTGCTTCGATACATAGAGAGAGGTCGCCCTGCTTGCCCGTTATGCGTTATGAGGAGCTGTTAGTGCTCGCCAGCAGCAGCAAGTCCCGCCGCAGATCGTCACCCGGCGTGGCGGATCTGTCCTGAGGGAAGGCCTTCTGCGAGCCAGGATCTTCCTCAATCAGGCGAAGGATGACCCCATGATACTGTCGGAGCCGCGACAAGCGACATGATTTCATTTGGTCCCTTCACCCTGGTTGCGAACGAACGACTCCTTCTGCGCCAGGGCGTGCCGGTTGATCTCGGTGCACGCGCCTTCGACATCCTGGCGACCATGGCTGCCCGCCCAAACGAGGTCGTCAGTAAGAAGGACCTGCTGGCCCATGTCTGGCCCGATGTCACCGTGGAGGAGGGCAGCCTGCGATTTCACATGGCCAACCTGCGAAAAGCCCTGGGGGACGGCAAGGACGGCGCGCGCTACATCGCGACCTTGGCCGGACGAGGCTACTGCTTTGTGGCGCCAATCTCGCGATCGGGCAGTCGGAACGACGTGCAGAGGGAGGTCGCCGCCAGCTATCACGCCGATCTACCAAGCCGGCTCATTCGGATGGTGGGGCGGGCCGATGATGCTATCGCGCTTTCAACCCAGCTCATTGCCACGCGCTTCGTCACAATCGTTGGCACCGGTGGGGTCGGCAAGACCACTGTTGCGGTGTCGGTGGGACATGATCTGATCGAGATGTTCGCTGGCGCCGTGCATTTCGTCGATCTAGGCGCGCTCAGCGATTCCAGCCTGGTCGCGACCACAGTGGCCTCGACGCTCGGGCTGTCACCACAGTCCGACGACGCCATCCCCGAGCTGATCGCCTGTCTGGTGGGGCGGCGGACCCTCCTGATCCTCGATACCTGCGAGCATGTCATCGATGCGGCTGCAGACCTGGCAACCCGTATCTTCGCCAACACGCCGCAGACTCACATCCTCGCGACGAGCCGCGAGCCGCTTCAAGTCGAAGGGGAGAACGTTTACAAGCTGGCGCCGCTGGCATACCCGCCGGACGATCCGGAGCTCACGGTGTCAGTTGCGCAGGGCTTCCCCGCATCCCAGCTTTTCGTAGAACGCGCCGCGGCGAGCGGCGCTCGCCTCGATCTCGACGATGCAGATGCCAAGGTCGTGGCCAACATATGCCGGAAGCTTGACGGCATGCCGCTCGCGATTGAGCTGGCGGCCGGACGGGTTGCGAGCTACGGCCTTCACAAGACAGCGGCCCTTCTCGACGAACGACTGACTCTGCTGTGGCCGGGGCAGCGCACCGCGCCGCCGCGCCAGAAGACCCTCCAGGCCACTTTGGACTGGAGCTTCGGGCTTCTGTCCGAGTTCGAGCGTCTAGTGCTTCGCCGGCTCGCCGTGTTCGTTGGCCACTTTTCGATTGAGGCCGCCCTGGCGATCGTGACGAGCCGCACCGCTGACGAGACTCTGGTGTTTGGTGCCATCGACAGCCTCGTAGCCAAGTCGATGGTCGCGGCAAGACCCGCTGGTGCAACAATGCGGTATCGGCTGCTCGATACGACGCGGGCCTATGCCCTCCATCTCGACGTCCACGATGCCGAACTCACGGAGCTGGCCACCCGCCACGTCACCTACTATCTGCGATGGCTGGAGGAAACTGGAACTGAATGGCCGACCTTGTCGAGTGCGGCACAGCGGGCTCTCCACCTCGCCGGCATTGCGAATGTGCGAGCGGCCTTGGAATGGTGCTTCGGGCCTAACGGGAACACTCAACTCGGCATCCGGCTCGCCACTGCCGCAGCTCCAGTCTTCCTGTCGATGTCCTTGCTCACCGAATGCCACCGCTGGGCTGCCCAGGCAATTCTCGCTCTGGACGACAGCACGGATGGAGGGCCCGACGAGATGCGTCTTCAGGCGGCCTCGGGTGTATCCCTGATGTTCACGCGTGGAGGACAGGACGCTGCGCGTGCGGCCTTGAAGAGAAGCCTCGCCATTGCCGAGGAGCGAGGCAATGGGCTCGATCAGCTCCAGGTTTTGGGTCCATTGCAGATGTTCCACCTGCGCACGGGAGGGTTCAGGACGGCGCTCAGCTATGCGGAGCGCTGCTCCGTCATCGCTGGCACTCTTGAGGACTCGGTCTCCACGACATTGGCGCATTCTTTGATGGGAATTTCGCTCCATCTGAACGGAGAGCATGAGCGTGCGCGGACTGCGCTCGAAGAGGCGCTGCGATGCGGCCCTCGTTCTGACCTGACCACGACGAACTATCTCGGCTTTGACGGCAGAATTCTCGCCGGCGCGATCCTGGCCAGGACACACTGGCTGCAAGGCTATCCGGATCGCGCGGTGGAGCGTGCGCTGCTGACAGTCAAGGATGCGGAAACGTTAGACCATCCGCTAACGCTCTCCATCGCTCTGGTCTGGGCAGTTTCCGTGTTGGTCTGGGTCGGTGATTTCGACCGGGCGGAGGAGCATATAAATCGTCTTTTCTCCTGCGCCGAGCTGCACTCTCTCAGGCCCTACCTCACAGTCGGGCGGGGCTTCCAAGGAGAACTTGCCATTCGTCGAGGCGATGCAGAAAGCGGGGTTCGGAGCCTGCAACGCGTTCTTCAGGACCTTCACGCAGCCCCATACGAACTGCTCACAACGCCGCTCAGCATCGCGCTCGTTCAAGGTTTCGCCGCGACGGGCCAGTTCGCGGAAGCCCTCGCACTAGTCAACAAGACAATCCGATCGGTCGAGGCAAATGGGGATCTTTGCTACATGCCGGAGTTGCTGCGCGTGAAGGGAAGCCTTGTTCGCGTAACCAAGCCCGGTGCTGATGACGAGGTGGAAATGTATTTCAGGCGGTCGCTCGAAATGAGCCGTGGTCACGGCTCGCGGGGGTGGGAGTTGCGCGCCACGATCGATTTGGCAGCTCTTCTGGCTGATCGCACCCAACACGAAAGCGCCCAAGCTTTACTCCAACCGCTGTTCGAGCGTTTCGCAGAGGGCTTGGATACGGCTGATCTGAAGTCTGCCGCCTGCCTGCTAGCGACCCTGCGCTAGATGGACGCCGCAGACTAACGCTACAAATTAAATTAGTCTGCGGAAATTCGCTCGCCCCGCTGCATCCGCGTTCGAGTCGCGGCGGGTGCGCCATTTGGTGACGCCGATGATCGGCGTCGTGCCGTTGGCGATGGCCCACGCCGTCGCAACTTCGGGCGGCCGCTGCGACGCCTGATACACCGGAGCCGTGGTTCAGGCGGACAAGCTATGGTTCAACTCGAAGAGATTGCCCCATGGATCCAGGAAGAACGCGCCTCGGCGCTGGATCGCGCTGAAGTCCACCGGGCCAGCGATGACGTCGACTCCGCGGCGCCGCAGTTCAGCGACCGCATCGTCGACGCTGTCAACGTGGAAGCACAGATGGTGCCAGCCATGGAGGCCGAGGGTCGCGTGCAGGTCCTCAGGTCTAGGTCGGTCGACAGCGCCGAGGCCAGCGACGATCTCTATCTCGAAACTGTTGTCGTTCGGCGGTGCGATGAAGGCGAAGGTGAGTCCCATCGCCTCGATGCTGCGCGTGTGCCGGAAATCGAGGACGTCCTGGTACCATCTCAGTGCGGCGTCGAGGTCAGCGACGCGGAGGCCGGCGTGGTCGCCGCGCATCGATTTGAAAGGTGAGGACCCGTTTTGCGGCGGATTGAATAAGGGCATGGTGCGGCCTTTCCAGAGGTTTTGCGCTCTTCGGCGCTTGTAGTGGAGCCGGCGCGGCAACGCCGGGAAGGCGTGGGCGGTTAGGCCAGGCGATCATCCCGCGGAACGAGATGATCGCCTGCCGTCCTGCTCGGAGCGGCGGTCGGAGGTCCTAGCCGAGCTTTAAACCTGCATCGCTTTTTCCCACCAGCCGCGGGTGTTCACGTTGGCGGCGTCGGCGAGGGCTTCCAGCTCCGCGATGTCGTCGCCGGAGAGCGTCATGCTGGTGGCTCGGACCAGACCATCGATGTAGTTGGGCTTGGTGACGCCGATGATCGGCGTCGCGCCCTTGGCGATAGCCCAGGCCGTTGCGACATCGGGAGCTGCTGCACCGTGTTTCTGGCCGATCGCGGCGAGCCTGTCCGTCAGCGCCTTCAGCTGAGGCAGCATGCCATTGTAAGTCTTCGCCCGGTTGGTGCCTTCCGGCAGCGGGTTTTCCGGGCTGTACTTGCCGGTCAAGGCGCCCTGCTCGAGCACCATATAGGCGAAGAACGGGATGCCCTGGCTGCGGCAGTAGTCCAGGATGCCGGCATCCTCGGAGCTGCGGTAGAGGAGGCTATAGTGGTTCTGGACGGCCTCGACCCGGAACCCGGCGTCTCCAAGGATCTGGTTGGCGAGCTCGATTTCGCTCAAATTGTGATTCGAGACGCCGACATGCTTGATCGTCCCGCTCTTCAGCAACGGGATCAGGCGCGGAGTCCACCGCGCCACATCCGCTGGATTGTGAATCCAGTAGATGTCGATGTAGTCGGTGCCGAGGCGTGCCAGGCTCTGCTCCAGCATGTCCGCCATCGGGTCGTCACCGCTTCCCGCGGCCTGCGGGGTGAACTTCGTGGAGAGCTGGTAGTCGCTGCGGGCGTAGCGCTTCAGGACCTCCCCGAGTACGGTCTCCGAACGGCCCATGCCGTAGACCACGGCGGTGTCCCACAGGGTGAAGCCGGCCGCATGCGCCTTGTCCGCGACCTCTTCCAGGCTAGCCCGAGTTAGCGAGCTGCCGAAATAGCCGTCGCCAGTCTCGCCGCTATCGCCCCAGGCCCAGGTGCCGAGTGCGACCGTGGGGATCTTCAGATTATCGGTTGTCATGTTTGCTCTCCATACTTGCTCACCTGCCTCACCAGAGGCTGCGGAAACTATGCTGCGCGGCGACGTCGAACCGTTAGCCCGATGCGCCGGGATTCCTGCCCGATCCTCCAGAAGTCGCGGGGTTCGCATTGTCGCCCCTCCGCGCCCGTGCGATGGTCCGATTCATGGAAACACTGACCGAAATCGCGGCCGTGATTGCCCGGCATGTCTCGAAGGATGGCTTCCAAGCTACTCCCATCGAACGCGTGACGCTTGTTCGATCCTCCACGGTGACGATGCCGATGCCGAATGTCTACCGGCCGCAACTGTGCCTCGTCGCGCAGGGGCAAAAGGAGGTCACGCTGGGCGACCGCGTGTTCAGATACGCACCGGGGCGCTATGGGGTTGTGACCTACGATCTGCCGGCTATAGGCCATGTGGTCGAGGCGACGCCCGACAAGCCCTATCTCTGCCTGTACCTCGATTTCGATCCGGTGATGCTGGGGGACTTGGCGTTGCGCGTGCCGCCGCCGCCGGGAGCGCCCTCTCTGCCCATAGGCAAGACGGTGTCCGACGCCGGCGCCGGTCTGCTCGACGCGGTCCTGCGCCTCGTGCGCCTGCTCGACGATCCGGCGGCGCTGCCCGTGCTCGGGCCACTTGCCGAGCAGGAAATTCTCTACCGCCTGCTCGCCGGCCCGGACGGCGCCAGGATGCGCCATATCACCTCCAGCCAGGGTCGGGTGGCCCAGGTCGGCCGCGCCATCGCCTGGATCGGGCAGAACTTCCGGGAACGGTTCAGCATCGAGCGGCTTGCCGCGGAAGTGGGCATGAGTCCGTCGAGCCTGCACGAGCATTTTCGTGCCGTGACGGCGATGACGCCGCTGCAATTCCAGAAGCAGCTCAGGCTCCAGGACGCGCGCAGCCTGATGCTGGTCCAGGACATCGACACCACGACCGCCGCCTTCCGCGTGGGGTACGAAAGCCCGTCGCAGTTCAGCCGCGAATATCGCCGCCACTTTGGCGAACCGCCGGCGCGCGACATAGCCCGCTTGCGCGCTTCGCCGGGCCTGGCAGTGGTCGCCTGAGGTCAGCCTGCCGACGTCGGCGCATTAAAGCGCATGGAGCGAATCTGAAAGATCGTGACGCGCTTTAAGATCGCTCGCGATAGTGTCGCACATGGTCGATGAGCGCCCTCAGCTTCGGCGTCACGGTGTGGCGGCTGGGGAAGTACAGGAAGAAGCCGGCGAAGGGCGGCAACCAGTCGGAGAGGATCGAGACGAGCTCGCCGCGCTCGAGATGGGGCCGGAAGGTTTCTTCCATGCCGAAGGTAATGCCCCCGCCGGCGAGCGCGGTGCGGATCATCAGGAGCATGTCGTTGGTGGTGATCTGTGGCTCGACCGAGACGTCGAAGGCGCGGCCGTCCTTCTCGAATTCCCAGCGATAGGGCGCGGTGTGCGTCTGCGGCCGCCAGCCGATACAGCGGTGGCGGACGAGATCGCGCGGATGCTCGGGCGTGCCGTGGCGCGCGAGATAGTCCGGCGTCGCCACCGCGACCTGGCGCTGGTCGCCCGTCAGCGGCACCGCGATCATGTCGCGCTCGATGACCTCGCCGAGGCGCACGCCGGCGTCGAAGCCGGCAGCGATGATGTCGAATTCCAGATCGGTCACCGTCACGTCGAGGGTGACGCCGGGATGCGCCTCGCTGAAGGAGGCGATCAGCGGTCCGGACAGGAACCTCTCGGCGATCGAGGTGGCAGCGATCCGCAGCAGGCCGCGGGGCTCCTCCGCAGAGCCGGACGCTGCTTCGAGGGCGTTCGCGATCTCGGCCAGTGGCGCCGAGACCTGGGCCAGGAAGCGCTCGCCGGCCTCGGTCAGGCGCACGCTGCGGGTGCTACGCAGGAACAGCGCCTGGCCGAGCGCGGTCTCCAGGCGCCGCACGCCTTGGCTTATCGCCGAGCGCGTCACCCCAAGCCGGTCGGCCGCAGCGCGGAAGTTACCCGTCTCCGCCACAGCGGCGAACAGCGTGAGGAGGTTGAGATCGATCTGCATTGGTTAGCGTTCCTAACCATAAGATCCAGTTCGCGGCAAGTTAAATCGACAGCGAGCGATTGCTATCTCCCAGGCATCGATTGCGGGCGCACGGGGTGCGCTCCGCCAGCACCCACGGAGACAGCAATGACCAATCTGCCCAATACCTATGACCTGACCGGCAAGGTGGCGCTCGTGACCGGCGCGCGTCGCGGCATCGGACGCGCCACGCTCGACCTGCTGCGCGCCCGCGGCGCCCGGATCGTCGCCTCCGACCTCTCCGACGAGGTCCAGGCGCTCGAAGCCGGCGACGTCGCCACGCTGGTGGGCGACGTCTCGGACGAGGGCCTTGCCCGGCGTTCGGTCGCGCTCGCCCGCGAGCGCTTCGGCCGGCTCGACATCGTCGTCGCCAATGCCGGACGAACCCTCAACAAGCCGCTGACCGAAACCTCGGTCGAGGAATACGACCGCATCTTCCAGATCAACGCCCGCGGCGCCTTCGTCACGATCCGGGCGGCGGTGCCGCTGATGGAGGAGGGCGGCGCCGTCGTCATCAACGCCTCGCTCTCGGCGACGACGGCGTTCCCGACGCAGGCGGCCTATGCCTCTTCCAAGGCGGCCTCGGCGCAGCTCGCCCGCATCGTCGCGGTCGAGTACGGCCGCCTCGGCATCCGCTGCAACGTGGTCCTGCCTGGCGTCATCGACACCGACATCATGGAAGGCGTGGTCGAGAACGGACGGGAGATGTTGCGCAGCTTCGGCGACGCCCACCCGATCGGGCGCATCGGCCGCCCGGAGGAGGTGGCCGAGGCGATCGCCTTCCTCGCGTCCCCCGCCTCGAGCTTCATCACCGGGGCGCAGCTCTTCGTCGACGGCGGCTACACGGCACAGTGAGCGCCCGGCCGTCGCAGCCAACACCGATACAGGAGATTGCCATGACCATCGACCGGGTCGTTCTCATCACCGGCGCTTCCAGCGGCATCGGGGAGGCCACCGCGCGTGTCCTCGCCGACGCCGGCGCCACCCTTATGCTGGGAGCGCGGCGCACCGATCGGCTCGCCGCGCTCGTCGAGGAGATCGAGGCGAAGGGCGGCCAAGCCGCCGCCCGCGCCCTCGACGTCACCGAGCGCGCCAGCATGGAAGCCCTCGTCGCCGAGGCGCGGCAGCGGTTCGGCCGGATCGACGTCCTCGTCAACAATGCCGGGGTGATGCCACTGTCGCCTCTCGCCGCGCTGAAGCTCGAGGAATGGGATCGGATGATCGACGTCAACATCCGCGGCGTCCTTCACGGCATCGCGGCCGTCCTGCCGGTGATGCAGGCGCAGGGGAGCGGCCATGTCGTCAATATCGGCTCGGTCGGCAGCTTCGAGGTGGTGCCGACCTCGGCCGTCTACAGCGCCACCAAGTTCGCGGTACGGGCCATCACCGACGGCTTGCGCAAGGAGAACGAGACGATCCGCGCCACCTGCATCTATCCCGGCGTGACGCGCTCCGAGCTCGCAGACACGATCACCGACGAAGCAGCCGCCCGGGCGATGGTGGAGTATCGCCGCAACGCCATCGAACCGGAGGCGATCGGGCGGGCGGTGCTCTATGCCATCGAGCAGCCGCGGGAGGTCGGCGTCAACGAGATCACCGTCCGTCCCGTCGCACAGAGATAGAGGCGTGTCATCTTCGCGACGAGTGGCAGATCACTATCCGGTCAACGACGGTGCGCTGGTCGACCGACCAAATGGCGCGGGCACTACTCTGCTGTCGTGCCGGAGACTGAATGCGCCCAGATTCGAGTGTCCGCTCTGGGGCAGCCCCGCTCGGATTCTGGAGGATCGTCCCGGGTCGGTTCCCGCCATTCCCAGCGGGTTCCAAGCGTCAGATTTTCACCACTAGTGCAGGACCGCAGCGGCGGCAAATTAATACCACCAGCATGGCTGATCCGCCGGGTGGCCATCCGAGGCGTATACAAATCCGGTCTTCGGAGCGCAGCGCCTCGGCCTCCTCCATGGTCATGCCCCGACCATCGCAGGCTCGCAGTCGGTTTGCGCGGGGTGAGCGGTACTACTTCGACCGGACTAGATTGCGCTAGGTTGCTTCGCCCGGCTTATGGAAGTTCGATCTCACCGTCCAGCACGTGGTTGAGGCCGGTGCCTTCCGCCGTCAGCGTCATGCGAACCTTCAACTTCTTCTTGCCGCCGATTTGCCCTTCGCGCACGGTCTCCTCGATCTTGCGCTGGGAGGTGACGCCGACTTCCTTCAGGAACTTGCGGATCGACATGTTGAAGGCGTCTTCGCTCATCGCAGAACTCCTCTGTGTCCGGAAGGAATTGTAAGGGAAGGCAAGGCAAGGGATCAAGGAAGCAGGACGGTGACGCGCGGTTCCATAGAAATAGGTCCTGAGCCCGAAGGACCGACGGTTCGAAGCGAAGAGATTTGGGATGGCGGCATCGGGCCGCATGCCGACTACCATACGCGGCGCGGTTGGTCAGCGAGGCTGGCGCAAACATCATTGGCGTTGTTTGTGCTATCTGGCGTGGAGAAGGGGCGCCAATCGTAGCCGCGCTGCCTGAACTGCCAGTCACGGCCGCAATGACAAAGGCCGACCTAGACGGCCAGATGTCCAACTACTAGAGCGACGGCTGATAGCTTTCTGCAAGCTCGCGCTTCACCCAGGCAGCGACCGCATCGATGAAAGCTCGCACCTGCGGCGGCAGGAACGTGCGCTCGGGATAGACGAGCGCGATCTGCATTTCGGCGCCTATGATGTCAGCGAGCACCTGCACGAGCGCGCCGCTCTCCAGGTGCGACGACACGAGGCCGCGTGGGAGGAGCGCGATGCCGAGGCCCTGCAAGACGGCATCGCACAACAGGGCGATGTCGTTTGCGAAGAACGCGCCGTCAACGTGGAGCTTGCTTCCGGAGACCATGGGCCAATGGGTCTCCGGCAGCTCGCCACGCGCGAAGCCAAGGAGACAGCGGTGGTTCCGGAGATCGCGGTGCGTCTGAGGCTCACCGCGATCAGCGAGGTAGGCGGGAGACGCGACGGCGATCATCGGGTCGCGGAAGAGCGTGCGCGCGATGAGGCCGGGCTGGATCTGGCTACTGGCGCGGAGCGCGACGTCGTAACCGTCGCGGAGGATGTCAACGAGCTGGTTCGACGTGTGGACATGGACGCGCAGCTCGGGGTAGCGCGTCGCGAACTCACAGAGCATTGCATGGAAACTAACGCTCATTACCGGCGGCACCGAGACGCGCAAATCGCCGCGCACGACGTCGTCGGTCATCCGCACGCTCTGCTCGGCGAGGCGCACGGCCTCAAGCGCGATGCAGGCCTGCCGATAGAACACCTCACCAATATCGGTGAGCACGAGGCTTCGCGTCGTGCGGCGGAGGAGGCGCGCGCCGAGACGCTCCTCGAGCCGCGCGAGGCGGCGGCTCACCGTCGCGCGCGGGACGCGCAGCTCGGCGGCGGCACGCGAGAGGGACTTGGCGTCGACCGTCTTGGTGAAGGCGACGAGTTCTGCGGTTTCCACGGGATCGCTCATATGGATCGAATCCTGTCAAATGATGTCAATTGTTGAAGCATTGTTGCGAATTTCGATCCGGCGCAAGCTGTAGCCGAAGCTAACCGGCAGGAGCGCTCTCGCGTACGCGCGGGCGCTGAAGCCAACACGGAAAGAGCTGCAAATGATATCCAACGACAAGAAACTGATCGCCGTGTTCGGCGCCACCGGAAATCAGGGCGCCGGCGTGGTGCGCGCCCTCAAGGCCAACGACCAATTCAAAGTGCGCGCGCTCACGCGTGACCCCCGCAAATATGAAGGCCTCGCTGACGAAGTTGCCGCAGCCGACCTGGAACGGCCTGAGACGCTTGCAGCCGCCCTCGGAGGCGCACACGGGGTCTTTCTCGTCACCAATTTCTGGCAGGAAGGCACCGACGAGATCAAGCAGGCGACAGCGGCAATCCAGGCCGCGAAAGCTGCGGGGGTCAACCATTTTGTCTGGTCGACCCTTCCAAACGTCGAGAGGATCAGCGACGGCAACTTCAATCTTCCCCAGTTCACCGGCAAGGCAAAGGTAGATCCGATCGTCCGGGAAGCCGGATTTTCGCACCACACTTTTGTCGTGCCGCCTGCCTACTACCAGAACTTCTCGGGACCATTCGGTCCGCAGAAGCAGCCGGACGGAAGCTTTGGTTGGGTGCTGCCCATCGATCCAGCAGTGCGTTGTTTTCACATGGGGGACATCAGCGAACTCGGCAACATCGTGGCTGGCGCTTTTGCGCACCCGGATGAAACCGGCAACGGCGTATGTCTGCCGTTGGTCGGCGATTTCCTGAGTTTCAACGACCTCGTCGGCGTGTTGAATCAGCAGGGCCATCAGCTCTCGTTCACCCGGGTCCCGATGGAGGTCTATACAGGGTTCTTCCCGGGGGCGGCTGCGCTAGGCGAGACGTTGGCCTATTACGAAACCTATACCTACCTTGGCCCGCGTTCGTTCGACGAAGAAATTGCGCTTGCAAACAAGGTGGCCGGTAAGACGCCGACGACTTTTGCATCGTGGGCTCGGGAGAATTTCCGGCTCAACACAGCTTCCCCTGCTTGAGCCAACAAGACGCTTCGGTTCACAGCAAACTCGCTCGCGACGAATGGCCCAGCTGTTCGTCGCGGAACGCGCGATGCGCCAGCCATTTGCCAGACCAAAATTCTTGGCCGAGCTTGGCCATATTGCGAACAGACCATCCACCACGCTCTGGGGGCAGATATCGAACGTCCATTAACGGAGTTCAGTGTTACCAAACTAAATGGTCGACATGGGGTCGTCAGTCGACATGTGCGATCTGACTGGTGAGCGCCGGAAGATCGGTTACGAACTGCTGCTGGACAAACCTTTCGGAAAGATGTCAGCCGGCGAGCTTCGGGTGATCTTATGGAGGCTGACCGGTTGCATGGCAGTCGGTCTCATGCCTTCCACATTGTCGAGCGAAGAATAGCCTGCATGTGCTCCGGCAGGTCGAGTTCGCCGCGCGCCTCGACCTCCAACAGATATCGGGCCTTGGCCAAGCGATCGCCTTCCCTGACCGCCGGGTAGGCGCAGACGGCCAGCAGAGCCTTTTCCTCTGCTCGGCTGGCTCTGTCGCAGTTGCGGCTGCTTCCACCCGTTTCATGGACGGCCTTGCCAAACATCGCATATGCCGTCGTGTGCGCCTCGATCAGCGCACGCAGTTCGCGGGACGTTTCTCGGTCTTGGCGCGGTGGCTCCGTGGCGAGAGCCGCTGCCGCAACCGTGGAAGTGACAACAGCGCTGCTGGAATGAAGGAGCAAGGCGCGGCGGCTGATCCTGGACGTGGTGAACTCTCCTCTTCACTTCATGGCAGGCAAGACTGGGTGTGCCAGAAACCACCCGCACCGTAGCACGAAGGTTCGCGCATTCATGTCAGGATGCTATCAACCGCACACCGGCAAGTGCAGCGTAGAAGGGCCGGCCCTTCTTCGATGCCACGAACTCCGCCCGGCTCGCGCATGGGACACGATGGTTGCGTCCTTGAGCAATTCCAGGAAAAGTGTGAGCGGTTTTCCGCCCGGAATTGCGTAAAAACAAAGAGTTAGAGCGGTTCGGCGTTTCCGTGAAACGGTGAAACGCTCTAAGCCTCCGCGTCGCGGCCGAAACCTGGGATGCGCGCGGCGACCGCCGGCAGCGGCGCGAACGGCCTGTGCGGCTCGGCCTGGTACCAGAAGGCGACCGACGAGATGTCGTCCGAGCGCCGGTTGGCGTGGCCGTGCTCGATGCTGACGCGGATGCGTTGGCGGAAGATCACCGGGTCCTCGATGTGCCAGCGATAGAGCGTCACCGGCTCGCTCCAGTTCGGCCCTCCCGCAGCGATCACGCCGTGATAGGGCGCAGAATAATCCTGGGTGGGGCACCATGCGGTGTTGAAATAATCCTCCGTGCCGGTGCCGTGCAGGGTCGGCGGCCAGGCGTCGTTGGCGCCCGGCGCGCTCTCTCCGCGTGGCTCGATCAGCGCCACCTGCTGGCCGAGGGGCTTGCGGGCGGGCACCGAGAGGCCGGGCTCGCCGTCGATGAAGATCATGTCGTCGCCCTCGCCATACCAGTCCCACTGCGCGGCGCGCCGGCGCGAGCTGACGCTGAACAGCACGCCGACATAGTGGCCGCGGCCCTCGGCCTCGAGGATCGTATAGTTGTCCTTGCCGTCCGTGTTCTCGCCGCCGAAGAGGAACTGCTCGTTGGTGAGGCCGGTCTCCGCCATGCCCTTTGGCCGCGCCTGGCGGTACTGCGCGTGGAAGCGGCCGAGATCGTCCTCCAGCCTGTCATGCAGTTCGAGGTCGACATAGTAGTAGAGCACCAGTTCGTCCTCGGCCTCGTTGCTGACCGTCATCTTCATGCCGGTCGCGAAGGGCATCGGGAAATAGCAGTTGAAGCCCTTGCCGTCCTCGGGGCTTGCCTGCACGGGAAGGCTGGCGAAGTTCTTCGTCCGGGCGTGGCCGATGCCGAAGAAGTCGCCGATGGGCGTCTCGATGCTGGGCTCCTCCTCGCCGTCCCAGTAGGCGCGCAGCACGGCCTTGCGCAGGAAGCTTTCGCTGTTGCAGGCCAGCGTCGCCCAGATATGGGTGACGATGCCGGCGCCTTCATGTTCGGCGATTGTCACGGTCTCGCCCGGCTCGATGTGCAGGCGGTCGTCGTTGCCGCCGGTGCGGTCGTAGCTGGAGAAGCGTCGCGTGCTGGCATCGCGCAGCTTGGCGAGGCCGCGCAGCGGTGAAAGTCCGGCTTGGGTCATTGGATCGCTCCTATGTATCTCCTCCCACTTACTTGGGGCTGCCGACGGGTTCGGCATGTGTCGCAGCGTCACATTAGATTCATGCGGCCTCTTTATCCCTTATGCTCTCCACAAGATTTGAGGGGCAAAATGACCGCCATCACTCGCAGGACGCTCATGGGGGCAGTTGCGTTCGCAGCGCTTGCTCTTTCGCAGCCGACATTCGCAGAAGAGGGGCACCCCTATTTCGGGCCTGAGACGGTAAATCTGCTCGACCTGCTTGTGCCGCCACCCGCCAAGAATTCGGCCGAGACCAAGGCCGAGCTGGTCGAGGTCAAGCAACTCATGGCTTCCACGAGCGAGGGCCGGAAGCAGCAGGCAATCGCCGACAATGAAGAGGGATTGCAGCCGTTCCTGGCCGGCACGAGCATCAAGGTCGACACAGCTACGGTTCCGCTGACGACAGCGCTCGTGCAGCGCATTCTCGATACCGAGGAAGTCGTCACGGAAAGTGCCAAGAAAGGCTTTGCCCGCCCGCGCCCGCCCTTGGTCGATGAGGAGATCAAGCCTCTGATCAAGCTGTCGAAGTCGGGGGCGTATCCCTCCGGCCATTCGACGAATGGCACTGCGATCGCCATCGTTCTGTCCAAGATGCTTCCGGAGAGGAAGGAAGAATTGATGCAGCGCGCGAACGACTACGCCCTGAGCCGGCTGATCGTCGGCGTGCACTATCGCAGCGACCTCGGCGCCGGTCACGCAGCCGGTGCACTCATGGCTCAGGCGTTGATGCAGAATCCGGATTTCCAGAAGGAATTCGAGCCGGCGAAAATGGAGCTCCGAAAGGCACTGGGGTTGAGTATGTAGGCAGCGAAGGCGGTATCCTGCTCCTTCGCTGGACGCCGCCTGTCTTTGCAACCTTTCCCAGATCCGGACATCGCTGTCCGCCGCGGCGGTGCGCGGCGTGTGCATCAGACGTGCATCAGCGTGAGAGGAACGGCCCAGGCAGAGTTCCCTGCATGCCTATGCCTTGTAAGCCAGCGCCAGGATTCTTGGGACAGCCGGCGGGTCCTCAATTCACCTGCGGTACCGTCCGCTCCGGCAGGAGCAGCCGGCGTTCGAACCCCCACAATAGGATCGGACAGGCCAGAAGAGCGGGCCGGCGCCGCCTGGTCGTCGAGCGGTGCTGCACCAGGCCGGTGACCCTGTTAAGCCGTATAAGCCAGCGCCAGGATTTTCGAGGTGACGGTGAAGCCCACCATGAACCTGCGGCCCGATGGCGTGGCTGCTTCGCCGGTTTCGAGATCGACGGCGATGTCCTCGAAACCCAGTACCCGACCGTCGAGCGGAAACGATGCCTTGTAAGTCGCCTCCTTGGCCGCAAACAGAATGCGGCCGGCCAGATCCAGCAGCGGATCGAGGTCGCCCAAGCGATCTTGCGGCGTGATCACGATGGGCAGGAGGTCAGGCGGCAATGGCAAGGCGGGCTCGATATCGACGCCGACGCTTCTCACCGCATCCGTTCGCGCGGCGACCGCCACGGCCAATTCGTCGTCATGCGCGATTGAACCGACGATATCCGGTGGCCAAACCGGATCTCCCATGCGACCTCTCGTTACGGCGAGATCCGCACACCCCAGACGCTGCAGCAATTCATGCACGACCCGACGGCCCGCCCCACTGGCGGCGCGCGCCTTGTGTTCGCGTTTGGCGATGGAAGCGCTCTCCGCTGGCAGAAGAAACTGTGCGTCGCCGTCGCGAATGCGGCGGCAGCCGGCGAGCAGCCTGGGCAGGGCAAGGCCGTTGAGCGCCTCGGCGACGGCGCTCTCCAGCCTGCAAGGTGCATTCTGCGACTCGACGTCCAACCCGCTATGGCCTCAATTCGAGCATGGCGATCATCTCGTCGTCCTCGTCCAGCCCCTGCTCGACGAAGCCGAAGCTTGCATAAAGGCGGCGCGCCGCTTCGTTTCTCGGCGCATAGCAGATCGAAACGCGGCGTATGTGGCCGGGATGCGCGATCTCCTCCAGCGCCGCGGCAACCGCGGCCCGGCCAAGGCCCTTGCCCTGTTCGCGGCGGTCGATCATGAGACGGTAGATGACCGCCTCGTCATCCTCGTCTGGGGCGCTGTACATCAGGAACCCGACGACGCGCCCAGCCGTGACGACAGCGCGGGCTATGGCCTCGTCATCCTCCCGCGCCTCTTCCAGCGAGTCGGCATTGGAGGCGACGAAGCCTTGCTGCTTCGGCGTCAGCTCAAGCGCCAGGATCGCCGCTCGATTATCCTCGCCGACAGGCCAAAGGACAACCGGGCGGTCACGCGTCGGCGCTTCAGCGGAACCAGTCACTGTTCCTGCCCGATCTTGATCGCGCGCGCATCGATCGGCGTCACCACGCCGTAGAGCTTCGCCGGGTTGCCGCGCCACACGGTGTTCGGCTCTATCACTTCGCCCTTCATGACGAAGCAGTCGAGATCCGCCACGGAACCCTCGCCCATCACCACCGCGTAGTGGATGAAGGCGGACGGGGCGAGCGTGCAGCCGTTGCCGATGCGGATGTAGTCGGACTTGAACGCGCCTTCCTCGAGCGAATGCGCCTGGATGACGCAGCCCTCGTTGAGCGTCGCGTCGTCGCCGATCTCCACCAGCGACCGCTCGGTGATGATGCTTCCCCCGTCATAGACGCGGCGCCCGACCTTCACGCCAAGCATGCGCAGGACGAGCGGCCTGAACGGGGTGCCGGTGAACAGGCCCATGATCGGCGAATCGGAGAGTTTCCAATGACGTTCGTGCCGCCAGAAGACGGGGTCGTAGATCGTGGCCATCCTGGGCTTCAGCCGGCGGAAGCCGAGGCTGACGCGTTCGAGGAAGATGTAGAACGGGATACCGATCGCCGTCGTCAGCACCACCGCCACGAACAGCGCCGTCTGCTCCCACTCGGTGTAGTAGTTGAGCGCGCGGTCCCAGATGGCGAGCGTCAGGAACAGGATCAGCCATTGCGCGGCCAAGAACAGCAGCGCGGTGACCAGATTGTGCAGGTTCTTCAGCGGCAGGCGGCGGCGGCGCTCCTCGTCGGAGATCAATTCGAGAAGCTCCTTGTCGCGATTGACCATGCGCGGGATCTCAAAGGGCGGCGATCCCAGCAGCCCGACATTCTCGCGCACTGGACCGTCCACCGGGACGTGCACCTTGGTTCCGAGCAGGCAATTGTCGCCGGTGCGGGAATTCGGTGAATAGATGATGTTGTTGCCGAAGAAGTTGCGCTCGCCGACCCGCGTGTGCTCGAGGCGGAAGGAGTTGGCCGACTTCTGCATGTTGACCATGAACAGGCCGTCGGACACCATCGTCTCCGAGCCGATTTCGCTGAGCTGCGGATTCTCGTGCCGCTGGTTGGTGCCGAAATTCGAGCCGGTCTGGTCCACCTTGTTCAGCCGCCAGCCGATGGCGCGCAGATAGTAGACGATGGCCGAGCTGTCGCCGAACAGGACGTTCAGCAGGCGCACATTGCTGACCAGCTCCAGCATCGATTGCAGCCAGTAGTGGAAGCCATAGAGCGAATAGTCTCTGCCGGGCTTCAGCATGAGATTGAACAGCCGCGGCACGATTGCCGCCAGCAGCACCCCGCCGATGACGAAGCCCGCCACCGTCACCGTGGTACCGATCGCCACGACGCCGATGGTCTCCTGATAATCGTCGCCGAGATTTTCCCAGTAGGTGTGGAACAGCAGCGGGAACGGCGTGACGATGGCGAAGAGGATGAAGAGCTGGATCGTCTCGTAGATTATCCTGCGCAGCCTCGACAGCGGCACGTTGGGAACCGTGCAATAGTCCGCCTCGGTCGGGATGGCCGGCGATCCGTGCCAGCGCTCGCCGGCGGGGATCGCCTGACCGCGATGCAGCGAGGAAGCGTGGCCGAGCTGGGCGCCGTCGCCGATGCGGGTGTCGATGTCGAGGGTCGAGCCGACGCCGACGAAAGCGTTGTGGCCGATGTCGAGCGGGCCGGTATGGATGTAGCCTGCCTGGGCGCGGAAGCCCAGGATCATCGAATCCTTGCGCAGGATCGAGTTGTCGCCGATCCTGATCAAGTCGGTGCAGACGGGAACGGAGCGGCATTCGATGACCGTTCGGTTGCCGAGCCGCGCGCCGAGCAGGCGCAGGTAGAGGCTGTAGAGCGGGCTGCCGCGGAACAACACCACCGGAGCGCTGCGGACCAGCGTCTTGACGACCCAGAAGCGATAATAGTGCCACCCCCAGATCGGGAAGGTCTCTGCCTTCCAGCGGCCGACCAGCAGCCATTTGGCAATGATGGCAAAGCCGCTCAGCCCGAAAAACACGCTGGCGGACAGAAGCACGCAGCGCAGGTAGAGCAGCAGCGGATCGTCCAGCGCGTCATAGACCCAGTTGAGCCCGTCATTGATCGCCCAGAGCGAGACATAGCTGTAGAGCGCGTAGAACAGCAGCTGCCCGAAGCCGGTGCTCCAATAGGCGAGGTTGGAAGCCCGATGCGTCAGCATCGGCTCGCTCGCGGCAACGGCGGCCGTCTGCGGCGCGCGCAGGTGCTCGGCGAGTTTCGCGACCGTGGGGTGCAGGTAGATGTCGCGCATCGAGGTCGTCGACCAGGCCTTGCGGGAGCGGATGCGTGCGCAGAACCTGGCCATCAGCAGCGAGTTCGCGCCGAGGTCGTCGAAGAAGTGGTCTTCGATGGAGACGTCGTCGAATTTCAGCACGTCCTGCAGCGTGTCGACGAGGAACTTCTCGTCCTCGTTGCGCGGGTCGATCATCGCGTGGCCGGCCGCGACGCGCGCGCTGGTCGGCTTTGGCAATTTCCTCAGGTCGACCTTGTTGGAAACGGTCATCGGGATCGCGGGCAACTGCTCCAGATAGGCCGGAACCATATAGTCGGGCAGCCGCCGCTTGAGCTCCTGCACGAGCAGGGTGCGATCCACACCGCCGCCGCTCTTGGGGGCATAGTAGCCAACCAGTTCCGTGCGCTCGGGCTCGATCTCCCAGGTCGTGACCGCCGCCTGCGCGATGCCGGGCTGTTCCAGGAGCACGGCCTCGATCTCGCCCAGCTCGATGCGGTAGCCGCGGATCTTCACCTGCGTGTCGATGCGGCCGTGATATTCGATCTCGCCCTTGTCGTTGATGCGGCCGAGATCGCCCGTCCGGTAGATGCGGCCGCCGGGATTGTTCGGCAGGCCGATGAAATCCTTGATGAATCGCTGTTCGGTGAGTTCCGCTCGGTTGAGATAGCCGACCGCCACGCCCATGCCGCCGATGCAGATCTCGCCCAGTTGGTCGCCGGTCAGCACCTGCGGCTTTTCCGGGTCGAGAATGGCTATCGAATAGGTGGGCAGCGGCTTGCCGATCGTCACCGGCTCGTCCGGGGTCAGCAAGGCCATGGTGGCGGTGACCGTCGCCTCGGTCGGGCCATAGGTGTTCAGGATCTGACGTCCGGGCTTCGCCCAGCGCTCGACAAGCTTGTGCGAGCAGGCCTCGCCGCCGACAAGGATCGCGCGCAGGCTCGGCGCGTCGCTCTCGATCGACGACAAGAGCGTCGGGCTGCAGGCCATGCAGGTGATGTTGTGTTCGCGCAGGAAACCGGCCAGTTCCTCTCCCAC
Source organism: Mesorhizobium sp. WSM4904 (assembly GCF_029674545.1). NCBI lineage: Bacteria > Pseudomonadati > Pseudomonadota > Alphaproteobacteria > Hyphomicrobiales > Phyllobacteriaceae > Mesorhizobium > Mesorhizobium sp. WSM4904. The sequence continues at coordinate 656,023 of NZ_CP121354.1, read as the reverse complement.
GAGGGGTTGCTGGCCGGGCGCCGGCACGACCGTCGCGCCCGCGGCGAAGGGCACCCAGATCTCCTCCGAGGAGAAGTCGAAGGCGATGGTCATGCCCTGGTAGACGCGGTCGCCGGGCTGGTAGCCGTAGGACGCAGCGGCGACCCGGATGAAGTTGCAGAAGCTCTGATGCGTGATGACCACGCCCTTCGGCTTGCCCGTGGTGCCGGAGGTGTAGAGGATGTAGCAGGTCTGGTCCTGGCTGCCCTCCGGCAGCGGCGCTGTCTCGGGCTTGAGAGCGATCTCGGACTCCGCCGAGTCGATCGAGATATGCGGAACCGGCAGGCGTGCCACGCGCGCGGCATAACCGGAGACGCTGATCACCATCGTGACGTTGGCGTCCTCGATGATCATCACCATGCGATCTTCGGGGAAGGCGGTGGCTAAAGGGACGAAGGCCGCCCCGGCCTTCATCACGGCAAGTATGGCGATATAGGTTTCGGCGGAGCGGTCCAGCAAAAGGCCGACCCTGTCGCCCGGCTTCACGCCACGCTCGATCAAGAGATGCGCGAACTGGTTGGCGCGGCTGTTCAGCTCGCGGTATGACCAGGGTCGGCCGCCGGAAATGACCGCCGGCGCCGCGTCGAAGCGGCTCGCCAGGTCGCCGAAGAAGCGGTCGAGCCGCTCATGCGGTTCGCCTTTCTGGATGAAATCGGGGCCGATAAGGATCTGATCGCGCGTGGGCGATCGGGCCATTACTTTGGCATGGGGAGAGCTTTTCTTGGCAGGCTTTATTGCTTCATGAAGAGACATTGGAACCCCGCGAGCGCGTTCGCTCGCACTAATGGAGAAAAACAATAGGCTGGTGATGTCGGGCCAGTTGCCCCTCTTACGGCCGATCTGAGCTGCTCAGCGCAGCGTATCGGACCGGAAGCTGGGACGACTTCGCAGGCCTATGCTGCTGCTCTGATGGCCGATCCGTGACGATCATGCGGCTTCACGATCATTTGATGAGGTCGTGTCCTGTGCGGCGATCAATCACCGATGACGCGGAGATCAGCGTCGTTGAGGCAACAGGCTGCGTAGCGGTAATCGCGGATGCGGCGCCTTAAGGTTTTCGGGGTGGCGGGACGCCGGCGCGACCGCCACCTGGCTTGACCTGCAGTTCGCCGTCGATGCCGTCAAGCGCATCTTTCTGGAACGTATTTGATCTGGCGCAAAGTTCGGGACGGATGCAGCCGGTAGACAGCCGGCCACACGCGAGATCCGTCATTCACACCAAGCAGGGAATTGGAAGAAATGCGCTCGACCAGACTTGTGCTGCTCGTCACTGCCGCCGTTCTGACGTGGGCCGGCGCCGCAGGCGCTGCCGAATCGGAGGTTTCCATGTTGAACATGGGCAAGCACGGCATGTTTCAGCTCGAACCATCGTTCCTCAAGATAGCGCCCGGCGACACGGTTCATTTTGTTGCCAAGGACAAGGGTCACGACGTCGAGTCGATCGCCGGCATGCTGCCGGACGGTGCGCAGCCGTTCAAAGGGGAGATGAACAGGGACCTGACAGTCACGTTCACCAAGCCCGGTGTCTATGGCATCAAGTGCAATCCCCACTACGGCATGGGCATGGTCGCCCTCGTCGTGGTCGGCGATCCGGGCAGCAACCTGAAGGCCGCCGAAGCGGTCAATCAGCCCGGCAAGGCCAAGAAGGCTTTCGAGGAGCTGTTCAAACAGATCGGCCAATAGGCGCCCGCGCCCCGGCCGACGCCCGCCGCATCAGCCGAACGCCTGCAGCAGCGCTGCGACGGTCGCGAGGCTCTGCAGGGTTCGATCCGCCGCCCGTTGGGCTGCGGCCAGCACCTGTTCGTCGCGCGTGCGGTCGGCGAGATCGAGATAGGCCTGGTGCAGCCGTTCGGCCTCGGCCAGCGCGGCGCGCAGAAGCGGCAAGGGCTTGGCAGCTTGCGCAAGCTCCGCCCTCGCTGCTTCGACAGTTCCGTCAGCGGCTTCAAGCCCGGCCGCTCGCTCCCGCTCGGCAACCTCGATGATCGTTTTCGAGGCAGCAGCCTCACCCAGCGCGGCGAGCCGCGAAGCGACCCTTCGGTGGAAGACCGCGGCACGCGACTCCAGCCGTCGGCTCTGTCGCACGAACTCCGGCAGTGACGAGGCATCCAGCATTGGCCTCCCGTCGCGGGCGCGCCCGGCGCCTTCGCGCCGATAGGCGCGACGCCGTTCCTCGCGCAGCACCGCCGCGTGATCGAGCGCCTTTCCGGCGAGCCACTCGGCCGTCGCCCGGACCGTCGCATCGCCGCTTTGCGCGGCGACATAGGAGTAGAAGGCGAAAGCCAGCATTTCATTGTCCACCGCAATGCCGAGGGCCCGGTAAGGGGTAAGCAGCGCGCTGGCCTCCGCTTCGTCCCATGATCGAGAGATTTCGGAAGGCAGCCCGCGCGGATCGGCCAGTGCCGGCGGCGGCGCGCCCGTCGACTGACCGGAGCGGCGGGCGATTTCTTCGACATGGTCGCGCTGCTCCTCGACAAGCGCGCTGAACGTTCCGGCAACCTCACGCTCGCTCAGCTTTTCCATGCGTGCAGCGAGCCGTTGGTAGCGCTGTGCCGCGCTTTCCTCCATGACCGTCGCCAGGCCGAGAAGCTGCGGAACATCGCGCAACTGCACATTGGGTTCTTCACTCAGCCGCTTCATGGCAGCGCCTCCTGGAGGAATGCGCGCCAATATGACATCGACCGATGCCATTTGAGTTTGTCCAAAATCAAAGAGCGGCTGGCGCGATCGTCTAAGGGTGACGCGCGTTCGATCAACAGACGATCGGGCTTTGGTGCAGACAGCCGGCCGCGGAAATGAAACCAGATTTCGAATTCGGATGGAGATCGGCGGGCCTGGGCTTCCTGGCTTCTTTCTTTCTCCTGCTTGTCCTCCTGTTGCCGCAGGCTGAAGCCAATACGTCAGGGCGGCTCGGCGAATTCCTGAGTGGGATCAAGGCATCCGACATCGATCCCGCGGCCGACAGCTTCGGCCAGGTCGAGGGCAATCCGCCGGCCGCGAGGCTGCTCAAGGGCGGTCAGCCCGTCGGCTACGCCTTCCTCACGAACGGCGTCGTCGATTCGACCGGCTATTCCGGCAAGCCGATCAACATCGTTGTCGGCATCGACCTCGACGGCAAGATCACCGGCGCAAAGCTCGTCGAGCACCACGAACCGATCGTCCTGGTCGGCATCCCTCAAGCCAAGATCGAGCATTATATCGACGGCTTCGTCGGCCGGCGTGTGCTCGATGCGGGCGAGGAGAGCCGCATGCCGGTCGATATCGTCAGCGGCGCGACGGTCACGATGATGGTCATCGCCGACAGCATGACGCAGTCGGCGGTCAGGATCGCGCGGTCGCGCGGTCTGGGCACCGGTGCCGTGAATGTCGCGTCTCAGCCGGCCCACCGCACCATCGATCAGACCAGAAGCGCCGTCGAAACCTGGCAAGCCCTGCTCGGCGACGGATCGGTCCGCAGGCTTGCGATCACCAACAAGGAGCTCGATGAGCTGTTTCAGCGGACGGGCAATGCCGCGGCGATCGCCCGCCCGCAGCAAGGCGACCCTGACGCTTCCTTCGTCGACCTCTACGTTGCGCTGGCGAGTGTGCCGACGGTCGGCCGATCGCTGCTCGGCGATGCCGAATATGATCGCCTTCGCCAGGATCTGAAGCCCGGCCAGCAGGCGATCCTCGTCGCCGGCGACGGGCCGTATTCCTTTCGCGGCTCCGGCTATGTCCGCGGCGGCATCTTCGATCGCATCGAGCTGATCCAGAGCGAGGGCAGCATACGCTTCCGCGATCGCAACTACCGCCGGCTCGGCGCGGTGGCCGCCGAGGGCGCGCCGGACTTTCCCGAGATCGGCGTCTTCGTCACGCCCGACGGCTCGAATCTCGATCCTGGCGCGCCATGGCGGTTCCAGCTCCTCGTGCAGCGGGCCACCGGTGCGCTCGACAAGGCATTCGTCACGACGGGGCTCGACTACTCGACCCCCGACAAGTTCCTGACCGCGCCTGTTGCGCCCGCGCCTGTTGCGCCGCTGGCGGCGGTCGCGCCGGCGTCGGCCGCCGTGCAACCGGTGGCGGCAGCGGACCACGAGCCGCCGCTCTGGCAGCGGATGTGGCAGGCGCGGATGTTCGACATCGCCGTCATGCTCGTCGCAATCGGCGTGCTCACCGGCATCTTCTTCTTCCAGGATTTCCTCGTGAAATGGCCACGCGCCTATGAGCGCATCCGGCTCGGCTATCTCGCCTTCACGCTTCTGTGGCTGGGCTGGTACGAGCACGCGCAGCTGTCGGTCGTGAATATCCTCACATTCTTCAACTCGCTGCGCGGCGACTTCCGGTGGGACTATTTCCTGCGCGACCCGCTGATCTTCATCCTGTGGTCGGCGGTCGCGGCCGCTCTGCTGTTCTGGGGGCGCGGCGCCTATTGCGGCTGGCTCTGCCCGTTCGGCGCATTGCAGGAGTGGACGAACCGGCTGGCGCGCTGGGCGCACATTCCGCAGGTCCGCGTGCCGTTCTGGCTCAACCAGCGCCTGTGGCCGATCAAATACATCATCTTCCTCGCGCTTTTCGGCCTTTCCTTCGGCTCGCTCGGCCTTGCCGAGGAAGTGGCCGAGGTGGAGCCCTTCAAGACCGCGATCATCCTGCATTTCGCGCGCGAGTGGTGGTTCGTGCTGTTCGCCGTCGGCTGCCTGGCGCCCGGCCTTTTCATCGAGCGCTTCTACTGCCGCTACCTTTGCCCGCTCGGCGGCGCGCTGGCCGTCCCTGCCCGTATGCGGATGTTCGACTGGCTGAAGCGTTACAAGGAATGCGGCTCGCCCTGCCAGCGCTGCTCCAATGATTGTCCCGTCCAGGCGATCCATCCGGAAGGGATGATCAATCCCAACGAATGCATCCAATGCCTCAACTGCCAGGTGCTCTACCACGACGACCAGCGCTGTCCGGTGGTGATCCAGAAGCGCATCAAGCGTGAGAAGTTCCTGGCCCTGCAGTCGCCGTCGATGGTGCCCGAGCCCAAGCGCAAGCCGAGGGTCCTGGTGACCGTCAACGGTCGCGAACCATCCGTGGAACGGAAGCCTGCGGCCGGCCAGGCCGCGTCACTAGAAGGAGACGACCAATGAAAGACGATGATAGGTCGGCGGAAACTGAAACCGGAGTAAGCCGCCGCAAGCTTCTGACCGGAAGCGGCAAGGCAGCCATTCTCGCGGGCCTCGCCAGCGCAGCCGGCGGCGGAGCCGTCGGCGTTGCCGGGTTCACCAGGCCCGCTCATGCCAAGGAGGCGACCAGCGAGATCCGGCCGGGCGATCTCGACGAATATTACGGCTTCAGTTCGAGCGGCCAGTCGGGCGAGGTGCGCGTCATCGGACTGCCTTCCATGCGTGAGATCACGCGCATTCCGGTCTTCAACCGCTGCAGCGCCACCGGCTGGGGGATCACCAACGAGAGCCGCAAGATCATGACGGAAGGCCTGATGCCGACCACGCAGGCGTTCCTTGCCAAGCGCGGCGGCGTCTACCCCAACGGCGACCTGCATCACCCGCATATGTCCTTCACGGACGGCACCTATGACGGGCGCTATCTGTTCGTCAACGACAAGGCCAATTGCCGCGTCGCCCGCATCCGTTGCGACGTGATGAAGTGCGACAAGATCATCGAGATTCCGAACGCATCGGACATTCACGGGCTGCGCCTGCAGAAGTATCCGCGGACCGGTTACGTGTTCGCCAACAGCGAGCACATCATCCCGATCCCGAACGACGGCAAGGTCCTCGACGATCCCAAGCAGTACTGGTCGGTCTTCACGGCGATCGACGGCGACACCATGAAGATCGCCTGGCAGGTGCTGGTCGACGGCAATCTCGACAACACCGACGCCGACTACCAGGGCAAGTACGCGTTCTCGACCTGCTACAACTCGGAGCGGGGCGTGACGCTCGCTGATATGACGTCCGCGGACCGCGACTGGGTGGTGATCTTCAACCTCAAGCGCATCGAGGATGCGGTCAAGAAAGGCGACTACAAGGAGATCAACGGCGTGCCGGTGGTCGACGGACGGCACGGTTCGCGCTACACTCGCTACGTTCCGGCCGGCAACAATCCCCACGGCTGCAACACGGCGCCCGACGGCATCCATCTCGCGATCGCCGGCAAGCTCTCGCCGACCGTCACGCTTCTCGACGTTCGCCGCTTCGACGACCTGTTCGACGACAAGATCAAGCCGCGCGACGTCGTCGTCGCCGAGCCTGAGCTGGGTCTCGGACCGCTCCACACGGCATTCGACGGCAAGGGCAACGCCTACACCACGCTGTTCCTCGACAGCCAGGTCGTCAAGTGGAACATCGACAAGGCGATCCAGGCTTATGGCGGCGCCAAGGTCGATCCGATCGTCCAGAAGCTCGACGTTCACTATCAGCCGGGCCACAACCACACGTCGATGGGCGAGACCAAGGAGGCGGACGGCAAGTGGCTGATGTCGCTCAACAAGTTCTCCAAGGACCGCTTCCTGCCTGTCGGACCGCTGCATCCGGAGAACGACCAGCTGATCGATATCTCGGGCGACGAGATGCGCCTGGTCCATGACGGGCCGAGTTTCGCGGAGCCGCACGACATCTGCCTGGTGCACCGCTCGAAGGTCAGGCCGGCGATCGTGTGGAAGCGCGACGACCCGATGTGGGAGGAAGCGCGGCAGCAGGCGGCAAAGGACGGCGTCAAGCTCGAGGAGGCCGCCAACGTCATCCGCGACGGCAACAAGGTGCGCGTCTACATGCACTCCGTGGCGCCGGCCTTCAGCCTCGACAAGTTCACGGTGAAGCAGGGTGACGAGGTCACCGTCACCGTGACCAACATGGACGACGTCGAGGATCTGACCCACGGCTTCACCATGGTGCGCCACGGCGTGGTGATGGAGATCGGGCCGCAGGCGACCTCGTCCGTGACCTTCGTCGCGGACCGTCCCGGCGTCCACTGGTACTATTGCCAGTGGTTCTGCCATGCCCTGCACATGGAAATGGCCGGGCGCATGATCGTGGAGCCGCAGCCGGCATGATCCGGAAACGGCATAGCGGGAGCGCAGTTGCGGCGGCCCTCGTCGCCGCCTGCGCCTTCCTCCTCCCAGGGACGGGGCGGGCGGAAACCCTCGCCGTCCCCGCGAGGGGTGACGGCCTTCGGCAGGCGGTCGCCGCCTCGCATTCCGGCGATACGCTGAGGCTCGGCGCCGGCGTGCACCAGGGCCCGATCCGGATCGACCACGCTCTCACCATCGAGGCCGAGCCCGGCGCCGTGCTCGACGGGCGGGGCCAGGGCCGCACCGTCGAGGTGGTCGCCCCGAACGTCGTCATGCGCGGCCTCACGATACGCAATTCGGGCATCGACGATCCCATGGACGCGGCGGTCTTCCTCGAAGACGGCGCGGCGGGCGCAATCGTTGAGGACAGCCGGATCGAGAACAGCCTGGTCGGCGTCTATGTTCACGGCGCCGCCAACGCGATCGTGCGGAACAACCGCATCGTCGGACGGACCGATCTCAGGACCAACGAGCGCGGCAACGGCGTCTATGTCTGGAACGCGCCGGGCGCGCAGGTGATCGGTAACCACATCACGGGCGGACGTGACGGCATCTTCACCAATGCCAGCCGCAACAACGTCTTCCGCGGCAACCGTATCGAGAACGTCCGCTTCGCCATCCACTACATGTACACCAACGACAGCGAAGTCGCCGACAACGTCTCGCGCGGCAATCATGACGGCTACGTCATAATGTATTCGAGCCGCCTGGTGATCCGCCGCAACCTGTCGGAAGACGATGGCGATCACGGCCTTCTGCTCAACTACGCCAACGATGCCGACATCCAAGAAAACGTCGTGCGGCGGAGCGACCAGTGCGTCTTCATCTACAACGCCAACAAGAACCTGTTCGCCGACAACTGGTTCGAGGATTGCGCCATCGGCATCCATTTCACCGCGGGCTCCGAGCGCAACCGGATGACCGGCAACGCCTTCGTCCATAACCGCTCGCAGGTCGTTTACGTGGGCACGCGGTCGCTCGACTGGTCGGCGAACGGGCGCGGCAATTACTGGAGCGACAATCCGGCGTTCGACCTGAACGGCGACGGCATCGCCGACACCGCCTACCGCCCGAACGACATCTTCGACAAGGTCGTGTGGACTTATCCGACGGCCAAGCTCCTCATCAACAGCCCGGCCGTGCAGGTCATACGCTGGGCTCAAGCGGAATTCCCCGCGCTCCATCCCGGCGGCGTCATCGACAGCGCGCCGCTGATGGCGCCCATCCCGCCCGCGCTAGAGGTGAAGCCATGACCATGTCGCCGACGATCTTCATGCAAGGCGTGTCGAAGCGATACGGGGATAGTTACGTCGTGCGCGACGTGGACCTGTCGGTTGCGCCCGGCGAGTGCGCTGCCATCGTCGGTCACAACGGAGCCGGCAAGAGCACGCTGGTGAAGATGGCGCTCGGCCTGCTTGCGCCGACCGCCGGACGCATCGCGCTGCTCGGCGAGAACCCGGCGGGGCGCCAGGCCATGGCATTCCGGCGCAGGATCGGCTTTCTGCCAGAGAACGTAGCCTTCTCGCCAGCCATGACCGGACGCGAAGTGCTGCGTTTCTACGCGCGTCTCAAGCAAGTGCCGCTCGGCGTCACCGACCAGCTCCTGGAACGCGTCGGGCTCGCTGCCGCCGCGCGCCGCCGCGTCGGCACCTATTCGAAGGGCATGCGTCAGCGCCTCGGATTGGCGCAGGCGCTGCTGGGCGAGCCGCGCGTCCTCTTCCTCGACGAGCCGACAACCGGCCTCGACATCGAATCGCGCCAGATGTTCTACGACGTCATGGCGCAGTTGCGCGACGCCGGCGCGACGCTGCTGCTTTCCTCGCATGCGTTGAGCGACATCGAGCAGGCCGACCGCATCGCCATCATGAAGGCCGGCCGCATGGTCGCATGCGGCGCGCTTCCCGAACTCCGCCGCCTGGCGGACCTGCCGCTTCGGATACGGGTGCACGTCGTCGACGGGAAGGCGGCGCGGGAATTCACCGCCCGGCGCAGCGTGCAGTGGCTCGACGATCTGCGCTTCGAGCTCACCTGCGCCGACGACGGCAAGATCGAGGCGATCCGCAGCGTCTCGCTGCTGCAAGGCGTCTCCAACATCGAAGTGATGCCGCCGACATTGGTCGATCTATGCGACGAGCTTACACGGGAGGCCGCGGAATGAACGCCATAGCAACGATTGCCGGCCGCGAGATACGCGACGGCCTGCGCAACCGCTGGGCCCTTGGCGCCGTCCTGCTGATGGCCGGCCTGGCGTTGACGCTTGCGTTTCTCGGCAGCGCCCCGACGGGCGTGGTCGGCGCAAGTCCGCTCGAAGTCACGGTCGTCAGCCTGTCGAGCCTGACGATTTTCCTGGTTCCGCTGATCGCGCTCCTCCTGTCCCACGACGCAATCGTCGGAGAACGCGATCGCGGCACGCTGCTTCTTCTGCTCTCCTATCCGCTCTCGCGCTGGCAGATCCTCTTTGGCAAATTCCTCGGGCATCTCTCGATCCTGACGGTGGCGACCGTGCTCGGCTACGGTGCAGCCGGAGCGGCGCTCGCGTTCGCGGCCGGCGAATTCGATGCCGACAGCCTCGGCAGTTTCGCGCGGATGATAGGCTCGTCCGTTCTGCTCGGCGCGGTCTTCGACGCGCTCGGATACTTGATCAGCGCGACCGTGCGCGAGCGTGCGACCGCGGCAGGCCTTGCCATCGGCATCTGGCTGGTTCTGGTTCTTCTCTACGACATGGCGCTGCTCGGCCTGCTGGTTGCGGATCAGGGCAGGACGATCAGCGCCGCCGCTTTCAACTGGCTGCTCCTCTTCGATCCCGCCGACATCTTCCGGCTCCTCAACCTTGCCGGGTTGTCGAAGACCAGCCTGTTCGCCGGGATGGCCGGCCTTGCCGAGCAGATGCAGTTCGGCCGCGCCGTGCTGCTTACGGCGCTGGCGGCATGGGTGGCGGTTCCCCTGGCGCTTGCCGCCTTCGTCTTTTCAAGGAAGGAGCCATGATGCGCGCAACGATTCTCGGCGCATGGGCCGCCGCTGTCCTCTCGGTCCTGCTTGCCGGCTGCAACCAGGAGATTGCCGGCCAGTCCAAGCCGCCGCCGCAGGAGCCGACGGCCACTTCGGTCGCCTATTTCTGTTCGATGGGCCTGCTCGAACATGGCGGCCCGAAGGGGCAGGCCTTCCGTGCCGGCAAATCCGAGCCGGTCTGGTTCTCGTCCGTTCGCGACGCCGTCGCCTTCTCGATGCTGCCGGGAGAGCCGAAGGACGTCGTCGCCATCTACGTCAACGACATGGCGAAGGCCAGGAATTGGGATCGCCCCGAGGCAGGAGCCTGGGTCGAGGCGCACGACGCCTGGTATGCTATCGGCAGCGACTACAACGCCGGCATGGGCGGCAAGGACGCCGTGCCTTTCTCCGACGAAAAGGCTGCCCGGTCGTTCACGGCCGCGCATGGCGGAACCGTCGTGCGCTTCAACGAGATCCCGGAGAAATACATCCTGGAAAGCGATGAGAGCGATGCCGCCGCCGAAATTTCGGACAGCGAGGCCAAACTGTCCAACGCCCTGGTGAAGCAATGACGGAGCTTTCGACGATTCCGCGCGCCGGAATGAAACCGGCCGGCCCGATGACCCGACGCCGCTTCATCCGCATCAGCGGCGCTGTGACGGGCCTCAGCCTTGCGGCACTTGGGTGGGGCTTCCCGCGGCCGGGTCGGGCGTCACCACTGTTCCATGAATGGCGCGGTGTCGCGCTCGGCGCCGATGCCTCGCTGCGGATATACCACCCCGATGCCGCCGAGGCCCAGCGCATGATCGCGGATGCGCTCGCCGAGGTGCATCGACTGGAGCGCGTGTTCAGCCTCTACGACGATAGCTCTGCGCTTTCCCGGTTGAACCGCGACGGTGAGCTGGCCGATCCGCCACAGGAACTCGTCGAGCTTTTGGCGACGAGCGAGCGCTATGCCCGCGCAACCGGCGGCGCCTTCGACCCGACGGTGCAGCCGCTCTGGACGCTTTATGCGAAGCATTTCAGCACGGCTGGCGCCGATCCGAATGGTCCGTCGCCGGCAGACATCGGCGCCGTCGTGGCCAAATGCGGCTACCAGCGCGTGATCGTCGACATCGGAAAAGTGGCGTTCGCGCAACCCGGCATGGCGCTCACCCTGAACGGCATCGCGCAAGGCTACATCACCGATCGCGTCGCCGAACTCCTGCGCGCTCGCGGGGTCACGCACACTTTGGTCGATATGGGAGAGACGCGTGCGCTCGACGTTCATCCGACGGGCCGGCCCTGGTCGGTCGGGATAAAGGATCCGCGTGCCGAGGACCGCCTGCTTGCGACGCTTGCTCTCGACAACCAGGCTGTCTCCACTTCGGGCGGCTACGGCACGGAATTTGGTCCGGCGGGGAGATTCAATCACATCTTCGATCCCGCGACGGGTCTGTGCGCGGGCCGCTATCTCAGCGTCTCGGTCGTTGCGCCGACCGCGACCTGCGCCGACGCGCTTTCGACTGCCTTTTCCGTGATGCCTGTGGATCGCGCCGTTTCCGCCCTCGAGGAGCTCGGGGCAACGCGGGCCTGCTTCGTTTTGATGGACGGGTCGATGGTAGAGCGCAGCGTCTGATCGCGGGCCACGGCGGGCGGGAGAAACGGCGGCGCTGGACTCAGCCCTGGGAAGCGCCACCCTTTCGGTTCGCGCCGTCGAGCAGCGCGATCAATCCCTTGAGGATCTCGATCGGCCGCGGCGGGCAGCCTGGAATGTGCAGGTCGACCGGCACCACGTCCGACACGCCGCCGACGACCGCATAGCTGCCGGCGAAGCAGCCGCCGTCTTTTGCGCAGTCGCCGAGCGCGACCACCCATTTCGGGTTGGGCGTCGCGTCCCAGGTCCGCTTCAATGCCTCGCGCATGTTTTTGGTGACCGGCCCGGTGACTAGAAGCACATCGGCATGGCGGGGCGATGCGACGAAGCGGAAGCCGAAGCGCTCGATGTCGTAAAAGGCATTGTTGAGCGCGTGCATCTCGAGCTCGCACCCATTGCAGGAGCCGGCATCGACGGCGCGGATGGACAGGCTCCGGCCCAGCCGCTTGCGGGCGGCACCGTCGAGGGCGCGCGCCAGCTCGTCGACCGCCGCGTCGCTCACCTGTGGCGAGCGTTCCGTCAATGGCGGGCGGATCAGGCTTTCGAACAGGAGCTTGCGCATGACGGCAGGCCTTCAGAGATCATGGCCGGAATAGGAGCAGTTGAACGATTTGTTGCAGATCGGGAAGTCGGCGACGATGTTGCCTTCGATCGCTACTTCCAGGAGCGGCCACTGGAACCATGAGGGATCGCGCAGGTGGCAGCGCTCGATGGTGTTGTCCTCGCCAATGCGCAGCCAGGCCAGGATGTCGCCGCGAAAACCCTCGACCAGCGCCATGCCCTCGCGCGGGCCGTCCGCGGCATCGTCCGCCGCGGCGACCTCGGCGCGGGTCGGGCCGGCTGGCAACCGCCCCAGAATCTGCTCGACGAGCGACAGGCTCTGCTCGACCTCCCGCACGCGGATCCAGACGCGGGCGTTGACGTCGCCCTCCTGCAGCACCGGCACGTCGAAGGCGAGCTGGTCGTAGGGCGCGTAGGCAAGATTGCGTCGCGCATCGAAATCGCGGCCCGACGCCCGCCCAACATAGCCGCCGGCCGCATATTGCCGGGCAAGCTCGACCTTGAGCCGGCCGGTCGTCACCGTGCGGTCCTGCAGCGAGGCTGTGTTGTCGTAGAGCTCGACCAGATGCGGAAAGCGCTGCCTGATCTCCGCGACCAGCGACCGGATGGCGCTCGTCCCGGCCTCGTTGAGATCGCCTGTCACGCCGCCGGGCACGATGCGGTCGCGCATCAGGCGGTGGCCGAAGGCCGCGTCGGCGGCGCGCAGCACGCGTTCGCGCAGCACACCGCAATGCGCGTGCATCAGCGCGAAGGCGGCGTCATTGCAGATGGCGCCGATGTCACCGAGGTGATTGGCAAGGCGCTCCAGCTCGGCCATCAGGGCGCGCAGCCAGACTGCGCGGGGCGGCACGGCGACGCCGAGCGCCGCTTCCACGGCGCGGGCAAAGGCAAGCGAGTAGGCGACCGTGCTGTCGCCCGACGTCCGACCCGCGAGTTTTGCCGCGCGATCGATCGGCGCGCCCGCCATCAGGCCTTCGATGCCCTTGTGCACATAGCCCAGCCGCTCCTCCAGCCGCACCACGGTTTCGCCGCTTGCCGTGAAGCGGAAATGTCCGGGTTCGATGATGCCGGCATGCACCGGCCCGACCGCGATCTGGTGGAGACTCTCGCCCTCCGCCGTGAGGAACCGGTAGGAGGACGCGGCAGACCGCTCGCCGGGCTGTGCCGCGAGCGGATGGCTGATGCCCCACTGGCCATGGTCGAGCCAGCGGCGGGTGTCGGGGAGGCCCTGCGGCGCCAGCCCGAAGAGATCCGCCGCGGCGCGCTCCAGCCGTAGCGCCGGCGGATGGTACTGGCCGACCGATGGGTAGCGGCCGCCGCGGCAGTCCAGGCTGATCACGCCGACGTTCCGCTCTTCGTCGAGAAGCGCCATGTGCACTCTTTCCGGCTCCCCCCACAGGCCGAGCAGGCTCCAGCGGCGCGCGGCGAGCTGTTCGACGGCAAGGTTCCAGACCTTCGGGGCCACCTTGGCACGGCGCCAAGGGGCGTGACGCTCGACCGGGCGGCCGGTCTCGACGAGATCACTGAGCCCGGGCATGTTTTTCCTGCTCATGGCATCACCCCAGGATACCGGCGACATGCTGGAACCATGCGACCAGCGGCGCCGGCAGATAGATGCCGGCGGCAAACACCAAAGCAAGGTGCGAATACATCGGCACGTAGGATGCCTCGACCGGCGCCGTGCCGCCGCGCGGCTCGCCGAAGGCGACTCCGGTCAGCCGTAAAAGCAACGCGCCGAAGGCGATGAGCAGCCCGAACACCAGCGGGATCGCCAGCCACGGATACCTGGCGAAAGTCGAGCTGACGACCAGGAATTCACTCATGAAGATGCCGAGCGGCGGCAGGCCGGCTATTGCCACGACGCCAATGACCAGCGCCCAGCCAAGCCCGGGATGGCTTTCCGTCAACCCCCTTATCTCGGAGATCTTCTGCGTGCCCTTGACTTGCGCGATATGGCCGACGGCGAAGAAGATCGCCGACTTGGTCAGGCTGTGCATGACCATGTGCAGCAGGCCGGCGAAGTTGGCGAGCGGGCCGCCCATGCCGAAGGCGAAGACGATGATGCCCATATGCTCGATCGAGGAATAGGCGAACAGGCGTTTGATGTCGCGGCGGCGGTAGAGCATGAAGGCCGCGAAGATCAGCGAGGTTAGTCCCATCGTGGCCATCAGCGGTCCCGGGCCGATCGCCTCCGGGCTGGCGGCGAGCAAGAGCTTGAAGCGCAGCACCGCGTAGAGCGCGACGTTGAGCAGCAGCCCCGACAGCACCGCCGAGATCGGCGTCGGGCCTTCGGCATGCGCGTCGGGCAGCCAGGCATGCAGGGGCGCGAGCCCGACCTTGGTGCCGTAGCCGAGCAGCAGGAAGATGAAGGCGACGCTGAGCAGGGCCGGGTCGAAATGCGCCGCCTTGTCGATCAGCACCGACCAGACCATGGCGTTGGTGCCCGCGCCGACAACCGGCTGGGCGGCCATGTAGACGAGAATGGTGCCGAAGAGAGCGAGCGCGATGCCGACGCTGCCGAGGATGAAATACTTCCAGGCCGCCTCCAGTGCCTCATGGGTGCGGTAGATGCCGACCATCAGCACGGTGGTCAGCGTGGCGAGCTCCACCGCGACCCACATCAGGCCGATATTGTTCGACACGAAGGCCAGGTTCATGCCGAACATCATGATCTGGTACATCGCGTGGTAGAACCGGAGGTTCGGCGCGGTCAGCCGGCCGGTCTCCAGCTCATGCGCGATATAGGAGGCGCTGAACACGCTGGTGGTGAAGCCGACGAACGTGTTGAGGACGATGAAGACGATGTTGAGGTCGTCGACCAGCAGATATTGTCCCGGCGCCGGCCGGTCGGTGACGAACAGCGACAGCGCGGCGAGCAAGGTCAGCAGGCTGGCGATGACGTTCACAACCGCCGTCATCTTGTGGTTCGGCAATGCCGCCAGAATGGCCGCGGCACCTGCGGGGACGAAAAGGATCGCGGCCACGGCATCGAAGGAGAGGGCCGTCACTGGCGCTCTCCGCGGTAGTCGTCGAGCGCGCCGACATCGACCGAATCGAACCGCTCGCGGATGCGGAACAGGAAGACGCCGATGACGATGAAGGCGATCAGGATCGAGAAGGCGACGCTGATCTCGACGACCAGCGGCATGCCCTTGGCGCCGGTGGCGGCCAGCACCAGGCCGTTTTCCAGCGACATGAAGCCGACGACCTGGCTCACGGCGTTGCGCCGGGTGACCATCACCAGGAGCCCCAGCAATATGATCGACAGCGCGAAGGCGAGATCCTCTCGGGCAAGCGGGTCGGCTTCGGGCGTCACCCTCAGCATCAGCACCATGGAGAGCGTCACCAGCCCAATGCCTGCGAGCATGGTCGGGCCGATGCCGACGGCGGTCTCGATGTCGCGATGGATGCCGAGCCTCTGGATGATGCGATGCAGCCCGACGGGAATGACGATCGCCTTGAAGACCAGCGCTATTGCCGCGGTGATGTAGAGATGATGCGCCTCCTGGATGTAGGCCTGCCAGGCCACCGACAGAGCAAGCACGACCGCGTGCAGGGCAAAGACGTTGATCAGCGCGAACAGGCGGTCCTGGTAGAGCATCATGAAGGAGACCAGCACCAGGCTGCCGGCGAGCAGATGGGCGATGTCGAAGGTGAGACCGTTCATCACAGGCTCCGCGAGACGAACAGCAAGAGCGTGCCGAGCAGCGCCAGCATCAGCGCCGCGCCCAGGAAGTCCGGCACGCGGAAGACGCGCATCTTGGCGACCGCGGTCTCGAACACGGCCAGCAGGATGGCAAGCGCCGCAAGCTTGGCGAGATAGGTGGCGGCGCCGATGGCCAGTGCTTTCGGCCCCGCCCCGGCGCTCGCCAGCCCCCACGGCAGGAAGACGCAGGAGATCAGCGACACGTAGAGCACGAGCTTGAGGAAGGTGGCGAGTTCGATCATCGCCAGATGGCGGCCGGAATATTCCAGGATCATCGCCTCGTGCACCATGGTGAGCTCCAGATGCGTGGCCGGATTGTCGACCGGGATGCGCGCGTTCTCGGCGATCGCCACCATCACCAGGGCTATCGCCGACATGCCGAGCGACACCCGCAACCCGACCTCGGGCGAGCTCATGAAGGCTGCGACCGTCGAAAGCTGCGTGGCGCCGGCGACCAGCGCCAGGCTGAACACGATGAGCAGCATGGCGGGCTCGGCCAGCGAGGCGATCATCACCTCGCGGCTGGCGCCGATGCCGCCGAAGCTTGTGCCGACGTCCATGCCGGCAAGCGCCTGGAAGAAGCGCGCGCTGCCGAGCAGCGCCACGATGACGATGAGGTCGGCGGTCCAGCTGAACTGGAGGCCGGCGGCGAATGTCGGAACCAGCGCCGCCGCGACCCAGGTGGCGGCAAAGATCAGATAGGGCGTGACGCGGAACAGCCAGGACGCGTTGTCGGCCAGCACGACCTCCTTGCGCATCAGCCTGACCAGGTCGCGATAGGGCTGGATCAGGGACGGTCCCTGCCGCCTCAGCAGCCTTGCCTTCACCTTGCGCACGAAACCGATCAGCAGCGGCGCCAGCAAAAGCACCAGAAGCATCTGCGCGCCCTGGACGGCCAGCTGGAAGATCATGGCCATAGCGCAAGCACCAGGAGCAGGATGACGAGGTAGAGGAAGACCAGCGTCAGATAGCGGCGGATCGTCAGGAACTGCAGGTAGTTCAGCCGCTCGGTGGCGAAATCGACCGCGCCGGCGATCGGCTGGTAGAACGTCTCCCAGACCACATCGTGGAAATCCACCTCGAGGCGAGCCGGTTCGAGGGAGCCCGGCGCCGGCATGTCCACCGCCTCCCGGGCGCGGAACGCGAAGCTGCCGAAGACCCGGCGAATGGGCTGCGCGAAGCTGACGGCGGTATATTGCGCGGCAGGCGTCGCTTCCGCGAAGCCGCATCCCCATGCCGGGCCTCTGCGCAGCGCGTGCGAGGCGAAGCGGTGAATGAAGAAGGCCGCGAGCGAGGCCGAGATGGTGATGAAGACGAACACCAGCAGGCCGTTGTAGGAACTGCGGCTCTCGGCGATCGGCACGATCGACAGCCAGGGCTGCGCCGTCTGAACCGGCATGCGGTCGCCGATGAGCGAAAGCGCAACCGGCGACAGGCTGTCGATGACGAAACCGGGCAGGATGCCGGCGAGCAGGCACAAGGCCGCGAGCACGACCATCGCCGCCAGCGACCAGCGGTCGACCTCATGCGCTCGTTCCACCGCTGCCGATCGCGCCCTGCCAAGGAAGGTGATGCCGAATGCCTTGACGAAGCAGGCCGCGGCAAGTGCGGCCGCAAGCGCCAGCATGCCGCCGACGGCGGGCACGATGACCTTCAGCCCCCATTGCGGCAGCTCGGGGCTCTGCAATATGGCCTGGAAGGCCAGCCATTCGGATGCGAAGCCGTTGAAGGGCGGCAGCGCCGAGATCGAGACGCAGCCGACGAGGAAGACGAAGCTGGTCACCGGCATGCGATGGATGAGGCCGCCGAGCTTCTCCATGTCGCGCTCGCCGCTCGCCGAGAGCACGGCGCCGGCGCCGAAGAAAAGCAGGCTCTTGAAGAAGGAATGGTTCAGCACGTGGAACAGCGCCGCGGTGAAGGCCAGCGCCGCGGCCGACGGCATGGCGTTCGCCTTGAAGGCAAGCGCAAGGCCGAGGCTGGCGAAGATGACGCCGATATTCTCGATCGTCGAGTAGGCGAGCAGCCGCTTGAGGTCCTTTTCCATCAGCGCGTAGAGGATACCCAGGACCGCCGTCGTGCCGCCAAGCAGGAGCACGACGACGCCGGACCACCATGCCGGTGCGCCGAGCAGATCGAACACCACGCGGATGAAACCGTAGATGGCGACCTTGGTCATGATGCCGCTCATCAGCGCCGAGACGTGGCTCGGTGCCGCCGGATGGGCAAGCGGCAGCCAGGCGTGCAGCGGCACGAGGCCGGCCTTGGAGCCGGCGCCGAGCAGCATGAGGGCGAGCACCGCGCCGGCGGCGAACCGGCCGGGCTGCGCCGTCCGCATCGCGTCGAACGCATAGGTTCCCGCCGGTCCGGCGAGCAGGCCGAAGGCAAGCAGCAGCGCCAGCGTGCCGAAGCTTGCCATGACCAGATAGATGTAGCCGGCCCGCCGGTTGGCGTCGTCGCGATGGTGCGCCATGACCAGCGCCCAGGAGGCGAGCGACATGAATTCCCAAGACAACAGGAAGCTGAAGGCGTCGTTGGCGAGCACGACGAGGTTCATGCCGGCAAGGAAGGCCGGATAGAACGGCAGCACGCGATGCGGCTGGGATTCGTGCTGGCCGTAGCCGAAACCGTAGAGGCTGGTGATGCCGCCGCCCAGGTTGACGACGACGAGAAAGAAGGCCGACAGGCCGTCGAGGCGGAATCGGGCGCCGGTCCACGGCAGGCCGAGCGGCAAGGTTATGGCGGACGCCTCGCCGGGGCTGCCCGCGAGATGGCCGGCGACGATTGCCAGCAACGCGGCCGAGATGGCGAGCGCAACGCCATAGACCAGACGCGTCGCCGAAGCGCGCCGGCTGGCGGCTCCGGCCAGGACGGCCGTCGCCAGAAGCGCGGCGGGGCCGCACAACAGAAGCGCGACTGTCGAAATCACGGCAGGCTCCCGCCGAGATCGATCGCGTCGGCGTCTGGCGCCCTGGCCGGGTCGACCCCGGCCTTCAGCCGCACGCCGCGTCCGCCGCTCTGGCTGACCGCGCCTTCGCCGATCAGTTCGATGCCGGCCACCTCGAGCGCCGCGATCAGCTTCATCAGTGAATCGACGTTGCCCCGGATGATCGAGCCGCTGGCTTCCATGCGCTGGATCGTCGGCACCGACAGGCCGGACAATTCGGCAAGCCGGCGCTGATCGATGCCGAGCAGCGATCTGGCGGCGCGCAATTGCGGTGCGGTTATCACCGGCGACCCTCTTGCTCAGTTTGAAATATGAGGTCTCCGTGCTGCAGCATACATAAAAGGGTTTCAGCGTCAATGATTGATGCTTCAGACATCTATGTTGATGGTAATCCACCCGCTCGCGTCTTATGAGGCCAGGGCCGCCTCCTTAGCGTTCTTCATGCCGCCTATGCCGGCAGAGGCAACGCATTCGCGGGACGAACGCTTTACTGTTCGCGCGAAGGTGATTAGCCGTCGATCGCACGGATATCCGCGTCGGCAACACAGTACGACGCATAGCGGAAATCGCGGATGCGAACGGCCTCGTCGCCGCGCCAGTCGATCAGCACGAAACCGCGCACCGCATCGTCCGCCTGCGGGTTGCGGATCAGGATCGCCGGCTGGCCGTCGACGAAGCCGAGCGACAGCGCCCAGTCGCTGACGCGGTCGTAATTGCCGAAATAGGTCGAGGCCTGTTTCTTGCCGCTGAGCCGGGTGCGGTTCACGACCTCGAGCTCGATGTCTTGGGCGATCAGCGCCCTGACGGCGTCGAAGTCGCGCGCGTTGAACAGGTCGATGTAGCGGCGCAGCCGCCGCTCTTCATCCGGATCGAGCTTCGGCAAAGGCACGTCATCCGGTGCCGCTGCCAGCGTCTTCAGCTCCGCCCGGCCGCGATGCAGTGCCGCCTTGGTGGCGGCGAGCGTCGCGCCCGTCACCTCGCAGGTCTCATACAGGCTGAGGCCGAGCACATCGACCAGGATCACCGCGCTGCGCTGCGCCGGCGTAAGCTGCATGAAGCTGCGCAGGCTCGCCGCCGCCGCGAGCCGCGTCTCCGCGCTGGCGGAGAGGTCTTCTATCTCGGTCATGTCGGCTTCGGTCATGCGCAAGCGCTCCCGCTGGCGGCGGCGCAGATGATCCTGCGCCGCATTATGGGCGATGCGGAACAGCCACTGCTCTGGACGCTCGACCGTGGCGCCGCCATCGTGAGCACCAAGTGCCTTCACCACCGCCTCCTGCACGATGTCCTCGCCCTCGACCGCCGAGCCAGCCATGCGTGCGGCATAGCGGTGCAATTTCGGCCGCAGGTCGACAAGCATAGCTTCAAGCGCCGCGCGGTCGAATTTCGCTGTGCTCATTCGCCTCACTCTCGCATCGCCGGCCTGTCCTGTCCGGCCGCTTCGCGCCCTTGTCAGGTCGGGACCGCCTCGTCGGCGTTGTCCAGCATATGATAATTGCCGACGATCTTCGCGACCGACCTGACAAGCGGTGTCGAGCGCCGCGCGGCGTGATCCGCGCCGAAGGCCTTGAAAGCGTCGAGCCCGGTCAGCGCCGAACTGTCTTCTTCGTAGCCGACGATATGGACGAACTCGCCATTCTCCAGTTCGAGGTAGCGCACTGACTGAGGCTCGGTTTCATCCAGCGCCTCGAACACCTTTGCCACCAGCATCCGGTTCTCGGCGACACTGGCGTCCTTCACGCCGTAGCGGATGAGGTTGTAGTTCATGGTCGTCTCCTGTTCGCGGGTTGTAGGAGGAAGACGATCGGCATGGGCGAAAGGATTCTCGCAGGCACGAAAGATCTTTTGAAGGCTCGAGCCGGGGTAACCATCGCACCGCCAAATCTCCCCCCTTGAGGGGGAGATGTCGCCAGAGGCGACAGAGGGGGTCGCCGCGCGTGGAGCGCCGACGCTTTCACGACGAGATAACGTTGGCGATCTATGTGAGGCGACCCCCTCTGGCCTGCCGGCCATCTCCCCCTCAAGGGGGGAGATTATCGCTTACACGACCGCCTTCGCCGCGGCCCTTCCTGCGCTGCGGCCGGAAAAGATGCAGCCGCCCAGAAAAGTGCCTTCCAGCGCCGCGTAGCCATGCACGCCGCCGCCGCCGAAACCGGCGACCTCGCCGACGGCATAGAGCCCCGGCACCGGCTGTCCGGCGGCATCGAGCACGCGGCTGTCGAGATCGGTCTGCAGACCGCCCAGCGTCTTGCGGGTGAGCACGTTGAGGCGGACTGCGATCAGCGGACCATTCGCCGGATCGAGCATCTTGTGCGGCTTGGCGGTGCGGATCAGCCTGTCGCCGAGATAGGCGCGGGCGCCGCGCAGCGCGGTGATTTGCGCATCCTTGGAGAACGGGTTGTCGAGCTGCATGTCGCGGGCGCGGATCTCGCGTTCGACCTGCGCCACATCGAGCAGCGGTTCGCCGCCGGCAAGCGCGTTCATCCGCGCCACCAGTTTAGGCAGCTCGGCCTCGACGATGAAATCCTCGCCCTTCTCCATGAAGGCTTTCACCGGTCCCGGAATGCCGCTAGTGGCGCGGCCCAGCACTTGGCGCCAGCTTTTTCCCGTGAGGTCGGGGTTCTGCTCGGAGCCCGACAGCGCGAACTCCTTCTGGATGATCTTCTTGGTCAGGATGAACCAGGAATAGTCGAAGCCGGTGCCCATGATGTGGCTGAGCGTGGCCAGCGTATCGAAGCCCGGATAGAGCGGTACCGGCAGCCGTTTTCCACGCGCGTCGAGCCAGAGCGAGGACGGGCCTGGCAGGATGCGGATCGCGTGCTCGGTCCAGATCGGCGCCCAGTTCTTGATGCCTTCGACATAGTGCCACATGCGGTCGCGGTTGATGATCGAACCACCCGCCGCTTCTGCGATCGCCAGCATGCGGCCGTCGACATGGTCCGGCACGCCGGTGATCATGCGCTTCGGCGGCGCGCCCAAGCGCTGCGGCCAGTTCCTGCGCACCAGCTCGTGACTGCCGCCGATGCCGCCGGAAGCGACGATCACCGCTTGTGCCAGGAGCTCGAAATCGCCGACGACGTTGCGTGAGCTCTTGCGGCCGCGGTCGACATTGCTTGGCTCCAGCACGTCGCCGCGCACGCCGGTGACGGTGTTGCCGGAGCGGACGATCTCGTTGACCCGGTGGCGGAACTTGAACCGGACCAGCCCGCGCTTTTCCGCTTCGCGCACCCGCAGGACGAAAGGTTCGATCACGCCGGGTCCGGTGCCCCAGGTGACGTGGAAGCGCGGCACCGAATTGCCGTGGCCGACGGCATTGCCGCCGCCGCGCTCGGCCCAGCCGACCACGGGGAAGAATTTTAAGCCCCGCTCGATCAGCCAGGAGCGTTTTTCTCCGGCGGCGAAGCCGACATAGGCTTCCGCCCATTTGCGCGGCCAGAAATCCTCCGGCCGGTCGAAGGCGGCGGTGCCCATCCAGTCCTCGAGCGCGAGGTCGTGGGAATCGCGGATGCGCATGCGCCGCTGCTCGGGCGAATCGACCAGGAAAAGCCCGCCGAACGACCAGAAAGCCTGGCCGCCCAGCGACTGCTGCGGCTCCTGGTCGACGATTATGATCTTCCTGCCGGCCTCGGCCTGCTCGGCTGCGGCGACGAGGCCGGCAAGCCCCGCGCCGACAATGATGACGTCCGCGTCGTCAGCCATATTTTCTCCCCCCAGCCGTCCTTTGGCGAGCTCTCAGACTGGCTCCCAGCCGTCCTTGTTGCCGGCGCGGAAGATGGCGTCGATGACCTTCTGGTTGAGCACCGATTCCTCCAGCGTGAAGACGCGGTCCTTGCCGCCTTGGGCGGCGCGCACGAAGGCTTCGCACTCGAGCCGGTATTGCTGCGTGCCGGGGAAGCGGAACACCTGCGCCTCGGTGTGGTTCTGGTTGTGCAATTCGATGCGGTGGTGGTCGTAGAGCCCGGCATTGAACGGGGCAAAGACCTCGATGAAACCCTTTTCGCCGTGGAACACCATCACCTGGCGCGCCGCCATCTGCGTCGAGAGGTAGAAGGACAGTTCGAAGTCGCCGAAATCGGCGCGGATCGAGGAATAGATGTCGGTGCCGAAAGTCTTGTCGCGCTCGATATTGGCCTGAACGCGGATCGGCTCCTTGCCGGTCGAAAACCGCGTCGACACCGTCGGATAGACGCCGATATCGGGCAGTGCGCCGCCGCCGAGATCGAGCTGGTTGCGCATATTCTTCGGGTCGACATTATAGTAGGAAAACGCGCCCTGCACATGGCGCAGCCGGCCGATGGCGCCGCCGGCGATGAGGTCGCGCACCTTGATCCATTGCGGATGGTAGGTGACCATGAAGGCCTCGCAGACCAGCACCTTGTTCTCATCGCGCAGCTTGATCAGCAGCGGAATGTCCTTGGCGTCGAGCGCCAGGGGCTTTTCGACCAGCACATGTTTTCCCGCTTGGATCGCCTTCGCCGTCCACTCGACATGCTGCGAGGTGGGCAGTGGGATATAGACGCCGTCGACCTCCTTGGAAGCGAGCAATTCCTCATAGGAGCCGAAAGCATGGCGGGCGCCGAAGCGGTCGGCAAGCGCGCGGGCCTTCGACAGATCGCGGCTTGCGATCGCCGAGAGCACGCCGTTTTCCGAGTCCACGATCGCCGGCAAAAGCTGCTCGCGGCCGATCTTGGCCGTCGACAGAACACCCCATCGGAACATTGTGCTTCTCCATCTCGGTTACGTCGATGGAGGTGTGCCCCAATTCTGGAGAAAAGCCAATGCGTGAGCCGGGTCACAAGGCGCCTTCGTCATCCGCGGGCTTGACCCGAGGATCCATTCCGTAACCTATGACGTAAAGTGCAGCGGTGCAGAATTATGTAACCGTTGCAACACCTTAGCGTCAAGGAATGGATCCTAGGGTCTACGCGCGTCGCTTCGCGCCTTGCTTCGCCCTAGGATGACGAACCCGAGGAGGCGAGGTTTGGAACTAGCCCCTTCTGCCGGTCAGCGTCATGTCGAAGTCGACGATGTTGGAATAGAGCGGCGTGCCGACATCCATGCCGTAGCGTGAGCGCAGCACCTTGCCGGTAACGTGGAATTTGATGGTCCCTGACTTCAATCCACCCAGCTCGGCGGTGAACTTTTCCGAAAACGTCTTGCCGCGGGCTGTCAGACGGCCGGTGACCAGGGCCGTCGTGTCGCCGGTGCGTGTCACGTTTGTGGAGCGGAACTGGATCTCCGGGCTGTTGGCCGCGTCGAAGACCGCGTCGGAGCGCAGGAAGGCGTCGATGCGGCCCTGGCCGGTGCCGACGCTTTCGGGATAGATGGTGAGGTCGACCTTCGAGCGGCTGACATCGCTGTTGTCGATGCGGATCGTGCCCTTGAAGCGGCCGAAAGCGCCGTCGAAGCCGCCGCCGCCGGCCTTGCCGATGGTGAAGCGGATCGAGGAGGCCGACGGGCTGATCGTGTAGCTGCCGGCGGCCTCGCTGAGCGCCACTGCCGCGTAGACGGGCATGGCAAGGCAAGCGGCGACAGCCGCCAATCCGAGGATGCGCGTATGCATGGAGATGTATCCTATCCTGAGCCAGCGCATTGCTGTCTTCCCGCCACCAACGAACGGGCGGCCCGCTCTATTCCCGGGCTGACGAAGGTGTGATCATACGCGTGAGCACGCTGTCGCGCAGCAGGAAATGGTGGCGCAGCGCCGCCGCTATATGCAACGCCACCAGCGCGATGCCGGCATAGGCGAGATACCAATGCGTCGCCGACCAGAAGCTTTCGGCGGCGTCGGATTCGGTAAGCGGCAGGTTGGGCATGACGAACTGGTTGAACGGCATTGTCGGGATTTCCAGCGTGGAGACCGAAACCAGCGCCCAGCCGGAGATCGGCAGGGCGACCTGGAAGGCATAGAGCGCGAAATGCGCGAGCGGCGCCGCCTTGCGCTCCAATGTTCCGACAGAAGGCGGGAGTGCCGGCACCGCATTGCCGAGCCGCCAGGCAATGCGCAGGATGATGAGCCCAAGCAGCAGGAAGCCGAAGGATTTGTGCAGCTGGATCAGCTCGAAGGAGGTGCGCTGGCTTTCGATCCGCATCATCACGAAGCCGAGCACGAACTGGCCGATGAAGTTGATGCCGATCAGCCAGTGGAGGATGATTGCGGCCCAGCCGTAGCGGGTGGTGGTGTTGATGATGGACTGCATGGTCGAAGAACGCCAGTGATGATCGCTTTCGTCCAACCTGCATCCCAGAGGAGCTATTGTCGATGTAGGCGCTGCCCCTCATCCGCCTGCCGGCACCTTCTCCGCGTGAAGAACGGGGAGAAGGGATGGACCGCAGCCTCGGCGCCTTTCTTGCAACGTTCGAAATTGGCGAAATCATCGAAGAGAGCGCCCCTCTTCCCGTCACTATACGGGGAGAGGATGCCGGCAGGCAGGTGAGGGGCAGCACCAACGTCGGTAAAGTTGAATGCAAACCGAAGTGACCGCTTTGTTTCGCGATCGCCCCACTATCCGCTCACCCTGAAGAAATCGACGAAAGCCCTGAGCGCCGGCCGCATCTGGCGGCGGCTGGGATAATAGACGAAGAAGCCGTCGAAGGCCGGGCACCAGTCTTCCAGCACGCGGATCAGCTTCCCGTCGGCAAGTGCCGCCCGGACATAGGGCTCGAAGACGAAGGCAAGCCCGGCGCCGTCGACCGCCGCTTGCGCGATCAGATGGTCCTCGTCGAGGATCAGCGGCCCCTGCGCCGCGATTTCGATCTCCTCGCCGTCCTTTTCGAATTCCCAGCGGTAAAGAATGCCGCTGGAGAAGCGAAAGCGCAGGCAGCGATGGTCGGTCAGGTCGCGCGGATGGCGCGGTTTCGGCATGGCGGCGAAATAGGACGGCGCGCCGACCACCGCGCCGCGAATGTCTGGACCGATGCGCACCGCGATCATGTCGCGCTGCAGGCTCTCGCCGAGCCGCACACCGGCGTCGAAGCCGCCTTCGACCACATCGGTGAAACGGTCTTCTATGACGATCTCCAGCACGATGTCGGGATAGGCGGCGGCAAAGGCGGCGAGTCGCGGCGTCAGCACCAGATGCGCGGCGGTGCGCGGCACGGTCAGCCGCAGGTTGCCGGCAGGCCGGTCGCGCGCCTCGACCGCCGTCTCCAGCGCCAGGTCGATCTCGGACAGCGCCGGCCGCAGCCGTTCGAGCAACTGCGCGCCTTCTTCGGTCGGCGCTACGCTGCGCGTGCTGCGTGCCAGAAGACGCACGCCGAGCCTTGCTTCCAGGCTCGACACCGCGTGGCTGACCGCCGACGGCGCAATGCCAAGCTCGCGCGCGGCACCGCGAAAACTGGCGCATTGCGCGACGGTGGCGAGCACGGCGAGTTGGGACAGGTTGGCGCGGTTCATTGATCTCTTTTATAGAGCAAGCCGTACAAAAGAGACAGAATTATCGAACGCTCTGCGAGGCGCTATCTCTTCCTCATCGCAAAAAGGAGATGCGCCGTGCAAACCCGCAAACTAGGAACTGAACTCGAAGTCTTCCCCGTCGGCCTCGGCTGCATGGGCATGAGCTTCGGCTATGGCGGCCAGCCGGAGGCCGAGGCGATCGCCACGCTGCGCCGCGCCGTCGAGATCGGCGTCAACTTCTTCGACACCGCCGAGGTCTATGGGCCTTTCGAGAACGAGATCCTGCTCGGCAAGGCGCTGAAGCCGGTGCGTGACAAGGTCACCATCGCCACCAAATTCGGCTTCAAGATTTCCGAGCACGGTTCGGGCACCGACCGCATGATCGGCGTCGACAGCCGCCCCGAGCACGTCAAGGCGGTGGCGGAAGCCTCGCTGAAGCGCCTCGATACCGACGTGATCGACCTCTACTACCAGCATCGCGTCGATCCGAACGTCCCGATCGAGGACACGGTCGGCGCCATGGCCGAGTTGGTGCGCGAAGGCAAGGTGCGGGCGCTGGGCCTGTCGGAAGTGAGCGGAGCGACGCTGCGTCGTGCGCATGCCGTGCATCCGATCGCCGCCGTGCAGAGCGAATATTCGCTGTGGAGCCGCGACCCGGAGGACGAGGTCTTCGCTGTCTGCCGCGAGCTTGGCATCGGCTTCGTCCCCTACAGCCCGCTCGGCCGCGGCCTGCTCACCGGCACCATCGCCAAGCCGGATGCGCTCGGCGCCGGCGACTGGCGGCTCGGCCTGCCGCGCTTCCAGGCCGAAGCCATGGAAGCCAACAACGCCGTCATCGCGGTGCTGGAGAAGATGGCGGCCGAGAAGGGCGTGACGCCGGCGCAGCTGGCGCTCGCCTGGGTGCTGCACCAGGGCGATTTCATCGTGCCGATCCCCGGCGCGCGAAAGATCCGCCACCTGGAGCAGAACACGGCGGCGGCCGGGATCGAGCTGAGCGCCGCCGAGGCTGCGGCGATCGGCGACGCGCTGTCGCCCGACAAGGTCGTCGGCAAGCGCTATACCGAGGAATTGCTGGCGCTGGTGAATGGGTGAGCTGTGATAGAGGAAGGGGCGCCTAGGCGTCCCTTCTTTCGAGAGGTAGGCGCGAGGCACCCCTCTCTGTCCTGCCGGACATCTCCCCCTCAAGGGGGGAGATTGGCTGTCGCCGCCGCTTTCGCCAATCACCGAGGTTAAAGGAAGAGGCACGGCGCCGAAGCTGCTGATCTCCCCCCTTGAGGGGGAGATGCCCGGCAGGGCAGAGGGGGGTGCCTCGCGCCGACATCCCTACCAAGGCATCACCTCAATCTCCGGCCAGTACTCCTGCGCCCTTCTCCCCTTCGCCTCATGCGTGCGCCGATTGTCCAGCACCCTGTTCGGCACGATGCGGAACGAGAAAATGTCGTCGAGCCCGAACGGCGCAACGAGCTCCAGCTCTCCGTCGCTGCCGAAGCGCACCCCGACCGCATGCGTTTTCGAGGCAAAAAAGCTGATGGGTTCGCTCGCGCTCGTGTAGCGCGGGCATTCCTGCCCGAACTTCACCGGATACCACAGATGCACGCGCGCCTGGTTGCGCACCTCGACCGGCAGCGCCAGCCCCTCGAAATGCTGCGCCGCTCGGCGGATCACCGCATCCTCGGCCTCGTAGGAGAGGTCGGCGTCGTCGAAATAGAACAGGTCGACATCCTTGATGCCGTAGCCTGGCGGCTTGCCGGTCAGGTGGTTCCAGACGCTGTTGTAGAGCGCGCCCGAAACCACCAGCCAATCCGGCAGCGCCATCGCGCGCACGCGCGCCAGCGTTTCATTGAGCAGCGGGTCGGCCGCGACGATGGCGAGGAAGGCTGCGCGCTGCTCTTCGAAGGCAAGGCCGGAATAGCGGAGATGGTTCATCGCCCTTTGGAGGGCGATTCGCCATCGCTCCGCAATGCTCTACGCGCGCAGGACGCCGCCCGTCTGCTTGTTGACGTTCTCGACGATGCGTTTTGCAAGCGCCTCGAAATCCTCGTCGGTCAGCGTCTTTTCGACCGGCTGGATCGAGACTTCGATGGCGATCGACTTCTTGGCCGCGCCCAGCGCAGCGCCTTCGAAGACGTCGAACACCGAAACGCCGGTGACCAGCTTCTTGTCGGCGGCTAAAGCCGCCCGCACCAGCGTGCCGGCTTCGACCGACCTGTCGACGACGAAGGCGAAGTCGCGCTTCACCGCCTGGAAGGGAGAAAGCTCGAGCTTCGGCTTGGTGCGCGTCGGCTTGGCCTTCGGTTCCGGCACGGCATCGACATAGACCTCGAAGCCGCAGAGCGGTCCGGCAACGTCGAGCACTTCGAGCGTCTTCGGATGGAATTCGCCGAAGGTGCCGAGCACGGTCTTCGGCCCGAGCTTGATCGTGCCGGAGCGTCCGGGATGATACCAGGCCGGGCCGCCGGGCTCGATCTGCAGCCGGTCGACCGGCGCGCCGCAGGCTTCGAGCGCCGCGATCGCGTCCGCCTTGGCGTCGAACACGCCGACCGGTCCGGCATTGCCGGCCCAGCTGCGGCCGGAACCGTCGAGCTTGGCCGTGCCGCGCCTGACACCGGCGGCAACGCGCCGCTGCTGGTCGGCCATGTCGCCTTCATAGGTGCCGGAGACCTCGAACAGCGCCACGTCGCCGATGCCGCGATCGGCGTTGCGCTGCGCGGCGCTGATCAGCCCCGGCAGCAGCGAGGGCCGCATGTCGGACATGTCGGCGGCGATCGGGTTGGCGAGCTTCAACGCATTCTGGCCGCCGCCGAACAGTTCGGCGTGCTTCGCCGGGATGAACGACCAGGTGACCGCCTCCATCATGCCGCGCACCGCAAGCGCGCGCTTCGCCGCGCGGGTGCGCACTTGCAGCGTGGTCAGGATCTTGCCGCTGACCGCGTCATGCGAGGTCAGCGGCTGGGCCAAGATGTTGTCGACGCCGTGGATGCGCATCACCTCCTCGACGAGGTCGGCCTTGCCGTCGACATCCGGCCGCCAGGACGGCACCTTCACCTCGACGGCGTCGCCCGAGCTGCGCGGCTCGAAGCCGAGGCGGGTCAGGATAGCGAGCGCTTCTTCCCTTGGCACCTCGATGCCGGTCAGCCGCTTCACCTCCGAGAGCGGGAAGAAGATGATCTTCGGCTTGTGGCCGGCATAGCCCGCCACTTCGATTTCCGTCGGCGTGCCGCCGCAGAAATCGATCACCAGCTTGGTCGCGAGCTCGACGCCCGGCACCATGAATTCGGGATCGACGCCGCGCTCGAAGCGGTAGCGGGCATCGCTGATGATGCCGAGCGTGCGGCCGGTGCGGGCCGTCGTGATCGGATCCCAGAGCGCCGATTCGATCAGCACGTCGGTGGTGTTCTCGTCGCAGCCCGAATGCTCGCCGCCCATGATGCCGGCGATCGATTCGACGCCGTTGTCGTCGGCGATCACGCACATTTCCGGCGTCAGCGCGTATTCGCGCCCGTCGAGCGCCAGCACCTTCTCGCCGTCCCTGGCGCGGCGCACGACGAGGTTGCCGGCGACCTTGTTGGCGTCGAAGACATGCAGCGGCCGGCCGCGGTCGAAGGTGACGTAGTTGGTGATGTCGACCAGCGCGCTGATCGGGCGCAGCCCGATCGCGATCAGCCGCTGTTGCAGCCATTTCGGCGACGGGCCGTTCTTCACGCCCTTCACCAGCGTCAGCGCGAAGCCGGGGCAGAGTTCCGGCGCCTCGATCTTGACCTTGACCGGGCACATGCCGTTGCCGGCATGCGGCATGATCGCGCCGCCGGTGAGGCGGCCGAGCCCGCTCGCCGCGAGGTCGCGCGCGATGCCGTAGACGCTGGTCGCATCCGGCCGGTTCGGCGTCAGATTGATCTCGATCACCGGGTCGTCGAGATGCGCGTAAGCCGCGAAGCTGGTGCCGATTGGAGCGTCCTCGGGCAAATCGATGATGCCGGTGTGCTCGTCGGACAGCTGCAGCTCGCGCTCCGAGCACATCATGCCGTGGCTCTCGACGCCGCGGATCTTGCCGACCGAGAGCGTCACGTCGATGCCAGGGATATAAGTGCCGGGCGCGGCGAAAGCGCCGATCAGGCCGGCCCGCGCGTTCGGCGCCCCGCACACCACCTGCACCGGCGGCTTGCCGTCGCCGGTGTCGACGGTGAGCACGCGCAGGCGATCGGCGTCCGGGTGTTGGACTGCCGTCAGCACCTTGGCGATGACGAAGGGCTTCAGGCTCGCCTTGTCGTCGACATGTTCGACTTCGAGGCCGATCGCTGTCAGCCTTTCGACGATCTCGGCAAGCGAAGCGTCGGTATCGAGATGGTCCTTGAGCCAGGAGAGGGTGAATTTCATGACTGTGTTCCGTCTGGGTTAGACGATGATGGCCTGGGCACGCTGGTCTTGAGATGCCGCGGCAGGTCGTCAGGCATATGCAGGAAGGGCAGTTGCTCGCGCACATAGGCATGCAGGGTCGGCTTGAAATAGGCCGGCATGTCCATGGCGCCGAGCATGAAGTAGATGTGGCCGTTGAGACGCTCGTCGCTATAGGCGACGGGCGAGCCGCAGATGCCGCAGAAAGAGCGCTCCACCGGGCCGTTCCGGTAGGCCTTCAGCGACTTGCCATCTAGCGCGACCTGATCGGCCATGAAGCCGACGAAGGCCGACACCGGCGCGCCGCTCGCGCGCCGGCAATCGCCGCAATGGCAATAGCTGATGTGGTGCGGCTCGGCTGACGCCTCGAACCGCACCGCGCCGCAGCGGCAGCCGCCGGTGTGCGGGGCGGTCATGTCGAGAGCCCCCCGAACAGCGTCGGCAGGTCGAGCGGACGGAAGCCGTAATGCGTGAGCCAGCGCACGTCGGCGTCGAAGAAGGCGCGCAGGTCCGGCATGCCGTATTTCAGCATGGCGATGCGGTCGATGCCCATGCCCCAGGCGAAGCCCTGGTATTCGTCCGGATCGAGCCCGCCGTAGCGCAGCACGTTGGGATGCACCATGCCGCAGCCCAGGATCTCCATCCAGTCGGCACCTTCGCCGAAGCGCACTTCGCCCGGACGCGAGCGGTCGCACTGGATGTCGACCTCGAGGCTGGGTTCCGTGAACGGAAAGAAGGACGGCCGGAATCGCATCTTGACGCTCGGCACCTCGAAGAAGGCCTTGCAGAACTCCTCCAGCACCCACTTCATGTTGGCGATGTTGGCTGATCTGTCGATCACCAGCCCCTCGACCTGATGGAACATCGGCGAGTGCGTGGCGTCCGAATCCTGCCGGTAGGTCTTGCCGGGGATGACGATGCGGATCGGCGGCTTCTGCCCCTCCATGGTGCGGATCTGCACCGGCGAGGTGTGCGTGCGCAACAGCTTGCGCTCGCCTTTCTCGTCCGGCTGGAAGAAGAAGGTGTCGTGCATCTCGCGCGCCGGATGGCCGTGCGGGAAGTTGAGCGCCGTGAAGTTGTAATAGTCGGTCTCAATATCCGGACCTTCGGCGATCGAGAAGCCGAGGTCGCCGAAGATCGCCGCGATCTCGTCGATCACCTGGCTGATCGGATGGATGCGGCCGCGCTCGGCCGGCGATTGCCGCACAGGCAGCGTCACGTCGACCGTCTCGGCGGCGAGCCGTGCGGCGATCGCCACGTCCTTCAGCTCGGCTTTGCGCGCCGTCAGCGCCTCGGTGACGCGGTTCTTCAGCCCGTTGATCGCCGGGCCTTTCACCTGCCGTTCCTCGGCACTCATGGCGCCGAGCGTCTTCAGCATTTCGGAGACCGAGCCTTTCTTGCCCAGCGCCGAGACGCGCACCGCCTCGATCGCCTGCTCGTCGGCCGCGGCCGCGATGTCGGCAAGCAGGGAAGCTTCAAGGGTTTCAAGATTTCCAGCGGTGGCGTTCACGGCGAAACTCTCTCGATGGGTAACCGGCATCGCGCTGTGCGGTGCCATCTTGGTTACATCAGGAACAAATTTGGTTGCATCAGGCATGAGAAAAACCCGCGCCAGCCGTGCCAGCGCGGGTTCCCCAAAATCAGATTTGCGTATGCTTGGGAAGCGCTGGCTTAGGCGACAGCGCTCTCAAAAGCATTCGGCGTGGTGTTCTTCAGATATTCGAGCGCGACCTTGGCCTTGGCGACCAGGGCTGCGAAAGCCTGCGGCTCGTGGATGGCCATGTCCGAAAGGATCTTGCGGTCGATCTCGATGCCGGCCTTGTTGAGGCCGTCGATGAAGCGGCCATAGGTCAGGCCGTGCTCGTGCACCGCCGCGTTGATGCGCTGGATCCACAGCGCGCGGAACGAGCGCTTGCGGTTCTTGCGGTCGCGATAGGCATACTGCAGCGACTTCTCCACCGCCTGCTTGGCGATGCGGATGGTGTTCTTGCGGCGGCCGTAGAAGCCCTTGGCGGCTTTCAGGACCTTCTTGTGCTTGGCGTGGGCGGTGACGCCTCTCTTTACGCGTGCCATGTCATGATCTCCTTAAAAGCAATTCCAGGAAAAGTGTCTGGCGGTTTTCCGTTCGGAATTGCGTAAAAACAAAAAGCTGTTCCGGACCGAAATGCTTAAAGGCCGTTCGGCAGAAAATTCTTGATGACCTTCTTGCCGTCCGGTTCAGCCAGAACCATCGTGCCGCGGGCATCGCGAATGAACTTGTTGGAACGCTTGATCATGCCGTGGCGCTTGCCGGCGGCGGCCGACAGCACCTTGCCGGTGGCAGTAATCTTGAACCGCTTCTTGGCGGCCGATTTGGTCTTCATCTTGGGCATTTTGCTACTCCGTATTGGTGGCGCACCATCGCGCTTCTCGTTCGCTTCGGGCCGACCAAAGCCCGAAAAGCAAATGAAACCGCCACGGCATGCCCTGCCGGGCGGTTTTCTTGAACGGCGGTCCTATAGATCAAAGACGGCGCGCGCGCAACAGCTGAAGCGACACAGCAGAGGCGACGCCCTTGCGGCAAACGCTTCAGGTGAATTCTCCCGGCGTCGGCGCCGCCCCTCACCTGCCTGCCGGCATCCTCTCCCCGTATAGTGACGGGGAGAGGGGCGCTGTCGTCGCCGGCTTCGCCAATCGCAAGCGTTGCAAGAAGGTCGTCGTCGTTGCGGCCAGCCCTTTCTCCCCGTCACTATACGGGGAGAGATGCCCGGCAGGGCAATGAGGGGCAGCGCCGACCTCGAAAATGAGTTCTCAAATTCGGGCTCTGTCGCGATCCCGCTAGCCGAAGGCGCGCGACGCGAGCCACCTTAAGGCAGCGTGAACCACACCGGCAGCACACCTGATTGCTGCGCGCCGTCGATCAGTTCGAAGGCCGGCAGCGCCACCAGGAACACCAATCCGTCGAGCAACGTGTTCAACAGCAGGCGCGGCTTGAAGCTGCCGGTATCGCCTTCCTGGTAGAGCGAAAGGTTGGGAAAGAAGCGCGGCACCTTCGCCAGATAGGCTTTGTAGGGAGCGCCGAGCACTTCCTTGAGATAGCGCTCCTCGCGCAGGATGACGATGTGGAAGGCGCCGGCGCACAGGAGCGCGAAGAGGATGATGCCGGAGAACGAGCCGATCTGCGCGCCCACGCCGGCGGCCGCCACGGTCGAAAACAGGTAAAGCGGGTTGCGGGTGATAGAATAGGGCCCGCCGGTGACCACCTCGGAGGATTTGCGGCCGCCGATATAGAGCGTGGACCACAAGCGCCCGACGACGCCGAGGAAGATCAGCAGCACGCCGAACATCTCGATCGACTCGTGCATCGGCGTGTCGGGAGGGAACGTCGACTGGCCGAACAAGAGTGCCGCAAACAGCACCACGATGAGCACGGCCAGCACGACGCGGCGCATATATTGATAGCCGCCCAACCCCTCTATCTGGTTGTCGGGCGGGACCTTCGTTTCATCGACCATGGCCAATCCGATCGTCGCTTTCTTTGCCGGCGATCGGATAGAAAACAGGCGCCCCGCCGATCGTCGGGTCGCCGTGCGCGGCAATTCGGGCGGATTTTAGAGCACGAAGCCGCGCCGGCCGGTCAACTCTCTTTCTCGAAACCGTGATCGGCGCGACGGATTGCAGCGGCCGCGCCGGAATGGTTCCTGGACGAAAGGAAGGCGCCCTGTCAGCGGGGCGCCAGCACCATCATCATCTGGCGGCCTTCGAGCTTCGGCTCGGCCTCGACTTTGGCGATCGGCGCCACTTCCTCGCGCACCTTGTTCAGGAGCTGCATGCCGAGCTCCATATGCGCCATCTCGCGGCCGCGGAAGCGCAGCGTCAGCTTGACCTTGTCGCCTTCCTCGAAGAAGCGCCGCACGGCCTTCATCTTGGTCTCGTAGTCATGGCTGTCGATGTTCGGGCGCATCTTGATCTCTTTGATCTCGATGACCTTCTGGTTCTTGCGCGCTTCGGCCGCCTTCTTCTGGTTGGCGTATTTCAGCTTGCCGAGATCGAGAATCTTTACGACGGGCGGCTGCGCGTTGGGCGATATCTCGACGAGATCGAGCCCAGCCTCTTCGGCGAGCAGCAATGCGTCGTTGATCGAAACTTCGCCACGGTTCTGGCCTTCGGCGTCGATGAGCTGGACCCGGGGAACCCGGATGTCTCGGTTGGAGCGCGGACCGTCCTTGGTGGGGGCCGCTGCTTTGAAAGGTCTGCGAATGGTCGTGGTCTCCTCGGCCGTTTCGTTCAGGGTTTCTTTGGATTCAAGTCCTTGGACGCGCCTATGTGGTGAGCGCGCGGCCGGAGTCAATAGCACAGCCTCACCAGGAAATCACCTCAAAGCTTGCCCCTGGAAGCCGCCATCGTCTGCACCAAGCAAAGAAACGTCACGAGCACTTTTCCATGAACCGCCGGTTGTGCCAAAAGACCGCCCGGGAAGGATGATGTCATGAACGCCAGCGCACCAGTTTTCATCGACGTGGACGGGGCAGAGATCGCCGTCAGGCAGGTGCCGGGCTCGGCACCGGGCATCGTCTGGCTGGGCGGCTACAAGTCCGACATGCTGGGCACCAAGGCCGAGGCGCTGTCGGCCTGGACGGCCCGCGAAGGCCGCGCCTATCTGCGCCACGACTATTCCGGCCACGGCGAATCCGGCGGCGATTTCGCCGACGGCACGATCTCGCAATGGCTGGCCGAGAGCCTTGCCGTCTTCCGCCGCTTCAGCAAGGGCAAGCAGATCCTGGTCGGCTCCTCGATGGGGGCGTGGATAGCGTTGCGCATGGTTCAGGAACTGCGCAAGGCGGGCGAGGATCGCGTGGCCGGCCTCGTGCTGCTTGCGCCGGCGCCGGACTTCACGATCGAGCTGATCGAACCGGTGCTGACCAAGGCGCAGAAGCGCGATCTTTCGAAAAAGGGATTTTTCGCCGAACCGTCCGACTATTCGGACGAGCCCTATATCTACACGCGCGCGCTGATCGAGGACGGCCGGGCGAACCGGGTGATGGCCGGGCCGATCGACACCCACTGCCCGGTACACATCCTGCAGGGCCTGGCCGATCCCGACGTGCCGTCCGGCCATGCGCTGAAGCTCGCCGCGCTTTTGCCGGCCGACGACGTCACGCTGTCGCTGATTCCCGACGGCGATCATCGTCTGTCCCGCCCCGAGGATCTCGACATGCTGCTCCGCGCCGTCGGCGACATGGTCAAGCGGGTCGCTTGAACCATGCGCATTTCCATCCCCATATCCGCCTTCGTCGCGGCGATCGTCGGCTTTGGCGGCACTTTAGCCATCGTCATCGCCGCGGCCAAGGCGGTCGGCGCCACGCAGATCGAGACCGCGAGCGGCGTGACGGCGATCTGCCTGGCCATGGCGATCGAATGCCTGTGGCTGTCCTGGCGCACCAAGATGCCGGTCATCACCGCCTGGTCGACGCCGGGACTGGCGCTGATTGCCGCCTCCAGCGGCTTCACCATGCCGGAAGCCGTCGGTGCCTTCATCGTCACCGGCATCCTTCTGATTGCCACCGGCCTGTTCAAGCCGCTGACCCGGCTGATCGCGATGATTCCGGCCTCGGTGGCTTCCGGCATGCTCGCCGGCATCCTGGTCGGCTTCGCCGTCAATGCGGTGAAGGCCATCCCCGCCGATCCGTGGCTGATCTTGCCGCTGATCGCCGCCTTCTTCGTCATCCGGCTGTTCAATCCGGCATTGTCTGTGCTGGTGGTGCTGATCGGCGGCGGCCTCGCCGCCTTCCTCACCGGCCGCGTCGGCGGCCTGCCGGCGCCTGAACTGTCGACACTGACACTGGTTGTGCCGCAGTTCACCGCCTCGGCTATCGTTGGGCTGGCCTTGCCGCTCTACCTCGTCACCATGGCCTCGCAAAACCTGTCCGGCCTCGCCGTCCTGAAAGCCGCCGGCTACCACCCGGAGCCCGGCCCGCTGATCGGCGTCACCGGGCTGTTTTCGCTGCTCTCGGCGCCGTTCGGCGCCTCGACCACCAATCTGGCGGCCATCTCGGCCGCGATCTGCACCGGCCCGGACGTCCATCCGGACCCCGCCGAGCGTTGGAAGACCGGGCCGTTCTATGCGCTCGCCTACCTGGTCTTTGCCATTTTCGGCGCTTCGCTGGTGGCGATCTTCGCCGTCCTGCCGCAGAGCCTGATCGTGCTGGTCGCCGGACTGGCGCTGATGGCACCTTTGGCCAACGCGCTGTCGATCGCTCTCCATGACACGGGCGAGCGCATGCCGGCCACCGTCACCTTCGCGGTGACCGCCTCGGGGCTGACGCTGTTCGGTGTCGGCGCCGCGTTTTGGGGCCTGGTTGCCGGAATGGTGGTGCTTTTCCTCGAAAAACTCAAAAGGCGATAATCATTTCAACCGCTTCGCCGGTTTTGGGCGGACTTGCCTTGAATCGCCGATTTCGCCTTCCCATTTCGATTCCACACAGCCGGTTTGGCTGTCTCCAACGGAAGGATTGGGAGAATGAACACAACCGCATTGATCCGTCCGGCCTGGACGCCGGCGACCATCGCGCTGATGGTGATCGGCTTCATGGTGTTCTGGCCGCTCGGCTTCGCCATGCTCGCCTACATCATCTGGGGCGACCGGCTCGATGGCTTCAAGCGTGACGTCAACCGCGCCACCGACGGTATCTTCGCCGGCTGCCGCCGCGGCTCCGACAAGGCCGCCCGCTGGGGCCACGGTTCGTCCCGCACCGGCAACGTCGCCTTCGACGACTGGCGCGAGAAGGAGCTCGAGCGCCTCGCCGAGGAGCGCCGCAAGCTCGACGAAATGCTGACCGAGTTCGACGAGTATGCCCGCGAGCTGCGCCGCGCCAAGGACCAGGAAGAGTTCGACCGCTTCATGGCTCAGCGCAACAAGCCGACCGCACCGACCGCCACTGGCGACTCGACCGGAGCGACAGGGCCGAAGCGCGGCGAAGGCACGAATCTGCTCGACGACTGAGGCCGCGCGACAGGTTTCGGCGTGATAATACGGCGTCGCGCGAGCGGCGCCGTTTCTTTTTTGTTCTCCATGTAGCTTCACTCCACTGGCCGTTTTCCTCGAATCGCGTATCGTCCAGCCATGTCCCTCGGCTTCTTTCGCAATCTGACCAAGCCCAAGCCCGCGCCCGTCGTAGAGCGCGAGCATTGCGTCGCCGGCCGCACGCTGCCGCTCAAGATCGTCGAGAGCGCCAGGGCCCGGCGGCTGACGCTGCGCATCGATTCCGGCGGCCAGGGCCTGCGCATCACCGTGCCGCCCGGCCTGCGGCGCGGCGAGGTCGAGAAATTCCTCGACCGTCATCAGGACTGGCTGGAGCAGCGCCTGGCCAAGGTGCCGATGCGTCCGCAGGTGCGGCCAGGCATCAAGATCCCGATCCGGGGCGTGCCGCACCGCATCGTCCATGAGCCGGCAAAGCGCGGCACCGTCACCATCGCTCGCGACGATCGCGGCCCGCTGCTGATCGTGCATGGCGAGCGCATCCACCTGCCGCGCCGCATCGCCGATTATCTGAAACGCGAGGCCAAGCGCGAGATCGAGAAGCTGGTGGTCAAGCACACCGAAGCGATCGGCAAGCGCGCCAAGGCGATCCGTTACAAGGATACCTCCAGCCGCTGGGGGTCATGCACCTCGGAGGGCAATCTCTCCTTCTCGTGGCGCATCATGATGGCGCCGCCGCCGGTCATCAATTACCTGGTGGCGCATGAGGTGGCGCATCTGAAAGAGATGAACCACGGCCCGAAATTCTGGAAATTGTGCGAAAAGCTCTGCCCCGACACCGACCGCTGCAAGGATTGGCTGAAGCGCAACGGCGGCGCGCTGCAGGCGATCGTGTTCGAGTAAGTCGTCTGCGAGGCGCCATTGTCGTCCACCGCTGGCTGCGGGACGTTGAGATTTGGCCGTGCCCTCAGCGTCGTCATCTTAGGGCGAAGCAAGGAGCGAAGCGACGCGCGTAGACCCTAGGATCCATGCCGTGACGCGTGAGCGCTGCGGCGGTTCAGAAGTTGTTTTGCCTTGACGAGAGGCGTCCCAGAACGGCCGTTTTATTTTCGATCGCGGCACTCTTCGGCCGACGTAACGGAATGGATCCCAGGGTCTGCGCTCCGCTTTCGCGTCGCTCCGCCCTGGGACGAAGGCGCGGTTGCCTCGCCGCAAACCCGCTCAATCGTCATTCGCGGCGTTCAACTCCTCCGGCTTCAGCCCCTCATCCCCCTGATGCGGCCAGGGCAAGAAATTCCGGTCGAAGGCGTCGCTGCCGAAATATTCCAGCGCCCGGTGCGCTTCGGCGCCGTTGAAGTCGGACTTCTCCATCAGATGCGCGATCACCTCGCGCGCCTGCGCGATCTTTTGCCTGAGTTCGGCGACGGTCCGGTCGGCCATTGGTTTGCTCCCGCCTGCATTGCCTTGAATTCAAGTTAGCGCTTTCTGACCATCCGGCAACAGCATGCTTTTTCTCGACTCTTGCGGCTTTTCGTGCCAATTCCGCGCCATGACGCTCGACATCAAGATCTGCGGATTGAAGACCGACGCCGCGATGGCTGCCGCGCTCGCCGGCGGCGCCAGCCATGTCGGCTTCATCTTCTTTGCCAAAAGCCCGCGTTACGTAGAACCGGCAGAGGCAGGGCGCCTGCGCGAAGCCGCGCGCGGCAAGGCCAAGGCGGTCGCCGTCACCGTCGACGCCGATGATGAATTCCTGGACGAGATCGTCTCCAGGATGCAGCCGGATATGCTGCAGCTGCATGGGTCCGAAACGCCGGCGCGGGTGGCGGAGCTCAAGGCTCGCTACGGCCTGCCGGTGATGAAGGTGCTGTCGGTCAGCGAAGCGGCGGACCTCGACCGGATAAAGCCCTACATCGGCATTGCCGACCAGTTCATGTTCGACGCCAAGCCGCCCAAGGGATCGCAATTGCCGGGCGGCAACGGCGTCGCTTTCGACTGGCGCCTCCTTGCCGGCCTTGACGCCGGGCTCGATTACATGCTTTCCGGGGGGCTCAACGCCGCCAATGTCGGCGATGCCCTGAGACTGGCCAATCCGCCCGCAATAGACATCTCGTCGGGCGTGGAAAGCGCTCCCGGCGTCAAGGATCCGGCGCTGATCGAGCAGTTTTTCCGGGCCGTCAAGGCCGCGCGCGACGACCGCGCCGCCTGAGGAACCTAACCGAGCATGTCCCGGAAAAGTGGAATCCGGTTTTCCGATAAGGACATGCTCAAACATAAGATGCCAGGAGATCGGCGATGAACAAGCCGGCTATGCCCAATTCCTTCCGCACCGGGCCCGACGAGCAGGGCATGTTCGGCATTTTCGGCGGGCGCTTCGTCGCCGAGACGCTGATGCCGCTGATCCTCGATCTCGAAGAGCAGTGGAACAAGGCCAAGAACGATCCGGAGTTCAAGGCCGAGCTGCAGAACCTGTCGACCCACTATGCCGGGCGGCCGTCGAAGCTCTACTTCGCCGAAGGCCTGACCAGGCATCTTCGTGAGGTTTCCTCGGCGAGGGGCCTCGGGGGCGGCGCCAAGGTCTATTTCAAGCGCGAGGACCTGAACCATACCGGCTCGCACAAGATCAACAACTGCCTCGGCCAGATCCTGCTCGCCAAGCGCATGGGCAAGCGGCGCATCATCGCCGAGACCGGTGCCGGCCAGCACGGCGTCGCCTCGGCAACCGTCGCGGCGCGCTTCGGCTACCCTTGCGTCGTCTACATGGGCGCCACCGACGTCGCCCGGCAGAGCCCCAACGTCTTCCGCATGAAGCTGCTCGGCGCCGAGGTGCGGCCGGTCACCGCCGGCCACGGCACGCTGAAGGATGCCATGAACGAAGCCCTTCGTGATTGGGTCACCAATGTCGAGGACACCTATTACCTGATCGGCACCGCCGCCGGCCCGCATCCCTATCCGGAGCTGGTGCGCGACTTCCAGTCGGTCATCGGCACGGAAGCGCGTGCCCAGGTGCTGGAGCAGGAAGGCCGGCTGCCGGATGTCATCATCGCCGCGGTCGGCGGCGGCTCCAACGCCATCGGCTTGTTCCATCCCTTCCTCGACGACAAGGAGGTTCGCATCATCGGCGTCGAGGCCGGCGGGCGTGGCCTGAACGGCGTCGAGCACTGCGCCTCGATGAGCGCCGGCTCTCCCGGCGTGCTGCACGGCAACCGCACCTATCTCTTGCAGAATGCGGACGGCCAGATCCTCGACGGCCATTCGATCTCGGCCGGCCTCGATTATCCGGGCGTCGGGCCCGAGCATTCCTGGCTGCGCGATTCGGGCCGCGTCCAATATGTGCCGATCCTCGATGACGAGGCGCTGGAAGCCTTCCAGCTCACGACCCGCGTCGAAGGCATCATCCCGGCCCTGGAATCGGCGCACGCCATTGCCCACGCCATGAAGATCGTGCCGGAAATGGACAAGGACCAGATCGTCATCGTCAACCTGTCCGGCCGCGGCGACAAGGACGTGCATACGGTGGCCAACATGCTGGGCATGGAGATCTGACGATGACCACCCGCATCGACCGCCGCATGGCGAAGCTCAAGTCCGAGGGCCGTCCGGCTTTGGTCACCTACATCATGGGCGGCGACCCGGACTACGGCACCTCCTTGGCCATCATGAAGGCGCTGCCGGGCGCCGGCGCCGACGTCATCGAGCTCGGCATGCCCTTCTCCGATCCGATGGCCGACGGTCCGGCCATCCAGGCGGCGGGCCTCAGGGCGCTGAAAGGCGGCCAGACGCTGGTCAAGACGCTGAAGATGGCGGCCGAATTCCGAACCAGCGACAACGAGACGCCGATCGTGCTGATGGGTTACTACAACCCGATCTACATCTACGGCGTCGATCGCTTCCTCGCCGATGCCAAGGCCAGCGGCATCGACGGACTGATCGTCGTCGACCTGCCGCCGGAAATGGACGAGGAGCTCTGCATCCCGGCGCTGAAGGCCGGCGTCAACTTCATCCGACTGGCGACGCCGACCACCGACGACAAGCGCCTGCCCAAGGTTTTGGAAAACACCTCCGGCTTCGTCTATTACGTATCGATGACCGGGATCACCGGCTCGGCCCTTGCCGACACCGCCAAGGTCGCGGCGGCAGTCAAGCGCATCAAGGGTCATACCGCGCTGCCGGTCTGCGTCGGCTTCGGCGTCAAGACCGCCGAGCAGGCCCGGGTGATCGGCGCCTCGGCCGACGGCGTCGTCGTCGGCACCGCGATCGTCAACGCGGTCGCCAATGTGCTCGGACCCAAGGGCGAGAAGACCGCCGATCCGGCCGAGGCCGTCGCGACTTTGGTCAGCGGCCTTGCCCAGGGCGTGCGTTCGGCCCGCCTTGCTGCCGCCGAATAGTCTTCCTAAGTCTATCTTCCAGGACAGGAGCCGAAGCCATGAACTGGATCACCAACTACGTCCGTCCGAAGATCAATTCGATGCTCGGCCGGCGCACCGATATGCCGGAAAACCTCTGGATCAAGGATCCCGAGACCGGCGAGATGATCTTCCACAAGGACCTCGAATCCAACCAGTTCGTCATCCCGGCTTCCGGCCACCACATGAAGATTTCGGCCAAGGAACGGCTGAAATATTTCTTCGACGACGGCAAATACGAGACGCTGGAAAACCCCAAGGTCGTCCAGGACCCGCTGAAGTTCCGCGACGAGAAGCGCTACACCGATCGCCTGAAGGAGGCGAAGGCCAAGACCAGCCTGGAAGACGCTATCCTCAATGCCGCCGGCACCATCGACGGGCTTCCGGTCATCGTCACCGTGCAGGATTTCGCTTTCATGGGCGGCTCGCTCGGCATGGCCGCCGGCGAAGCCATCGTCCACGGCTTCGAAGTCGCCCTGCAGCGCAGGCGGCCGCTGATCCTGTTCGCTGCCTCGGGCGGCGCCCGCATGCAGGAAGGCATCCTCTCGCTGATGCAATTGCCGCGCACCACGGTCGGCGTCGACCGCCTGAAGGAAGCCGGTCTGCCCTACATCGTCGTGCTCACCAATCCGACGACGGGCGGCGTCACCGCGTCCTACGCCATGCTCGGCGACGTCCACATTGCCGAACCCGGCGCGTTGATCGGCTTCGCCGGCCCGCGTGTCATCGAGCAGACCATCCGCGAGAAGCTGCCCGACGGCTTCCAGCGCGCCGAATATCTGATGGAGCACGGCATGGTCGACATGGTGGTTTCGCGGCTGGAGATGCGCCAGACCATCGCCAGGCTCTTGAAGATGC
Organism: Mesorhizobium sp. WSM4904; assembly: GCF_029674545.1. Lineage (NCBI taxonomy): Bacteria > Pseudomonadati > Pseudomonadota > Alphaproteobacteria > Hyphomicrobiales > Phyllobacteriaceae > Mesorhizobium > Mesorhizobium sp. WSM4904. The sequence goes on along the minus strand of NZ_CP121354.1, from coordinate 613,100 downwards.
TCCTCAAGGTTCCAGCGGCTGAGAAGCCGGTCGAGCCGGAGATCCTGCCGCCGGCCCTGACGCAACCGGAAGCGCGGCCGCAGGTCTGACGCGACATCGTCCGCCGCGAATCGCGATTGCGCGCCGGCCGTGCTGCGCAGTAGCCATTTGATTTGCGCATGACCCTTTTCGAAACCGATTCCCGGTTTCGGGGTCGTGCGCTAAAGCAATTCCAGGAAAAGCGTGAACGGGTTTTCCGTCCGGAATTGCGCCAACAAAAGATGGAGCGGTTCTGCATTTCCATGAAATGATGACCCGCTCTGGGATTCCACTATGACAACGCTCGCCGCCGACCGCGCAATCGAACATCTGATGACGCTCCATCCGAAAGGCTTCGACCTTTCGCTGGACCGCATCACCCGCCTGCTCGACCGCCTCGGCAACCCGCAGGAGCGGCTGCCGCCGGTCATCCATGTCGCCGGCACCAACGGCAAGGGCTCCTGTGCCGCCTTTGCCCGGGCGCTGCTCGAAGCGGCGGGGCACCTCGTCCACGTGCACACCTCGCCGCATCTGGTGAACTGGCACGAGCGCTACCGGCTGGCCGCCGAGGGCGGCGGCAAGCTTGTCGATGACAAGATCTTCGCCGAGGCCATCGCGCGCGTCGCCGAGGCCAACCAGGGCCAGAAGATCACCGTCTTCGAGATCCTGACCGCCGTCACCTTCATTTTGTTTGCCGAGCATCCGGCCGAAGCCGCGATCATCGAGGTCGGCCTCGGCGGCCGCTTCGACGCCACCAACGTCATCGCGCGGCCGGCGGTGTCCGTGATCATGCCGGTGTCGCTGGACCATGAAGCCTATCTCGGCGACCGGGTCGAGGTGATCGCCGCCGAGAAGGCCGGCATCATGAAACGCGGCTGCCCGGTGGTGATCGGCGCGCAGGAAAGCGAGACGGCGCTCGAAGTGATGATCGAGACCGCCGAGCGGCTCGATTGCCCGACCGTCGTCTACGGCCAGGATTTCCTCGCCTTCGAGGAGAACGGCCGCATGGTCTATCAGGACGAGGACGGCCTGATGGACCTGCCGCTGCCGCGCCTGTCGGGACGGCACCAGTTCGCCAATGCCGCCGCGGCGATCGCTGCGGTCAAGGCCGCCGGCTTCGAGATCGGTCACCGCGCTGCTGAAAAGGCGATGGCGCAAGTCGCATGGCCCGCCCGGATGCAGAAATTGTCGCAGGGCAAGCTGGTCGATCTGGCGCCCAAGGGCGCCGAGATCTGGCTCGACGGCGGCCACAATCCGGGTGCCGGGGTCGTCATCGCCGAAGCGCTCGCCGAGCAGGAGGAAAAGAACCCACGGCCGCTGATCCTCATCTCCGGCATGATCAACACCAAGGATCAGACCGGTTATTTCAGCGCCTTCAAGGGGCTGGCCCGGCATGTCTACACGGTGCCGGTGAGCAAGAGCGATGCCGGCGTGCCGAACGACGAGCTGGCGCTGCGCGCCACCGAAGCCGGCCTGTCGGCAGAGCCGGTCAGCTCCGTCGCCAATGCGCTGATGCTGTTGCGCGACAGCTGGGACGGTCCGGCGCCGCGCATCCTCATCGGCGGCTCGCTCTATTTCGCCGGCGCTGTATTGGACGAGAACGGCACGCCGCCGACCTGAGCGAAGGTTCGCTGAGCCGCAAGGAGCCTGTCATGATCAAGGTGAAGCAGCTCGCCCATGTCTGCATCTTCGCGCATGACCTCGAGGCGACGCGCGGCTTCTACCACGACGTGCTCGGCATGGACACGCGGTTCAATTTCCTCCGCGACGGCAAGGTCTTCGGTTTCTACCTCGATTGTGGCGGCCGCAGCCATGTCGAGGTGTTCGAGAAGAGCGAGACCAGCTACAGCGAGCGCAATCAGATCAACCACTTCTGCCTCGAGGTGGAAGACATCGATGCCGCGATCGCCCACATCCGGTCGAAAGGCGTCGAGGTGACGCCAAAGAAGCTCGCCTGCGACGACACTTTTCAGGCCTGGATCACAGATCCCAACGGCGTGAGGATCGAGCTGTTCGAATATACCGGCAAAAGCGCGCAATTTGCCGGCGGCGACCGCGTCGCCGACTGGTGACCAGGTAGTGGTCCGGCTGGAAATTCCACGAGCCCGCATCTCCAGCTAAACGGCAAGGTGCATGATGGCCGGCAGCGCCAACGACAGGCCGGACAGGAAAAGCAGGACAAAGACGCTCCTGCGCATCGTCCGTTGCGACAACGACGGCGGCCAGCGGCGCGCCGCATAGGTCGCCAGCATCACCGCCGGTACGGCAAGGACGAGCGCCATGGGCGACATGGCAGGCAGGTTGCCACTCGCCACGACCGTGCTAAGCCGGACCGCTTGCGCGGCGCCGAACGCGGTAACCAGTGTTTCGCGAATGCGCACATGGGGCAGCGGCTGGCGAAAGAGAAGATATACGAGCGGCGGACCACCGGTCGCAAACAGGCCGCTCATCAGACCCGAGATGACGCCAAAGCCGACGAAACTCGCGTTTGACGATGGTTTTGCCAAACCGGCGGGCCTGACCGCCAGCTGCAGGCTGGACAGCATGATGACCAGGCCAAGTCCGATTTTCAGCAGGTCCGCTCGTGTGTCCGCCAGCCATTCCAACAGGACGTAACCTACGAACAACGAAGGCAGGCTTGCGACCAGGATCAGTCGCAACTCGCGGCGTGCGACTTCGCGCCAGCCGCCCTGGATCAGCATTTGCGCCGCGTTGACCAGTGTAAGCATGCCGACCATCGCAGCGGCGTCCGGCAGCGGCAGCAAGCCAACGAGGGCGATCGCGCCCATCATGATCAGACCGAAGGCAAAACCTGTCAGTGTCTGGACATAGGCGGCAATCGCCGCGAAACCAGCAAAGGCGGCGAGTGAACCTAGACCCATGTCGTGGCGTTCGAGGCCGTGGTGAGTCGTCGCAAGCTGGCGGCCGAGATCACAGCACGCTTACTTCAGCTCGATTTCGATGAAGGCGTATTCGCCGTCATTGGCATTGATGACGTCGTGCTCGACGCCTTCCCTGCGGAAATAGGGCGCACCTTGCTTCATCTCGGCGAAGGTGACGCCGTCCTTGGTCACCAGCTTCACCTTGCCGTCCATCAGCGGCACCACGACATAGTCGTGGTCGTGGCGGTGCCAGCCGGTGTTGGCGCCGGGCGCGAAGCGGTATTCGGTGACGATCACCCGCTCGTTGTCGACGTGAACTGTGGCCTTGGCTGTTCCGGTCATGGCGCTCTCCTTTTTCCGAAGCAGAGGGCATGACGTGCCCGGGTGCGAGGGCCAGAGCGCCGCCAGCGATGGCGCCAAAGAAAAGCCCGGCGCGGTGGCCGGGCTCGTTCCTTCAAAATATTCGGATTGGCTCAGGCGAGGCTGCCGTTGATCCAGTGCGACAGCGCGGTCTTCGGCGCGGCACCCACCTTCATGTCGGCCACTTCGCCGCCCTTGAAGATCATCAGCGTCGGGATCGAGCGCACGCCATACTGCGCGGCCAATTCGGGATTCTCGTCGATGTTGAGCTTGGCGACCTTGATCTTCGTACCGAGTTCCTTGGCGATGTCTTCCAGCGCCGGCGCGATCATCTTGCAAGGACCGCACCATTCCGCCCAGAAATCCACCACGACCGGTTCCTTGGCGTTGAGCACATCGGCCTGGAAATTGCCCTTGTCGACCTTGACGGTGGCCATGCTGAAATCCTTTCGAAAACTCGGGTTGCACCAAATGTGGTGGTTGTAGCGGTGATGTTCAAGCAGTTCTTGTGTCACGCTCCCGTGAGTCGGGCAAGGGCATCGTCCATGGCCGTTGCAGGCAGCTCGATCAGGCGCGGCGCTTCGGTGAAGAGCAGTGCGGCCGTCACCTCGCGGCCCGGATAGAGCGGCTTAAGCAGCGCGCGGTAGAGCGCAAGCTGCAGCAGATAGGCCGGTGGCACTTCTGCCAGGCTGGCCGGCGCCGGCCGGTTGGTCTTGTAGTCGACGATCGATACCTCTTCTTGGGTAACGGCCAGCCTGTCGATCTTGCCGGAGATGGAGCGCAATCTGCCCTTCACCTCCAGGCTGCCCATGACGGCGACTTCGGCGCGCGAGGATGGCGAGAACAGCGCCCCGAAGCGGCCGTCGGACAAGATCGAGAGCACCGCGTCCAGCGCCTTGTCCCGCTCGCCCGCAGGCCATTTGGCGCCGGCGCGCGCCAGATAGCGCTCTGCCGCGTCTCGCCTTTCATCCTCGGCGATGCCGGGCAGCATCTGCAGCAATTTGTGCAGGGCCAGTCCGCGCACCACCGCAAAACCCGGCTCGGATTCGGTGTCGAGCACCGGCGAGCGCGTGTCGGGCAGAGCTTCGGTCGTCTCGTCGATCAGCGCCGAAGCGCCGGAAGGCGACAATGGCCGCGGCAAGTCCTCATAAGGCGGCAACGGGCGGAACAGGCCATCCGGCAAAGGCGCGGCGTGCTCGAAAGGTGCTGCCTCATCCGTTCCGGTGAGAGTCACCGGCGGCAGCTTGGTCATGTGGAAGCGATGCACCGCCACCTCGGCCGCCGCCGGGTGCCGGCGCTCCACGCTTTCAGGGGCTCCGAGCAGCGCCCGGCTGACGATCGAATGCCAGGTCCCGGTGCTCGGCGCCCGCTTGCCGTGATAGCCGCAGACGATCAGCCGGTCCTCGGCGCGCGTCATGCCGACATAGAGCAGCCGCCGGTATTCGTCATCGGCCAGCTCGCGCGCCCGCGCCGAGGCCGCCCGCGAAACGCCATTGGCGACGTCGCTGGCCGAGCGCCAGAGATAGCCCTTGCCCTTCCACTCGGCGCCCGAGCTTTCGAAGGCCATCAATCGCGGCAGATGTTGATCGCTGAACGGCGCCGAGCCGCCATCGACCAGGAAGACCACCGGCGCTTCCAGGCCCTTCGCGGCATGCACGGTCATGACACGCACCTCGTCGCGCGTCTGGTCCATCTCGCGCTTGATCTCGGGACCACTGTTTTCGAGCGTCGAGAGGAAAGATTCCAGCCCCGGCAGGCCGGTGCGCTCCTCGGCCAGGCAGAAGCTCAGGAATTCGTCGAGGATGTCGCCGGCTTCCGGCCCGAGCCGTGCCGTCATCTTGCGCCGCAGACCGTCGCGCGCCAGCGTGGCGGCGTAGAATTCGAAGACCGGCTTGAAGGCCACCTCGTTCGCCCAGGCATCGAGCCGGCTGACGACAGCGGCCAAGGCCTCGTCGCCCGCCGCATGCTGCCTCAACGAGGCGATCAGCGACTGGCCCTTTGGCCGCTCGCCGGCTAGCGCCAGCAAAGCCTCCTCGGAAATCTCGAAGATCGGGCTGCGCAGCACGGCGGCCAAGGACAGATCGTCTTCCGGCTGGATCAAGAAATGGCCGAGCGCGATCAGATCCTGCACGGCGATATGGCCGGGCAGGCTGAGCCGATCTGCGCCGGCGACCGGGATCTGCCGGTTCTTGAGGCTTCGCGACAGCGCATGCACGAAGCGGTCGCGCTTGCGCACCAGGACGAGGATGTCGCCGGCCGTCAGCTTCCGGCCCTTGCCCTCGATGATTTCGCCGTTGCGCAGCCAGGTCTGGATGGTCGCGGCCACATGCTCGGCCACGCGCACGGCCGGCGCGCTGGCGTGGTTGACCGGCAAGGTCCAGTCGTCCGGCTCCTCGACCATCTCGGCGCCGATCGAGGGCCACAGCTCGACATAGCCCGGCGCGTCGGTGCGGATCGCCTTGTGGCTGAGCGGATCGGGATCGTGGCTGATGCCGCGCCGCACGCCCGGCTCGGCGAAGACGCGGTCGACGGCGGCAAGCACATCGTCGCTGGAGCGGAACGACCAGGTGAGTTTCAAGTCGGCGAAGGAGGCTTCGGCGTCGCGCACGCGCCCGGCAAACAAATGCCGGCTCTCGGCAAAGGAATCGGGTGCAGCACCTTGGAAGGAGTAGATCGACTGCTTCTCGTCGCCGACGGCAAACACCGTGCGCCGCACCGCCTCGCGCTGGCCGAGCCCGGCAAAGAACTCCTCCGTCAGTTTCTTCACCACTTCCCACTGGTCGGGGCTCGTGTCCTGCGCCTCGTCGAGCAGGATGTGATCGATGCCTTGGTCGAGCTTGTACTGCACCCAGGGGCCGGCATCGGGCCGAGACAAAAGACTGACCGTGCGGGTGATCAGATCGTTGAAGTCGAGGAAGCCGCGGCTGCGCTTCAACTGCTCATAGCGTGCGATCAGCCAGCCGGCGACGGTGAGCGCCGCCGCTGTCCCTTCGAGCATGCGGAAGAGCGCCAGCCGGTCCGACACGTCGAGGATCGCCTTGGCCGCCGCGAGGTAGCGCTCGGGCAGGTCGGGCAGCCTGTCGACCAGCGCTTTCTTGAAGATCTTCGGCGGATCGTAAGGGTCGCCGTCGGAGCGCAGGAACGCCTTGGCGAGAAGCCGCAGCCGCCGGATCGGATCGGCCTCGGCAAAGGCGCTCTGCGCGTAAGGCAGCACGTTGTTCAGCACCTGCCGCGCGTCGGCGGCTTCCGCGGCGCGCGCGAACTCGGCGAATTGGCCTGGCGCGAAGCCCGGCAGCGGCCATACCGAAGCAGCGATGTCCTCGCCAGTCTGCCCCGGCCTGAAGCCGAATTCGACAAAGAGCGGCCGGAAATCCCGGTCCTTGCCGATCTTGGCGATGAAGCCGCGCAACTCGTCGCGCTTGCCGACGATCTCGGCGAGCAGCGTGTCGAGCCCGAATTCGCCGCCGCGCTCCAGCACCATAGCAAAGGCTTCCGCCAGGCCTTCGACGCCGGCGCCCGCCCCTGAGATCATGTCGCGGCGCGCATCCGCGAACAGCGAGGCCTCCATCTGCGGATCGAGCATCTCGAAATGCGCGGGGATGTTGGCCTCGAGCGGGAACTGATGCAGCACCGATTCGCAGAAGGCGTGGATGGTCTGGATCTTCAACCCGCCCGGCGTCTCAAGCGCCTCGGCGAACAATCGGCGCGCGCGGCGCATGGTGTCGCGGTCGGCGCCGCGCCCGTCGAGCGCCGCGATCCTCACCGCGAGTTCGGCATCGGGCAGCGCCGTCCATTCCGACAGGGTCGAGAACACGCGGTTCGACATGTTGGCGGCGGCGGCGCGCGTATAGGTCAGGCACAGGATCTTCGACGGATCGGTGCCGTTGAGCAGAAGCCGGATGACACGTTGCGCCAGCACATGCGTCTTGCCCGATCCGGCATTGGCCGACACCCAGGCCGAATTTTGCGGGTCGGAGGCGCGCGCCTGGCTGGCGGCGGTATCGGAGGGGATCGGATATCTCATCCTTCCGCCTCGTCCTCGCTTGCGCCGCCGGCCGACCATTCGAGCACGCGGGCGAGATGGTCGTAGTCGCCATCGGCCTCGCCCTCGCGGAACGGGAGCGCGCGCGACAGATAGCCGGTCGCAGGATCCGCGTAATGGAAGAGCAGCCGCTCCAGCCGCGCCCAGGCCTCCTCGGCGAGCTCGTTGGCGGTTTTCGGCTTGCGGTTGTATTCGAGGATCGATTCCTCGAACACCTCGCCATTCGGCTTCAGCCGTACGAACGCGAGCTGGGAGGGCTCGCAAATGCCGAGTTCCCTGAAGGCGCCGCGCCGCAGAAGCGCGCCTTCGAGCGCAAGCTGCGGCGACAGAAGTGTGTGCGCCTGTGCCTTCGAGGGCGAGGAGCCCGTCTTGTAGTCGAGGATGTCGGCCATGCCGCCGGCGAGCAGGTCGACCCTGTCGGCATAGCCGGAGAGCGTGACGCCGGTGCGGCCGACGATGGTCTTCTCGGCGCGTTCCTCGGCATGGCGCCTGGCGACGGCGTCGGCGCGGGTATGCTCCCATTCGACGATGTTTTCGGCGAGCTTTTCGAAGCGCGGCCACCACACCGCCTCGATATCGGGCGGCAGCGCTGCGTCAGCAAAACAAACTCGCCCGGCCTCGATGAGGCCTGCCAGCGCGCCCGGCGCCCTTGGATCTTCGACCCGCCGCGAGAACAGATGCAGGATGGCGTGGAATAGGGTCCCGCGTTCGGCGGCACCCGGATCGCGGATCACCGGGTCGAGCGGCATCAGGCCGAGGATCCGCCGGGCATAGACCGCATAAGGGTCGCGGCGCAGCGTCTCGATCTCGGTGACCGAGAAATGCTGTGGTCTGAGGTGCAGCGGCGGCTTCGGCTGCGGACGGGCCGCGAACTCTTGTCTTTCGCCGGCGTCGAGCGCGCGCGCCCAGGCGAGCAGCGCATCGCCGCGCCGGCTAAGTGCCGTCGCATGGTCCTTGCCGATGAAGGTGAGGATGCGCTGCAGCCAGCGCGACGGCACCGCCGGCGCGTCGCCGGACCGTGCCGAGCGCGTCAGCACCACCGTTTCAGTGCCCATCGCCATCTGGAAGTCATGCGCGGCAAGGCCGATGCGCCGCTCCGGCGGCTCGAGGTCGATGCCGGTCTTCATCAGCCGCGACATGAAGCGGTCGCTCTCCGGCTTGCGCGGCCACACGCCTTCGTTGAGCCCGCCGATGACGAGCGTGTCGACGCTCTGCAGCCGGGCCTCCAGCGCGCCCCAGATGGCGATGTTGCGGTCGGTGCCTTGCCCCGGCTTGACCGTCTCCGGCGCGATCAGCGCCTCCATCACGTCGGGCCACTCGTTTGCCGCGAAAGTGAAGGGCGATGACGCGGCGACCAGCCCGCGCAGCGCCTCGGCGAGCTTCTCGCCGGCGTCGCCGGCATAGAGCTCGGTCACGCTGCCGTCGGTCGCGCGGCCAAGACCTTCCAGGGCCACGACGCTTGCCCGCGTCAGCATCGCGATGTCCGCGTCCTTCTCGCCGCGCATCGCCACGAGCAAGGAGAGCGCATCGGTAAGGCGGCTAAGCACATCCCGTGCCTGCTCGATGCCGCGCACTTTGAGACGGGGGAACCAGAATGGTTGGCGCCTGTCGCCGCTAAGGTCCAAAAGCCGCGTCTCGAAAAGCTCGCCGAGGGAAGCGATATCCGGCCGGCCGGCGCCGCCGCGCAAGGCAACCAGCTCGATCAGTTCGGCCGCCTTGCGCACGCTCTGGCGTTCGAGGCCGAGACCAAGCAGCGGATGCTTGAGCAGCGACAGCAGGCCCACCGGATCGCCTGGCCGGAACGCGGCGCTCAGCGCGAGCCTGAGCAGGCTGGCTGCCGGCGTGTTGGCCAGCGGCGTGCCGCCGGAATCGTCGGCGACGACGCCGAAGCGCAGCAGCTCGGCCGAGACACGCCGCGCCAGGGCGCGGTCGCCGGTGACCAGCGCCGCGCGCTTGCCCGGGACGTCCACCGCACGTTTCAGCGCAATGGCGATCGCCGCCGCCTCGTCGCGCTCATTGGCCGCCTCCACCAGCGTCACGCCGGCCAGCGCCTGCTCGATGTCGTTGATCGAGAACCGCGGCCGCGTCTCGGTCCAGCGCTCCGTGGTCTCGGCCGGCCGCAGCGCCTCGCCGACAAGGGCCGCGCGCAGCGCGAGCGGCCTCGCCACCGCGCCAATCCCTTCGATGTCGCGACGCTCAACCTCGATGCTGCCGATGAGCTTGGCCAGGCCGTATTGCGGATGGCCGAGCGTGGCCGGCCGCGCGCCGGTCGCCGTTATCGCGGCGAAGGACGCGTCGTCCAGCTCGCTGTCGAGCCCGGGCAGCACGACGGCGCCATTGGGCAGGCCGGCGATCACGGCAAGCAATTCAGCGGTGGCGGGAATGGAGCCGGTCGAGCCGGCGGCGATCACCGGTCCGGCCGGCGGATTGCGCTTCAGCCGCGCCGCTTCCAGCCGGATCAGCGCGCTGCGGTGCGCGGCCGGATTGGAGCGGTTGCGTTCCTCAAGCAGCTTGGGCCAGTTGTCGGTGACGATGCCGAGGAAATCGAGCGTCACCTGCCACCAGCCGGCGAGATTGCCGGTGACCAGCGTCGCGAGCTTGGCCCAATCCGTTCCCTCGGTCTCGATCTCGTCCATCAGCCGCGCGAGGTCGCGCGCCAGCCAGATGGCGTCGGCGGCCGAGGTGGGCACGACGAATTCCTCGTTGAAGCGCGCCCTGACATGCGCCGGCAGGCTTTCCTTCCAGGCGCGCACCAAAGGTGCCAGCAACAGCAGTCGCTCCTGCGCGGCGATGGGCGGCGCAAGGTCTATTGCCGGTGCCGCCTGGGCGTCGAAGGCCGCCTCGTCCTCGTCGAACTCGCCGAGCGGGCGCACCGTCGGCAGGATGGCCGAACGACGCCCCCGTTCCAATTCGGAAAGCACCTCGACGAAGACACCGCGCAACGCGCGCGCCGCGCGCCGTGTCGGCACATAGATGGTCGCGTCGGCCAGCGCCAGCGGGTCACCGTCGAAGCGGAAGCCGGGGATGAGGCGGCCATCGAGCAACGCCTCCGCCAGCGTCGGCAGGAACGGCGCTCCGGGCGGGATGGAGAAGACGCGGCGCGAGCCGCTCATACCGCTTTCGCTAGGACGCCGGTAACCGCCGCTTCGGCCGCTGGAATGGCATCCGGCGTGCCGACGGTGATCCAGCGGCCTTGCATCGCCATCCCGAACAGGCGGCCGTCGGCGATCGCCTTGTCGAAATAGACGTTGAGCGAGTGCGAGCCCGTCGGCGCGTCCTTGAAGATGCGCGGATGAATGATTGCGGCGCCGGCATAGATCAGGCCGGCCGGATCGCCCTTCGAGCGCCGGAGCGCGCCATCCGGCGCCACCAGGAAGTCGGTGCCGACACAGTGTCCTGTCGCTGAGTCGAGATCGGTGAGCATCAGCAGAATATCCATTCTGGCGGCGTCCCATGCAAGGGCAAGGCGATCGAGGCTGGGCTCGCCGCTGTCGATCCAGAAGGTGTCGGCATTGATGATATAGAAGGGCTCGCTGCCCAAGAGCGGCAGCGCCTTGACGATGCCGCCCGCCGATTCCAGCAAGGCTTCGCGCTCGTCGGAAATGACGATCTTCGGCGCCCGGCGGCCGGCGACATGGGCGATGATCTGCTCAGGCAGATAGTGGACATTGACGATGGCCCTGGTCACGCCGGCAGCTTCCAGGCTGTCCAGCCCCCAGTCGAGCAAGGTCTTGCCGGCGATTTTCACCAGCGGCTTCGGCATCGTGTCGGTGATCGGCCGCATGCGCTTGCCGAGGCCCGCGGCAAGCACCATCGCCGTCTTCGGCTTCATGGCGAGCGTTCCTCCAGCAGGCCGTGGGCCACGTAAAACTCCTTCAGGCTGGCAAGCGCCGGATGCGCCAGCGCCCGCCTCAGATAGTCACGGATGCGCGGCAGGTGTTTTAGATAGTAAGGCTTGCCGTCGCGCTTTTCGAGCCGCACGAAAATGCCGAGGATCTTCGAATTGCGCTGCGCCGCCATGATCGCATAGGCCTCCGCGAAGCCTGCTTCGTCGAATGGACCTGCCGCGCGCCGCGCCGCGACATAGGCCGCGACCGCCCGCCGCTCGATTGCCGGTGAGACGGTGACGCGCGCGTCCATGGCTAAAGAGGCGACGTCATAGGCCGCCGGGCCGATCAGCGCGTCCTGGACATCGATGATACCGAGCCGATCGAGGCCCGAACGCTCTTCACGCCAGATGATGTTGGGCGAATGAAAGTCGCGCAGCATCAATGTGTGCTCGCTGCCTGCGAGGCGATCGAGCGCCGCATTCCATTCCTTGTGGTAGCCGGCTCGCAATTGATCGCTTGCCGGTTTGCCGGTGACCATCGGCACATACCAGTCGACCAGAAGGTCTGCCTCGATCAGCATGGCCTCGCGATCGAAGGGCGGCACGTCGTGGAACACGCCCGGCGCGGCCTCCATGCGGCTCGGCCAGGACTTGCCGTGCATCATGGCGAGCAGTTGCGCCGCCGCTTCGTAGCGTTCGGCGATCGGCTGGCCGTCGCTGCCCAAGAAACCTTCCGAGCCGAGATGTTCGAGCAGCAGGAAACCCTGGTCGAGATCCTGGGCATGGATCGCCGGCACGCTAACGCCGGCGGCAAGCAGCGCGCGGTCGATGGCGACGAAGGCGGTGACCGATTGTGCCGTGTGGGCGATCACCGCATAGGGCTTGCCGTCGCGCACCGGTGGACCGAGCACGAGGCGCGGCGAGTTCATCAGCACGCGCGGCGTCTGGCCCGGAAGCGAGACGATCTCGTAGGAACGGGCGGACGCATCGCCGACGAAATGACGACGGCTCGCCTCGCCCCATCCGGCCGAGGTCAGAAAGTCGCGCATGGCGAGCGAGCGCGCCACGCGCTCGAAGCTGGGTCCCTGCCCGGAGATCCTTGCCGACCGGCCGGCGCCCTGTTCGGCAAGCTCGACCTCGAGCGCCTTCGCCGGCAGCTGGTCTCCGGCCCGCTCCGGCCATTCGATCAGCGCCGCGCCTTGCGAAAGCGCGTCGTCGAGGCCAAGTTCGTCGAGCTCGTCCGGCGAGGAGAGGCGGTAGAGGTCGAAATGATGGACCGGTATCCGCGTCTCGTAGCTTTGCACCAGCGTGAAGGTCGGGCTCGGCACTTCGAGGCTGGCATCGTCGGCGAGCGCCCGGATCAGGGCTCGCGCCAGCGTCGACTTGCCGGCGCCGAGATCACCTTTGAGCGCGATCGCGTCGCCTGCCCGCAGCGCCATGGCAAGGTCTTCGCCAAGCCTTGCCGTCGCCGCCTCGTCGGCGAGAAAACGTTCCAATATCGTCTTTGCCAAAGCGCGTTACTCGGCCGCTTCGCGGATGCCGCCCAAGGGCGTGTCTGGGAAGGTGCAGATGACCGTCGTGCCCTTGTCAATGCCGGTCTCGATGCGCACCGTTCCGCCATGCAACTCGACGAAGCTCTTGACGATCGAGAGCCCCAACCCGGCGCCGCGCCGGCGGCCGCCATTGGCGCGCGGCTCGAAGCGGCGGAAGACCGATTCCAGCACGTCCGGCGGCATGCCGGGTCCGTCGTCGTGGACGGAGAACTCGACCCCCTCCGTCAGCCGACGGCAGGTGAGCGTGATCGTGCTCGCCTCCGGCGCGTAGTTCGCGGCATTGCTCAGGAGATTGTAGAGGATCTGGCGGACGCGGATCTCGTCGCCATGGAAGCTCTTCGGCGCCGCCGCCGCGTCGACCTCGAGCTTGATCTGGTGCTCCTCCAGCCGGTCGGCGACCAGCTCGGCGGCCGCCGCGATGGTCCTGTCGATGCTCATCTCGGAAATGTCGAGCTGCATGATGCCGGCATCGACCGTGGCGAGGTCCAGTATGTCGTTGACGATGGTGAGCAGCACCGAGGACGACGAGCCGACATGCTCGACATATTCGCGCTGCTTCGGCGTCAGCGGCCCGGTCGCGGGCAGCGACAAAAGCTCGGTGAAGCCGATGATGTTGGTCAGCGGCGAGCGCAGTTCATAGGAGACGTGCTGCACGAACTCGTTCTTCAACTGGTCGGACTTCTCCAGCGCCTCGTTTCTGTCCTTCAGCGCCCGCTCGACATTGACGGTGTCGGTGACGTCGACGAAGGTCATCATCACTTGTCCGTTGGGCAGGTGGATCACGGCATAGCTCAACACCGTGCCGTTGACGAGTTCGGTCTGGCCGTGGCGGTCGCGGCGCTCGTCGTCGAAGCCGGTGATGGCGGCGACGAAGCCGCCCCACGGGCTGTCGGAAGCGCGCTGGTCGCAAAGGTCGCGGATCGCCGAGACGTGCACGTTCGGCTTGATCGCGTCCGGCGACAATCCCCACAGCGCGACGAAGGCGGGGTTGGACAGGCGAAGCCGACCGTCCGGTCCGAACACCGCCACGCCTTCCGCCAGATTGTCCAGCGTCTCGCCCTGCACGCGCACGGCGGTCTGGTAGCGGCTTTCGAGATCGATCTTCTCGGTCAGGTTCTCGAACACCCAGGTAACGCCGCCCTTGGGCTGCGGATTGGCCAGCACGCGGATCGTCTTGCCGTCCGGCAGGTGCCACCAATGCTCCTGCGATTCGACGGCGCGATAGGCGCCGAGCAAATTCTCCTTCCAGCGCCGCCATTCCGGCTGCTCGGCGAGCTTGCCGTCGCTGCGCAGCCGGTCAAGCAGCAGCGCGTTGGACGGGGCGCTGTGCAGGAAGCCGCTGTCGAGACCCCACAGCTTCTGGAATGCCTGGTTGAAGAAGCGCAGCTTCTCGTCGGTATCGAAGATCGCCACAGCCGTGTTGAGCTGGTCGAGCGTGTCGGCATGGCTGCGCACCGTCCGCTCGTATTCGGCGCGGATCGTCTCGATGGCGCTGATGTCGCAGGCCAGTCCCGCCGAGCCGTCGACGCTGGCGAAATCGGTGACCGAAAACATCCGGCGATCGCCGTCGATCACCGTCGACAGATTCTGCTCGAAGACAGGACGCGACTTGTGCTGCTCGGCGATCTGCTCGCGCGCCTGTCCGCCGAGGAACTCCTTCGCTTCGCGCACGGCGGCGCCCGCGCTTTCCGCTTCCACCGCCTCGGCATAGGCACGGTTGACCCAAGTCAGCCGCCCGTCGGCCGAGCGCAGCCATGTCGGCATCTTCAGCGCGTCGAGCAGGCCGAGCATGGTGTCGTAGTCGGCGCTGAGCCGTTGGTTTTCGATCGTCAGCCGCGCCTGGCTGCGCAGCGTTTCCGACAGCGAGATGAAGCGGACCAGCACATGCGCGGCGCTCTTGCGGCCATGCACTTCCAGCGGCATGCCCGCCTGCGTTTCGATGACGAGGTCGAAGGCCTTCGCCTTGTCGCGGAGCCCAGCTATGGCGTTCTCGAGCGCTGCGGCCGAACGCGGCATCAGCCAGCGGCCGAAGGCGAGGAAGGCGGACCTCTCGTCCGGCGCGCCGCTTTCCAGCGGCAGGCTGCCGATCAGCTCCGGCTTTTTGCTCTCGGAGGACCACACGACGACGCGCTGGTCGCGCAAATTGAGCAGGGCCTCCGAGCGCTGCAGGGCCGCATTCACGTCGGCGATGCGCGCCCTGAGCTGGACATTTTGCGATGCCGTCCGCGCCCGCTCGCGGATCAGGAAGATGGCCGAGACAAGTGCCGCCCCCATGACACCGGCGAACATCGCCAGCTGCATCACTTCGACCGTGCTGAGCGGCGGAGCTGCCTTTTGCGCCATGACGGTATCGGCACGCGCCGCAAGGCCGAGCAATGGGCTGGCAAGCGTGGCGGCGGCAAGAAACGCGCCCAGGCGCGCGCCCGCACGCCATGGGAAACCGCCGCCCGTCGCGGCGGAGCCGGTCGTGATCGAATCCTCGTGGCCGCCGGAAACGGCCGTTCCCGCGCGTAGCGGGTTATCCCCCGGCATGTCTTGGTCCTCTTCGCCGCTTGAATGCAGGACCGCCCTGAATGCGTCCCCGGCCCTTCATGTCCCCGGACCGCGAATCACAACAATAGCGCCTGCCGGAATCGGCGTGAAGAATCATAGGCGCAAAAAGTGAAGCCGGGCGGAATGTCAACACCCGGCTTCAATATATTGTAGATATTTTCGCTTTGGTTAATAGCGGTAGTGTTCCGGCTTGTACGGACCCTGCGGCGTCACGCCGATATAGGCCGCCTGCTCGGAAGACAGCTCCGTCAGGCGCGCGCCGAGCTTGTCGAGATGCAGCCGCGCCACCTTCTCGTCGAGGTGCTTGGGCAGCACATAGACCTGGTTCTGGTACTGGCCGTGCTTGGTGAAGAGCTCGATCTGCGCCAGCACCTGGTTGGTGAACGAGGCCGACATGACGAAGCTCGGATGACCGGTGGCGTTGCCGAGGTTGAGCAGCCGGCCTTCGGACAGAAGGATCATCCGCTTGCCGTCCGGGAAGGTGATCATGTCCACCTGCGGCTTGACGTTGGTCCATTTCAGGTTGCGCAGCGACGCCACCTGGATCTCGTTGTCGAAGTGGCCGATGTTGCCGACGATCACCATGTCCTTCATCGCCCGCATGTGGTCGAGCGTGACGACGTCCTTGTTGCCGGTGGTGGTGATGACGATGTCGGCGGTGGGGGCCGCGTCTTCCAGCGTGACGACCTCATAGCCGTCCATCGCCGCCTGCAGCGCGCAGATCGGGTCGACCTCGGTCACCTTGACGCGGGCGCCAGCGCCGCGCAGCGAAGCCGACGAGCCCTTGCCGACGTCGCCATAGCCGCAGACCACGGCGACCTTGCCGGCCATCATGGTGTCGGTGCCGCGGCGGATGCCGTCGACCAGCGATTCCTTGCAGCCGTATTTGTTGTCGAACTTCGACTTGGTGACGGAGTCGTTGACATTGATCGCCGGGAAGGGCAGCAGGCCCTTCTTCTGCAACTGATAGAGCCGGTTGACGCCGGTGGTGGTCTCCTCGGTGACGCCGCGGATAGCTTCCTTCTGTTTGGTGAAGAAGCCTGGCGAAGCCTTCATGCGCTTCTTGATCTGGGCGAACAGGATCTCTTCCTCTTCGCTGCCGGGATTGGACAGCACGTCCTCGCCGGCCTCGGCGCGGGCGCCGAGCAGGATGTACATGGTGGCGTCGCCGCCGTCGTCGAGGATCATGTTGGAGGTGCCGCCGTCGGCCCACTGGAAGATCCGGTCGGTGTAGTTCCAATAATCCTCGAGCGACTCGCCCTTGATGGCGAACACTGGAACGCCGGCCTCGGCGATGGCCGCGGCGGCATGATCCTGGGTCGAGAAGATGTTGCAGGAAGCCCAGCGGATATCGGCGCCCAGCGCCTTCAGCGTCTCGATCAGCACCGCCGTCTGGATCGTCATGTGCAGTGAGCCGGTGATGCGCGCGCCCTTGAGCGGCTTCTTGTCGCCGAATTCCGCGCGGCAGGCCATCAGGCCCGGCATTTCGGTTTCGGCGATCTCGATCTCCTTGCGGCCCCAGCCGGCAAGCGAGATATCGGCGACCACATAGTCCTTGCTACCCGTCATGGCAGTGCTCCGGTGTGATTGTCTCAAAAGCGCGCCAGCGCCGGGACGGCGCATGAAGGGGCGCGGATTGCCGGCCTGACTAGCAGATCGGCCGTCAAACGACAATGGGATATAAAGAAATCTTTATTCGTGCATGTCTTTGCATCAATGCATGTCGCTCAAAAGTGCGCAGCGGTTTTGGGGCAACGACATGCACAGACAAAACAGCATGTCGCTCAAAAGTGCGCAGCGGTTTTGGGGCAACGACATGCACAGACAAAACAGCATGTCGCCCAAAAGTGCGCAGCGGTTTGGGGCAACGACATGCATGAAACTAAAATTCAGATTTCCTCGCCGAAGCGCGAGGCGACCAGCTGCTCCAGCGCATCCATGGCCGGACCGGCTTCCGGACCGGTGGCGGTGACGCGGATCGAATAACCAGGGCTTGCCGCCAGCATCATCAGGCCCATGATCGACGTGCCGCCGACCTTAACGCCGTCCTTCTCGACATGGATGGTGGCATCGAAGCCGCTGGCGACCTGGACGAATTTGGCCGAGGCGCGGGCATGCAGGCCGCGCTGGTTGACGATCGGAAACTCCCGCACCACCTCGTCCCTCTGCGGTGCCTGGGCGTTCATTTGCTGCTCAGAAGCTGGCTGGCGACGTTGATGTATTTGCGGCCTGCCGCCTGCGCCTCATCGAGCGCGGCGGCCATGTTGTCGCCCTTGCGGACCGAAGAGAGCTTGATCAGCATCGGCAGGTTCATGCCGGCGATCACTTCGGTGCGGCCCGATTCCATCACCGAGATGGCGAGGTTGGAGGGCGTGCCGCCGAACATGTCGGTGAGCACGATGACGCCGGCGCCGCTGTCGACGCGCGCCACCGCGTCGACGATGTCGGCCCGGCGCTTCTCCATGTCGTCGTCGGCGCCAATCGCCACGGTTTCGAAATTGTCCTGTGGCCCCACCACATGTTCTACGGCATGCCGGAACTCGGTGGCGAGTTGACCGTGCGTCACGAGCACGAGTCCGATCATTCTTTGGTGGCTCCCGTCATCGCCGCTTCACAGGCGTATTTTATGTTCGCCAACCATTCCAGGCGGCGGGAGCGCTATCTTGTCGACGCACGGCCGGTTGACAAGCCCAAAATTGCGACGGCCCGGGCCATTTTGACGCATTGCAGCAAAAAATCCGGACCGCATCATGAAAAAGGCTGTATCGAGAGCCGCGCCATCACGGCCGGCACGGCCGTGGCGGCATTGTGTTCGGCAAGGTCGATGCGCGGCACCGCGCAGCCGGCGACAGGCTCGCTGATCTCTTCCTGGAAACGGGCCATTTCCCCTTTCGGCACCAGCCGGATATGGAGGTCGATCACGCCGCCCGGTTCGAACGGCAGCGGACTCGGAATGAAGCCCGGCACTTCGGCGAGGCCTGCGATGGTCGCCGGCGCCCGGCAGACCAGCCGCCCGTGATGCGGGGCGGCAAGCAGCCTGTCGTCGCCGATCAGCCGCGAAAACAGGCCGCGGATTCGGCAATGGTCGATGAGCGTCAGCGCCAGCGTCGTCTTGCCGGCGCCGGACGGCCCGGTGATGAGGACGCCGCGCTCGCCGATCAGGATCGCCGTTCCGTGGATGTTTTCAGGCTTCGCCGCAGGGTCGGGCATGATCGTGTCCTGGTATCGTCCCTTGGTATCGTGAAGACTGGGGACCGGAGATCAGCCTTCGGCCGGCAGCGTCACCACGAAGCGCGCGCCCTTGATCTCGCCCGGCTTGGTGCCGGGGATGTTTTCCGCCGTCAGCGTGCCGCCATGCGCCTCGACGATCTGGCGGCTGATCGACAACCCAAGGCCGGAATTCTGGCCAAAAGCCTCGCCGGCGGGCCGGTCGGTATAGAAGCGCTCGAAGATGCGGTCGATCTTTTCGGCCCTGATGCCCGGGCCGTTGTCGTCGACGGTGACGATGTTGAACTTGCCGGCGCGCGCCAGCGAGATGGCGATGTGGCCGTGTTCCTCGGGAACGAAGGAACGGGCGTTCTCGATCAGGTTGGTGATGACCTGGCCGATCCTGAGATCGTGGCCGGTCACGACATAGCCTTTGATGCCCTGCGGCAGCTTGGCGACCTTGAGCTCGATCTCGACCGCCTTCTTGTTGCGCGTCGTCTCGCGCGAGACCGCGATGAGATCGGTGATGAACTTCTTCAGATCGACTGTGGAGGCATCCTCGCGCGCCAGTTCGGCGTCGAGGCGCGAGGCATCGGAAATGTCGGTGATCAGCCGGTCGAGCCGCTTCACGTCGTGCTGGATGATCTCCATCAACCGCCCGCGCGAATTCTCGTTCTTGGCCAGCGGCAGCGTTTCGACCGCGCTGCGCAGCGAAGTCAGCGGGTTCTTGAGCTCGTGCGAGACGTCGGCGGCGAAGCTTTCGATCGCCTCGATGCGCGCATAGAGCGCGTTGGTCATGTCGCGCACGGCGATCGATAGGTTGCCGATCTCGTCCTGCCGGTCGGAGAAGTCCGGGATTTCCTCACGGCTCTTGACGCCGCGCCGCACCCGGACGGCGGCGGCGGAGAGCCGCCGCAGCGGATTGGCGATGGTCGAGGCCAACAGCATCGACAGGATGGCGGTGACGAGGGCCGCGATGCCGAATACGCGCAGGATCGCCTTGCGTTCGGCCGCGACGATCTTGTCGATGTCGCCGCCTTCGGTGGACAGCATCAACACGCCGAGCACGGCGCGGAAGCGCTGGATGGGTACCGCCACCGAGACGATCTGCTCGCCCTGCTCGCTCACCCGCACGATGGTCGAGGGGCCGCCGGTCAGCGCCTTGACCACCTCGGGGAAGGCCGCGCCGTTGCCGCCGGGCTGTTCGTGATAGACGGGCAGGTCCTTGTTGCGGAAAAAGTCGAAGACGAATTTCTCGACGCGCTCCAAAAGATCCGGCTGCTCGTCGTCGACGGGCGGCAGGTCGTAACGCAGGATCTGGCCGCGCGAATAGAGATGGCGCGAATCGAGCAGGAGGTTGGCGTCGCGGTCATAGATGCGGGCGCGCGTGCGGGTCGGCGAGATCAGCCGTCTCAGCACCGGCGCCACGCGCTCGGGATTGATCGGGAAGTCGAGGTTGTCGAGCTGGTCGGAACCCGGCCCCAGGCTTTCGCCGGCCTGCAGCTCGAGCAGCTTTTCCGGATCGATGCTGATCGAGTCGGTCTCGACCGTCGCCGAGGCCGCGATGGCGCCGGCGATGATCTCGCCTTGCGTCATCAGGCTTTCGACGCGGGCGTCGATCAGCCCGTCGCGGAAGGTGTTGAGGTAGAGGATGCCGGTGACCAGCACTGCGAGGCCGGCCAGGTTGAGGAACAGGATGCGCCGCGTCAGGCTGGAGAAGATGTGGTGGCCGAGAAACCGGCGCATCGGCACCGTGATCCTCGACACGAATGCGGGCACGATCCGCGACGAGCGCTTCGCCGCGCCCGTCCGCCTGCCTCGCTCTACTTCCACTGCCATCAACTAGCAGTCCCTGTTTGGTGAATGGTGAATGGGGAATGGAAAAATGGGGCGCTTAAGATAGAGCCAGTGGGCCGCTCGCACCATCTACTATTCACCATTGACCATTCACTATCTCAAGCTTCCCGAAACCGGTATCCGACTCCGTACAGGGTTTCGATCATCTCGAAGTCGTCGTCGACGGCCTTGAACTTCTTGCGCAGCCGCTTGATGTGGCTGTCAATGGTCCGGTCGTCGACATAAACCTGTTCATCATAGGCCGAATCCATCAGCGCATCACGGCTTTTTACCACGCCGGGGCGCTGCGCCAGCGAATGCAGGATGAGGAACTCGGTCACCGTCAGCGTCACCGGCTCGCCCTTCCAGGTGCAGGTGTGCCGCTCCTGGTCCATCACCAACTGGCCGCGTTCGAGCGAGCGTGCCTGCTGGCTGGGCGCCTTGGCGGCGGCCTCACGGGCGCTGGTGCGGCGCAGCACCGCGCGCACCCGCTCGACCAAAAGGCGCTGCGAGAACGGTTTGCGGATGAAGTCATCGGCGCCCATCTTGAGGCCGAACAATTCGTCGATCTCGTCGTCCTTAGAGGTCAGGAAGATCACCGGCAGGTCGGATTTCTGACGCATCCGGCGCAACAGCTCCATGCCGTCCATGCGCGGCATCTTGATGTCGAGGATGGCAAGGTTCGGCGGGCGAGCCGCCAGGCCTTCCAGCGCCGACGCACCATCCGTGTAGGTTTCGACGCGGTAACCCTCGGATTCGAGGGCGATCGACACCGAAGTCAGAATGTTGCGGTCGTCATCGACAAGCGCGATAGTTGCCATTTCAAGCGGCTCCCTCATGAGCTGTCCCTTCTGTCGTCGAGAAGGGGCTTTTGTGGACAAATTGGGTACAAAATGTGGCATGGCCCCTCTCCGAAGTCACGGGCGGCCTGCCGCTACATACGATCGCACCCGACACGGGATTGACGAACAAAGCCTGCCAATCCTTTGGGCAACCTCTGTGAGTTTTTGCACATCTAAACGATTTAAACAACTTTCAAATTTTTTAAATCGATTAATGATTTGATATCATTTGGCTTTTCTGGTTCTGAACCTTATCAGGCCATCTGCGGCCTCCGAAAACCCACCGGTCGAATGCGGCCAAATCCAGAGAGGAATTTTGATGTCGGAAGCCGGCAAACGCAACCCCGACTGCGCCATTGGCGCCATCGGCCTGAAGACCACGGGCATGGTGCATTACAATTTCTGCGCCGCCGAGCTTTATGAGGAAGCGATCCGCCGCGGCGAGGCGAAATTGACGGCGCAGGGTGCGCTGGTTGCCGAGACCGGCCAGCACACCGGTCGCTCGCCGAAGGACAAGTTCGTGGTGCGCGACGACAACACCGGCCCGCATGTCTGGTGGGATAACAACAAGGCGATCTCGCCGGCGCAGTTCGAGGCGCTCCATGCCGATTTCCGCGCCCACGCTGCGGGCAGGGATCTCTATGTGCAGGACCTCGTCGGCGGCGCCGACGCGGAGCTCCGGTTGCCGGTCCGGGTCGTCACCGAGCTCGCCTGGCATTCGCTGTTCATCCGTAATCTCCTGATCCGCCCGGAAGCTTCGGAACTCGACCGCTTCCTGCCTCAGATGACCATCATCGACCTGCCGTCATTCCGCGCCGACCCGGCCCGCCACGGCACCCGCACCGAGACGGTGATCGCGGTCGATCTGACCCGCAAGATCGTGCTTATCGGCGGCACGTCCTATGCCGGCGAGATGAAGAAGTCGGTGTTCACCGTGCTGAACTACCTGCTGCCGCAAAAGGGCGTGATGCCGATGCATTGCTCAGCCAATGAGGGACCCGCCGGCGATGCGGCCGTCTTCTTCGGCCTGTCCGGCACCGGCAAGACGACGCTTTCCGCCGACCCGGCGCGCACGCTGATCGGTGACGACGAGCACGGCTGGGGTCCGCACGGCATCTTCAACTTCGAAGGCGGCTGCTACGCCAAGACTATCAGGCTGTCGGCCGAGGCGGAGCCGGAGATCTTCGCCACGACGCAGCGTTTCGGCACGGTGCTGGAGAATGTGGTGCTCGACGCTGCCCGCGTGCCGGATTTCGACGACGGCAGCCTCACCGAAAACACCCGCTGCGCCTATCCGCTGGATTACATTCCCAATGCCTCGAGGACCGGCCGCGCCGGTCATCCGAAGAACATCATCATGCTGACCGCCGACGCTTTCGGAGTCATGCCGCCGATCGCCAGGCTGACGCCGGCGCAGGCGATGTACCACTTCCTCTCCGGCTACACCGCGAAGGTCGCGGGGACGGAGAGGGGTGTCACCGAGCCCGAAGCGACGTTCTCGACCTGCTTCGGCGCGCCCTTCATGCCGCGCCATCCGTCCGAATACGGCAAGCTGCTGCGCGAGCTGATCGCGGGCCACGGCGTCGATTGCTGGCTGGTCAACACCGGCTGGACCGGCGGCGCCTACGGCACCGGCCGCCGCATGCCGATCAAGGTGACGCGCGCCCTGCTCGGCGCCGCGCTTGACGGCTCGCTCAATGCCGCCGAATTCCGCACCGACGCCAATTTCGGCTTCGATGTGCCGGTGGCGGTCCCGGGTATCGACGGAGCCATCCTCGATCCGCGCTCGACCTGGGCCGACAAGGCGGCCTACGACCGGCAGGCAGCGAAGCTGGTCAACATGTTCGCCGCCAACTTCGAGAAATTCGAAACGCATGTCGATGCGGCCATCCTCGGCGCGGCTCCGCGTCTGCAGGAGGCGGCGGAATAGCTGCCGCTCCAGACATCTTTCCTCCAGGGCCCGGCTTGCGCCGGGCCTTTTCTTTTTGCCGCCGCCGCGTCATGACTGCGCGCATGAGTGCCGACGACAGGATCATCATCGCCAATGACGCGGTCATCCATCCGGGTGACCTGCATGAGGATTTCATCCGCTCTTCCGGCCCGGGCGGCCAGAACGTCAACAAGGTGGCGACCGCCGTGCAGCTGCGCTTCGACGCGGCAAACGCTTCCGGCCTGTCCGAGCGTGTGCGGGAACGCGCCATCAAGCTTGCCGGCCAGCGTGCCACCAAGGATGGGGTCATCGTCATCGAGGCGGGGCGTTTCCGCACCCAGGAGCAGAACCGGGCGGACGCGCGGGCCAGGCTGACGGCGCTGGTCGCCAAGGCGGCCGAACCGCCGCCGCCGCCGCGCAAGAAGACGAAGCCCTCGAAGGGCGCCGTCGAGCGGCGCCTCAAGACCAAGGCCGGGCGCTCGACGGTGAAGAAACTGCGCGGCCGCGTGGAGAACGACTGAGGCCCGAAGCCCGCGACCCGATCGGCGTCCGCTTTCGGGTCGCGGAGCTGTTCCATCGATGGCATGCTCGGGTGAAATTTGATCGGACCGAATCCCATGCTCGTTCTGCCCAAGGGCGTTCGCCATATGCCGGGCTACCTGCCACGCGCGGCGCAGGAAACGCTGGTCGAGGAGATCAGGCGCGTCGTGCAGGCGGCGCCGCTCTACGTGCCGGCCATGCCGCGCACCGGCAAGGAGATGAGCGTGCGCATGACCAATTGCGGCACGCTCGGCTGGGTGACGGACCGCGACCGCGGCTACCGCTACCAGCCGACGCATCCGGTGACGGGGGAGCCGTGGCCGCCGATCCCCGAAGCTTTGCTGCGATTGTGGCGCGAGGTGTCGGCCTATCCGCATCCGCCGGAAGCCTGCCTCGTCAACTTCTACTCGGCGGACGCCAGGATGGGCCTGCACCAGGACCGCGACGAGCAGGATTTCGCCGCGCCCGTCGTCTCGGTGTCGCTCGGCGACGACTGCCTGTTTCGGGTCGGCCAGACCACGCGCGAAGGCGTCACGAAGTCGTTCAGGCTGAAGAGCGGCGATGTCGTCGTGCTCGGCGCCGAGGGGCGGCTGTGCTTCCACGGCGTCGACCGCATCTATCCGGCGACCTCGGCGCTGTTGAAAAATGGCGGCCGTATCAATCTGACGCTGCGGCGGGTGACGGTGCCCGCAAGCTAACCAAATCTATAGTTTACTCTCTCTTAAAGACGCTCTGCTGTTGCAGCTTGGGGCTTCGGCAATGACGGAAAGCTATTCGGTCGTCCGCGGCCTGTGGGCGATCGCGAAGGGAGCGACCCAACTCGAACCTATCCGCCCGGTTGCCGGCGGTGACAGGGCGTTCCACCGATTGATGCGGCCGCGTCCGCCTCCGCCGCAGCTAACCGAATCTACAGATTTCTCCCATAAGACCAAGCCATGTCAGGGCAGCCGCGCGGCGGCGGCTCGCCTGGAATTGCAAAGGACTGGGGGTATCGAAAGCCATTCCCAGCCAGGGCGAAATCGCTTGATGCATTCCGGTATCAGGGCTTGGGCAATGATCATAAGGCGATCAGTTTTCAATCGCCCATGGGCGATCATCGAGGCGGCGGCGCAGATCGTCCGCAAGGATTCGGGCCTTTACCTCATAATAGCCGCCTACACCTTGGCCGGCCTGGTCTTTCTTCACGCCGTCGGCGCGGACGACCGCAGCGCGTACTCGATCTATTTTGCAGACTGGACAAAGCTCAACTGTTTGACGTTTCCCATATTCGTCGTCATTTTTGACGCGATCCTCATCCTGCACCGTTTCAGCTCGCGGCGGCTTCTTGTCGTGAAGACGACGTTTTCCAACGGCCGGTTGGCATATTTCCTGTCCGGGCTATGCCTTCTCATGGCGCTGATGATCTTCCAGGGCACGTTCACGTCGGTAAAGAATGCCATGCCTGTCTGGCAGGGCGGTTTTCGCTTCGATGTCGTGCAAGCCAACATCGATGCCTTTCTGCATTTCGGGATTGATCCGTGGCGCTGGCTCTATGCGGTGGCCAAAATTGATTGGGTGCGCGCGGTGGTGGAGTGGAACTACAACGTCTTGTGGTTCCTGCTCAATTTCAGCGCCCTGTTCTTTGTCGCTACATCGCCCAAGGTGGCATCAATTCGGACGCGCTACGTGGTCTGCTTCATGGCTGTCTGGATCATTGTCGGAAGCGTGCTGGCCGCGCTGTTCCTATCGGCCGGTCCGGCATTTTACGGCCTCGTCACGGGAGACACCGCGCGGTTTGGCGAACAGCTGGCCTTCCTGACCAAGGGACTCGGATCGTTCTACTCCGCTGTCTCCTATCAAAATTACCTGTGGTCGTTGAACGAAGCCGGGCGGACGGGTTTTGGTTCGGGCATTTCGGCGTTTCCGAGCGTCCATGTCGGCCTGGTAACGCTTAACGCGCTGTTCCTGCGCGAGTACAGTCGCAACCTGGGCGCGCTGGCTTTCCTCTATGTGGCCTTTGTCGCGGCCAGTTCTGTCTATCTGGCTTGGCACTATGCGATCGACGGCTATGTTGCCGCTTCCGTGACGTTCGTGATCTATGTCGTGGCTCGCAAGCTGGTTCCGGCGGATAGCCGGTTGCTGGCGATGCGCACGCAGACCGCCGCTCGTCCCGAGGCGGTTCTCGCGATTTCGTGAGCCCAAGGCGGCGCAATCTTCCTGGAATTGCCCGAACCGATCAACGCCTCGGCATGATGGTCAGAGCTTCCGCAGCGCCACTTCCTCGACCAGGTGGTTGGCGCCCTTGCGCAGGATGAGGTCGGCTCGTGCCCGCGTCGGCAGGATGTTCTCGCGCAGGTTCTTCAGGTTGATGTTGCTCCACAGGCCCTCGGCGATGGCGCGCGCGGCATCCTCGGAAAGCTGCGAATAGCGGTGGAAGAAGGAGTCCGGATTGCGGAAGGCGGTCTCGCGCAGGCGCATGAAACGCTGGATGTACCACTGGTGGATCAGCTTCTCGTCGGCATCGATATAGATGGCGAAGTCGAAGAAGTCGGACAGGAACGGCACGATCTTGCCGTCCTTCGGCAGCTTGCCCGGCTGCAAGACGTTGATGCCTTCGAAGATCAATATGTCCGGCCTGTCGATGGTGACGAACTCGCCGGGAATGACGTCGTAGGTCAGATGCGAATAGACCGGCGCGCGGACGCTGCCTTGCGCCGACTTGATGCCGGAGAGGAATCTCAGGAGCGCGCCGACGTCATAGCTCTCGGGGAAGCCCTTGCGCTCCATCAGATTGTTATGACGCAGGATCTCGTTGGGCAAAAGGAAGCCGTCGGTGGTGATGAGATCGACCTTCGGGCTCGATGGCCAGCGCGCCAGCAGTTCCTTCAACACGCGGGCCGTGGTCGATTTGCCGACAGCGACCGAACCCGCGATGCCGATGATGAAGGGCGTCTTGACGACATCCTGCGCCTTGAAGAAGGCCTGGCGCTGCCTGAACAGAAGCTGACTCGCCTCGACATGCGCCGAAAGCAGGCGGGAAAGCGACAGGTAGATGCGCTTGACCTCTTCGAGGTCGACCGGGTCGTTGAGCGAACGCAGCCGGGAGATTTCGTCCTCGGTGAGCGTGAGCGGCGTGTCGGCGCGGAATTGCGACCATTGCTCGGCCGAGAAGAAGCGATAGGGGGAATATTTCTCGGTGGGAGCAAGCTGGTCCATCGAGTCTCCTGCCCTCCTAGAGCGCTTCAGCGTTTCACGGAAACGCCGAACCGCTCTATCTCTTTGTTTTTACGCAATTCCGGACGGAAAACCGTTACACACTTTTCCTGGAATTGCTCCAGAGCACGATGCCGAAAAGTGCGAAGCGGTTTTCGGGCGACATCATGCTCTATCCGTCTCTTTCGATCAGCCCCGGGGCCGGGACGCCTTTTCGGCAACGCCCGAGCGGCCGGTGCGGCCCTCGAGCTCCTTCAGCACGTCGTCCAAACGAATGCCGGCGATGCCGAGGACGACAAGCCAATGATATATAAGATCGGCGCTTTCCGAAACGAGGGCCTGCCGGTCGCCGCGAATGGCGGCGATAACGGCTTCGATCGCTTCCTCGCCGAGCTTCTGCGCCGCCTTGTCCATGCCCTTGGCGAACAGCTTCGCCGTCCATGAATCCGGATCGCCGGATTGGGCTCGCTGATCGATGATCGTTTCCAGCTCGGCGAGCGAAAATTGAGCCATGGCAGTCATCTATCTGTTTGTTTAAGCGTGATCTTTTCCGAAAACCGGTTCCCACTTCTCGGGATCATGCTTTAAGTCCGATGGACGGCCGAGTCCAGCCGCATCGGCAGGCCGGCCTTGGCCATATGCGCCTTGGCTTCGGCGATGGTGTAGGTGCCGAAATGGAAGATCGAGGCGGCAAGCACGGCGCCGGCATGGCCGTCGCGGATGCCTTCGACCAGGTGATCGAGCGTGCCGACGCCGCCCGAAGCGATGACCGGCACGCGCACCGCGTCGGCGATGGCGCGGGTGAGCGCGATGTCGTAGCCGGCCTTAGTGCCGTCGCGGTCCATCGAGGTGAGCAAGATTTCGCCGGCGCCGCGATCGACCATCTTCCTGGCGAATTCGACGGCGTCGATGCCGGTCTTCTCGCGCCCGCCATGGGTGAAGATCTCCCAGCGGTCGGCCTCGCCGGCCGCCGACACTTTCTTTGCGTCGATAGCCACCACGATGCACTGGTTGCCGAACTTGTCGGCGGCCTCCGCGACGAAGTCCGGGTTCTTCACCGCCGCCGTGTTGATCGACACCTTGTCTGCGCCGGCCAGAAGCAGCTTTCGGATGTCGGCCACCTGGCGCACGCCGCCGCCGACGGTGAGCGGCATGAAACACTGCTCGGCCGTGCGGGCGACGACGTCGAAGATCGTTTCGCGATTGTCGGACGACGCGGTGATGTCGAGAAAGCAGAGCTCGTCGGCGCCCGCCGCGTCATAGGCCTTGGCGGCCTCGACCGGATCGCCGGCATCGATCAGGTCGACGAAATTGACGCCTTTGACGACACGGCCGTTCTTGACGTCGAGGCAGGGGATGACACGGGCCTTCAGCATCACGCCCCCTCCATTGTCGACAGCAGGTCGACCACCAGCTCGCCGACCAGCGGCGGCACCTCGCCCTTGGCGTCGAAGGCCGGATCGTAAGCCGAGATGGTGAGCCCGGCGATGGTCAGCGGGCCGGCGAGGCCGCACATCGCCATGCGTACCTGCTCCGGCGCCGGGCCGCCGGGCGTGGCGTAGCGATTGGCCTGCAGCTTCTCGGGGTCATGAACGTCGAGGTCGATATGCATGTGGACCTGGTTTGCGCCATCGGCTTTCAGCCTTTGCGCGGCGGTCGCCCAGTCCGGGCACTCGGTGCGGATGATGGGCAGCCTTTCCAGCAGTTCTGTCTCCGCCGGGTCGAGGTCGCGCGCGTTGACCAGCACGCAGCGGGATGGATCGATCGCCTTGAAGCCGGGGATTTGCGCTGCCATCGGCCGCCAGCACAGGCCAAGCACCGTCGCCAGCGCCATGCCGTCGAGAAAGCCGGAGGTCGAGGTTTCGGGCGTGTTGAGGTCGCCATGCTGGTCGGCCCAGATGATGGCGTCCGCGCCTTCGCCGGCCACCGCGCCCGCGCTGGTCAGGCAATTGCCGGCCAGAACGATCGGGAACCGCCCTTTGTCCAGCGCGATGCGAACCTCGCCCGAAACGGCGTTGCAGACGGCAAATCCCGTTGCGATCTCACGCTCCTGCTCGTCCTCGCTCACCTTGCCGATGTCGTGCACGGCGACATCGTGGCCGGCGAGCTTCAGCGCCTCGGCCAGCCCCCCGGCGATCAGCGTGTCGGGACCCTGGCCGCAGCCGCCGTGAAAGTGGCCGCTGTCGTAGGATGCCAGGATGATCGAGATGTTCACTATTCTGCCTCCGCCCCTTCGCCACGCAGGATCGCCAGTGCCTCCGCCGGGTCGATGCGCCCGTCATAGAGCGCCCGGCCCGAGATCGCGCCTTCGAGCCTCTTCGCATCGGGCATGGTCATGCGCACGATGTCGGCGATCGAGGCCAATCCGCCGGAGGCGATCACCGGGATCGAAACCGCTTCGGCGAGGTCGATGGTGGCGTCCCAGTTGATGCCGCAGAGCACGCCGTCACGGTCGATGTCTGTGTAGATGATGGCGGCGACACCCGCGCCCTCGAATTTCTTCGCCAGCTCGACGACGCCGAGCTCCGAGGCTTCGGCCCAGCCCTCGACGGCCACCTTGCCGCCCTTGGCGTCGATGCCGACCGCTATCTTGCCGGGAAAGGCCTTGCACGCCTCCTTCACCAGTTGGGGCTCGCGCACGGCCACGGTGCCCAGTATGACCCGCGCCAGTCCGCGATCCAGCCAGTCCTCGATCTGCGCCAGCGTGCGGATGCCGCCGCCAAGCTGCACCGGGTTCTTCGTCGCCTTGAGGATGGCGCCGACCGCCGCGGAATTGACGCTCTGGCCCTTGAAGGCGCCGTTGAGGTCGACGACGTGCAGCCACTCGAAGCCCTGGTCCTCGAAAGCCTTGGCCTGCGCCGCCGGATCATCGTTGTAGATCGTGGCGGTCGCCATGTCGCCGTGCTTCAGGCGCACGCATTTGCCGTCCTTGAGGTCTATTGCCGGAAACAGGATCACGGTCAGGCGCCCTCGACGATGACGAAATGGCCGGTCGACGCCGCCAGCCGGAATTTCAAGGCTTCCCGGTACTCCGGCGACTCATAGCAGGCGAGCGCCGTTTCGTAGGACGAAAACTCCACGACCACATGGCGGTTCCCTGTCGGTCCCTCCGGATTCGTGTAACGTCCGGCCCGGACCGGGAACTTGGCGCCGTATTTGGCGAAGGCTTTCGCGTTGGCCTCGATGTAGTTCTTGTAGGCGCCCGGGTCGCGGACGTCGATCATGGCGATCCAATAGCCCTTCTTGCTCATGCTACGGTCTCCACCTCAGGAAATTGGCGATCAGCGCCAGGCCGAGCGCCTGGCTCTTTTCGGGATGGAACTGCGTGCCGGCCAGATTGTCGCGGGCAACGGCCGCCGTCACCAGGCCGCCATAGTCGGCGGTCGCCAGCACCTCGCCGGGCTTCTTCGCATCCAGATGGTAGGAATGGACGAAATAGGCATGCAGCCCTTTCGGGCCGGTCTCGATGCCTGAAAACAGCGGATGCTTGCGTTGAAGCTCGATCGTGTTCCAGCCGATCTGCGGGATCTTCAGCGCCGGATCCTTCGGCGTGATTTCCTTGACGTCGCCGGAAATCCAGCCGAAGCCCCTGGTGATCGTCTTCTCGAGACCGCGTTCCGACATCAACTGCATGCCGACGCAGATGCCGAGGAACGGCCGTCCTTTGCGAAGGGCCGCCTCTTCCACCGCTTCCCACATGCCGGCGACGGCATGCAGGCCGGCGGCGCAGTCGGCATAGGCGCCGACGCCCGGCAAAACGATGCGGTCGGCCGTGCGGACCCGTTCGGCGTCAGCCGTCAGGTCGATTGCGGCGGCGATGCCCGCCTCGTGCGCGGCGCGCTCGAAGGCTTTGGTGGCCGAGCGCAGATTGCCCGAGCCATAGTCGATGATCGCTACCCGCATGTCAGGACCTTCCCGGGGTGTGGGTCAGTCCAAGCGCCATGCCCGTCTGCGCGGGGCGCGCCAGGCTCGTATCGGGAACGATGCGCGGCATGGGCTCCGGCTCGTCGCCGCCTGCACCGGTTTCCAGAGCTTGACGGATCTCGGCGTCACCGAGATTGCCGGCCTCGACCACGCCCCATTCGCGCCAGCCGCGGCGGCGCAGCGCCGAGACACGCAGGCCCTGGCCTTCGAGCCCGACATAAAGCGAAACCAGCAGCGAAAGGGCCGATCCGGCCCCTTTCAGCCCCAGTCTTTCGCCGAGCAGCGACAGGATCACCATGACGGCGAAGGTGAGCAGGGCCTCCATCCACAGCCGGTGCCAGGCGAGCCAGACCGGCGAGAACAGGAAACCGAGCCAGGTGAAGCCGTCGCGCACGAAAGTCGTGTCAGCCGCTCCACTGCCCGACGGCGGTTCCATCACGACATAGCTGGCCATAGGGCTATCCTTTCAGGGATCCCTTGGTGGACGGCACCGCGTCCGGCTGGCGCGGGTCGGGCTCCAGCGCCGCGCGCAGCGCCCTGGCCACCGCCTTGAAGCAGGTTTCGGCGATATGGTGGTTGTTGGCGCCGTAATGATTGGTCACATGCAGCGTGACGCCGGCATTCTGCGCCAGCGCCTGGAAGAACTCGCGCACCAGCTCGGTGTCGAACGTGCCGATCTTGGGCGACGAGAAAGCGACGTTCCAGACCAGTAACGGCCGGCCGGACACGTCGATCGCCGCTCGGGTCAGCGTCTCGTCCATGGCCAGGTCGATCGAGGCGTAGCGCATGATGCCGCGCCGCTCGCCCAGCGCCTTGCTCAGCGCCTGGCCGATCGCGATGCCGGTGTCCTCGACCGTGTGGTGGTCGTCGATGTGCAGGTCGCCCTTGGCCTTGACCGTCATGTCGATCAGCGAATGGCGCGACAGCTGGTCGAGCATATGGTCGAAGAAGCCGACGCCCGTCGAAATGTCGGATTTGCCCTTGCCGTCGACATGGACCGACACCGAAATCTCGGTTTCCTTGGTCTTGCGGCTGATTTCTGCGGAACGGGGCGGCATCAGTCTGTCCTGTTGAGGAGCACGGGGCTTGAAAACGAGAGCCTTCTATCAGCATGATCAGGCGATTGCCAGTTGCCATTCCAGGCGTTATCGGCCTTGCCGAGGGCGGTTTGCAATCACTCGCCCCATGCATACATATGGCAATCAAAAGTCACTCGTACCGCGCCAATCGCCTTTCAAAGGGATAGCGCGAATCGGAGCCGGAAATGTCGAATGAATTGACCATGCACGCCACGACCATCATCAGCGTGCGCAAGGGCAACAAGGTTGTGATCGCTGGCGACGGCCAGGTCAGCCTTGGCCAGACCATCATGAAGGGCAACGCCCGCAAGGTGCGCCGCATCGGCAAGGGCGGCAGCGTCATTGCCGGTTTTGCCGGCGCCACCGCCGACGCCTTCACCCTGCTGGAACGTCTCGAAGCCAAGCTCGAACAATATCCGGACCAGCTGACGCGCGCCTGCGTCGAGCTAGCCAAGGACTGGCGCACCGACCGCTATCTGCGCCGGCTAGAGGCGATGATGCTGGTTGCCGACAAGTCGGTCTCGCTGGCGCTGACCGGAACCGGCGACGTGCTCGAGCCCGAACATGGCGTCATGGCCATCGGCTCCGGCGGCAACTACGCGCTGGCCGCGGCCCGCGCGCTGATGGACACCGACAAGGACGCCGAGGAGATCGCCCGCAGGGCGATGCAGATCGCCGCCGACATCTGCGTCTACACCAACAGCAACTTCGTCGTCGAAACGCTCGATGCCGCCTGAAGCGGCCGGCCATGATCCCAAAAAGTGGGAACCGGTTTTTGGAAAAGATCATGGTCGAACGAGAAGATAGCTACGATTTTCGTCCGGTCACCGAAAAGGACCTGCCGATGATCGCCGGCTGGCTGGCCAAGCCGCATCTCGCCGAATGGTGGGGCGATCCGGAGATTGAGATCGCCGAAATCCGCGAACATATCGATTCGGTTTCGGTGGAGCCGCTGATCGTCGAGCTGGACGGCAAGCCGATCGCCTACCTGCAGAGCTACGATCCGCATCTCGAGGACGACCATCCTTATGCCGACCAGCCATTCGGCACGCTGGGCATCGATCTGTCGATCGGCCCGGCGGAACTGGTCGGCATCGGCCATGGCTCGGCGATTGTCCGCCAGTTCGTCGAGGAACTGTTCGAGGAAGGCGCGCCGCGCGTCGTCATCGATCCGCATCCGGACAATGGCCGCGCCATCCGCGCCTATGAGAAGGCCGGCTTCAGGCCGATCGGCCGCAGGCATTCGGAATATGGGGACGTCGTGCTGATGGCCGTCGACGCGGCCGAAGCCGACACACAAGAGGGGGACTGACCAGATGACCGCATCCGGAGAGGACAAAACGCTGTCGGCCTATGAAGACAGCTGGCGCATGGGGCTGCTGCTCGTGCTCGCCTTGGTCATCTTCCAGGCCGGCGTCCTCTACGGCATGGGCCACCCGCCGATCTGCACCTGCGGCTACGTCAAGCTCTGGCACGGCGTGGTGAACAGTTCGGAGAATTCCCAGCACATCGCCGACTGGTACACCTTCTCGCACGTCATCCACGGCTTCCTGTTCTATGCGCTGGCATGGGCGCTGTTTCCGCGCTCGCCGGTCGGACTGAGGCTGGCTGTCGCCGTCCTCATCGAGGGCGGATGGGAACTCCTGGAAAACAGCCCCTTCATCATCGACCGCTATCGCGCCGGCACTATCTCTCTCAACTATTACGGCGACTCAATCATCAACTCGGTGTCCGATACGCTGTTCATGGCGCTGGGATTTGTGATGGCGCGAAAGCTCCCTATATGGGTGATCGTGGTCCTGGCGCTCATTTTCGAGTTCGGCACGGGCTACATCATCCGGGACAATCTGACGCTCAACGTGATCATGCTGCTGCATCCGTTCGAGTCCATCAAGCAGTGGCAAAGTGGAATTTGAGTATTATGAGCACCTTCTCTCCTCGTGAAATCGTTTCGGAACTCGACCGCTTCATCATCGGCCAGAAGGACGCCAAGCGCGCCGTGGCGATCGCCTTGCGCAACCGCTGGCGCCGCCAGCAGCTGGAAGGCCAGATGCGCGAAGAGGTGATGCCGAAGAACATCCTGATGATCGGCCCGACCGGCGTCGGCAAGACCGAAATCTCGCGCCGCCTGGCGCGGCTCGCCAGCGCGCCTTTCGTCAAGGTCGAGGCCACCAAGTTCACCGAGGTCGGCTATGTCGGCCGCGACGTCGAGCAGATCGTGCGCGATCTCGTCGAGGTCGCCATCGGCCTGACGCGCGAGAAGATGCGCGAGGACGTCAAGGCGCGCGCCCACATCAACGCCGAAGAGCGGGTGCTCGAAGCGCTCGTCGGCAAGACCGCGAGCCCGGCCACGCGCGACAGCTTCCGCAAGAGGCTGCGCGATGGCGAGCTCGACGACAAGGAGATCGAGATCGAGGTGGCCGACACAGGCACGGGCGGCATGCCGGGCTTCGAGATCCCCGGCATGCCCGGCGCCAATATCGGCGTGCTCAACATCAACGACATGCTGTCGAAGGCGATGGGCGGCCGCAGGACCAAGACCCGCAAGACGACGGTGAAGGAATCCTACGCGCTTCTGATCAACGACGAGTCCGACAAGCTGCTCGACCAGGACGAGGTGGTGCGCCGGGCGCTGGAATCGGCCGAGAACGACGGCATCGTGTTCCTGGACGAGATCGACAAGATCGCGGCCCGGAGCGACATTTCGGGCGGCCCCTCGCGCGAAGGCGTCCAGCGCGACCTGCTGCCGCTGGTTGAAGGCACCACCGTCGCGACCAAATACGGGCCGATCAAGACGGACCATATCCTGTTCATCGCCTCGGGCGCCTTCCATGTCTCCAAGCCTTCAGACCTTTTGCCGGAGCTGCAGGGCCGCTTGCCGATCCGCGTCGAATTGCGTGCGCTGGAGAAGGAGGACTTCGTCCGCATCCTCACCGAGACGGAAGCCAGCCTCATCAAGCAGTATATCGCGCTGATGAAGACCGAAGGCGTCGAGTTGACGTTCACCGACGACGCCATCGATTCGCTCGCCGGCATTGCCGTCGAGCTCAACGCCAATGTCGAGAACATCGGCGCCAGACGCCTGCAGACGGTGATGGAGCGGGTGCTGGACGAGATTTCCTACGACGCGCCGGATCGCCACGGCACGGCGGTCACCATCGATGCAGACTATGTGCAGAAGCATGTCGGCGACCTGTCGCGGAACACCGATCTGTCGCGGTTCATTCTCTAGAGCGGTTCACCGTTTCACCGAAACGCCGAACCGCTCCAACTCTTTGTTTTTACGCAATTGCGGGCGGAAAACCGCTCACACTTTTCCTGGAATTGCTCCAACTGCCAAGCTTGGCGACGTGTGGCCAGATGGTACCATCTGGCCACCTTTCGTTCCGGCGCAAGCTTGCCTCGTCTCGACTCTACCGGCCACTTTACCTAGGTTGCCGCCGATTCCGAAAGCAATTTCAGGAAAAGTGCGCAGCGGTTTTCCATCCGAAATTGCATAAAAACAAATAGTTGGAGTGGGCCGGTGGCAGCTGGGCCCGCTCCAGGGCGGCGGCGCATGAAGAAACGCGTACTTCTCTTCCTCGGTCTGGCGTTGGCGGTGGCAACGGCCAACGCTGCGACCATGGTGCCGCCGGGCAATCGCAACAGCGTGCAGCCCGACATCCCCGGCGCGTCCAGCCGGCGTACCCAGGCCACCAACACCACCTTCCAGGCCAAGTACCGCAAGGTCTACGCGCTGTTGCAGAAGGACGCCGAGCTGCGTGGCAAGATCAAGAAGGCGGCGGCCGCCTATGGCATCGATCCGATGCACATTGTCGGCGCCATCGTCGGCGAGCACACCTACAATGTCGACGCCTACGACCGGCTGCAGACCTATTACGTCAAGGCGATGTCATATCTGTCGAGCAAGCTCACCTTTGCCTATGACGGCGAGGATGTCGCCGATTTCGTCCAGCGGCCGGAATTCAAGAAATGCGCCGGCATGGATGACAGCTACGATCTTTGGGAATGCCGCGAGCAGGTGTGGAACCATTCCTTCCGCGGCAAGACCGTCGGTGGTGAAAGCTTCCCCAACGACCGCTTCGGCGCCACCTTCTTCCAGCCTTACTATGCCGGCCAGACCTTCGGCCTCGGCCAGCTCAACCCGCTGACGGCGCTGCAGATGAGCGACCTCGTGCACAAGGTTTCCGGCTTGCCCAAGCTCGATGTCGAGGATCCCAACTCGGTCTACAAGACCATCATGGATCCGGATCTGACCTTGCCTTACGTCGCCGCTACGATCAGGAAGTCGATCGACGCCTATAAAGGCATCGCCGGCTTCGACATCTCGCACAATCCGGGCCTCACCGCCACGCTCTACAATGTCGGCAATCCCGAGCAGCGCGCCTATGCGCTGAAGGAGGAGAACGAGAAGCGCCGCGCTGCCGGCGAGCCTGAAAAGCTGCCCGAGGAGAACTATTATGGCTGGCTGATCAACGACAAGCTGGACGAGCTGAAGGTGCTGTTCTAGCGGCGGCTTGAGCCAGGGCGCTCAGTAACCCTCCGAGGCGAGATAGGCCTCGAATTTGCGCATTTCCTCGGGATCCGCCTCCACGATATGGCGCGGCCCCGGATAGGCGCCGGACTGGATATCGTCGGCGTACTCGCGGAAGGCGGCGATGCGCTCGCCCTGGAGGCGCTCGAACTCCGCCGCGAAGTCGCGGTAGCGTTTGGCGTGGCGCGGATAGTGGCCGCGATTGCTGCCGAGCACGTCTTCCGAGAACAGATATTGCGCGTCGCAGCCGGCGCCGGCGCCCATCGAGATCATGATCAGCGAGGTGCGCCGCGAGATGGCGGCGGCGACGCCCGCCGGCACCACCTCGATCTCCGCGGCGAAGGCGCCGGCCGCTTCGAGGTCCTTAACCTGCTTCCAGACGAAGGCGGCGCTTTCAGCCGTCTTGCCGACCGCCTTGAAGCCGCCAGTCCAGGTCGCGTGCGCGGGGATCAGGCCGACGTGACCGCAGACCGGAATGTGCTCGTCGCGCAGCCGGCGGATGGTCTGCAGGCTGGCCGAGCAGTACATGGCGTCGGCGCTCGCGGCGCGCAGCTTGACCGCCATGCGCAGGATCTCGTTCGTGGTGGCACCCAGCTTGATGCGTTCGTCGCCAGGAATGGCGAAGCAGGTGGGCGCCGCGTCGCGAAAACGCGGATCGAACATGAGGTCATAGGGGACCGAGATGAGGTCGATGCCGGCCCGCTCCGCGGCCTCGGCCTCCTCCAGCGAAAAGACGCGCAGCTTCGAAAGCTGCCGCCTGCCCTTCAACGACTGCAAGTCGGCGACGGTCGGTCTGCTGCGTGCCATGTCCTTGATCCTCGCTCCCTGCAATTTGACCGGACTATGCCGCCAGCAGCGACTTCAGCTTGACCGCTTGCGAGCCCAGCGCCTCCGGCGCCGGTGTCGCTCGCCTGGCGATCAGCATCTCCGCCAGACGGATGTCGCGCGCCACCGCGTTGCCGGGGCCGATGCCGCTCGCGGCGACCAGCCGTCCGTCCTCGGCAAGGTGGAAGAGAATGAAGGCGCCGTCGTCGAGGTCGCGCCGCACGATCGATCGGCCTTCGTCGGAAAGCCCGGCGATCTGCAGGGTGAGTCCGTACTGATCAGACCAGAACCACGGCACGGCGGCATGAGCCTCGTTGGCGCCGAGCATGTTCTTGGCGGCGAGAGCGCCCTGCTCCTGCGCGTTGCGCCAGGCTTCCAGCCGCACGCGCCGCCCGCCATAGACGGCCAGCGGGAACGAGCAGCAGTCGCCGGCGGCAAAGATATCGGGATCCTCGGTGCGCAACGTTCCATCGACCGCGATGCCGTTGTCGGTCGCCAGCCCCGCTTCGGCGGCAAGCGCCGTCACCGGCACGGCGCCGATGCCGATGACGGCGAGATCGGCGACGACTTCCTGCTCGTTGGCAAGCATGATGCGAACCTCGGCGCCGTCATCGGCGATCGCGGTGATGCCTTGTCCGGTTAGCACCTTCACGCCTTCGGCCTCATGCGCCTTGTGGATGATTTCGGCGATCTCGGCCGGCACGCCGCGCATCAGGATGCGCGGCTGCGCCTCCAGCACCGTGACGGTCGCGCCGAGCTTGCGCGCCGAAGCGGCAAGCTCGAGGCCGATGAAGCCGCCGCCGATGATGGCGACGCGGTTTCCTGCGCTGAGATGGGCGCGGATGGCGAGCGCGTCGTTGAAGGTTCTGAGATAGACGCAGCGCCGCCCAAGGCCCGGCATCGGCAGCTTGCGCGGCACGGATCCGGTCGCGAGCAGCAGCTTGTCATAGGCAAGCGAGGAGCCGTCTGAAAGGCGCACGACATGCGCGTCGCGGTCGATTGCCACGGCCCGGACGGAATGGATGTGGCGGATCGAGCGGTCGGCCAGAAGCTCGTCGCTGGCGATCGCCTTGACCAGCGGCGCCTCGCTGGTCATCGCTTCCTTCGACAGCGGCGGCCGTTCGTAGGGCAGATGCGGCTCGTCGCCCACCAGGGTCACCGGCCCTTCGTAACCGAGATCGCGCAGGGTAAGCGCGGCGCGCCCGCCGCACTCGCCGGCGCCGATGATGACCATTCCTCCCGCCATCGCCGTCACCCGACCTGAATGAGCACTTTGCCGGCGTCGACCTTGACCGGATAGGTCTTTAGGTTGACGCAGACCGGTGCGCCGCGGGCATCGCCGGTCTTGTAGTTGAAGCGGCCATTGTGCTTAGGGCATTCGATGATGTCGTCCATCACCAGCCCGTCGGCCAGATGCACCTTCTCATGCGAGCACAGGCCGTCGGTCGCGAAATATTCGTCGTCCGGGCTGCGATAGATGGCGTAGGTGCGGCCGGCGTGATCGAACCGCATCACGTCTTCTTCGTCGATGTCTCCGGCCGTGCAGGCCTCGACCCAGTCGCTCATGTCGTCCTCCAGCAAAGATTTGATAGCCGGCTTGCGTCGGGACCGATCACCCGGCCGCGGCCGTTGCCGGATTGTCGTTGTGCAGCTCTTCCCGATAGGGCTTTGCCGTCGCCGGCAGCTCGCGCTTGATGAAATAATCTTCGTTGCGCAGCTGGCGCAGGAAGGCGGGGATCATCTCGCGATAGCCGGCGAGGATCGACGGCGTCGGCGCCGGCAAATCGTGCTTGATCAGCTCGTGCAGCTTGGGCAGCGCATGGTAGGGCACCATCGGGAACATGTGGTGCTCCACATGGTAGTTCATGTTCCAGTAGATGAATCGGCTGATCGGGTTCATGTAGACGGTGCGGCTGTTCAAGCGGTGGTCGACGACATTCTCGGCAAGGCCGCCATGCTGCAGCAGCCCGGTCATCACATGGTGCCAGGCGCCATAAAGGCGGGGCAGGCCGACGAGCATCAGCGGCAGCCATGAATGCAGATAGAGCGCCAGCGCGATGGTCGCGATGTAGATGGCGAGCCAGATGCGGGCGGCGCGGATCGCCTTGAGCTGCTCCTGTTCCGGAATGAAGGTCTCTTCCGCGGCGCTGATGACGCCGGCGGCGTTGCGCACCATGTCGGTCATCGCGTGCCAGGCGTCGAGGATGCCGAAGAAGTTCAGGACAAGGCGCAGAAGGTCCGGCGGCCGCATGACGGCGATCTCGGGGTCGCGGCCGACGATGATGGTGTCGGTATGGTGGCGCGTATGGCTCCAGCGCCAGGTCACCGGATTGCGCATGATCATGAAGCAGGCGAGCTGGTAGACGGCATCGTTCATCCACTGCGTGCGGAAGGCCGTGCCGTGGCCGCATTCGTGCCAGCGGGAATCGGTCGAGGAACCGTAGAGCGTGCCATAGACGAAGAAGAACGGCACGCACCACCAGCTACCCCAGAACCAGGCGCCGCCGGCGCCGCTTAGGATCAGCGCGCCGAGCCAGATGACGGTGTCGCGGATCGCCGGCTGGTCGGAGCGCTGCATCAGCTCCTTCATCTGCTTGCGCGGGATCTCGGTATGGTACCATTCGGCCGCCGAAAGCCCGTTCTCGACCGCCAGCCTGGCGTCGCGGCCGGTCAGGCTGTAGTCGCGTCCGGACGCTGCCGGAGACGTGATTGCCGTCATTGCGGGTTCCTCCATCAGCCCTTGGCGAATGGCCCTCGGCGGTGCCGCGGCTCGCCCATGGCTGGCTTCGGCTTCACCATAGCGCCAAGCCATGATAGTCTCAACGTCACAAAGATAGTTTCTATCATTTCCTATCAGGGTGAGCTATCTTGAGTCGAACTGGCGATGGAGCATTCATGGCAAGGCGGCCGACAATCACCGATCTCGCGCGCGTTTCCGGCTTCAGCGTCGCCACCGTCGACAGGGTGCTGAACAACCGCCTGCCGGTGCGCGAGGAAACGGCGCGCCGGGTCTACGAGGCAGCGACCGATATCGGCTATCATGCCGCTGGCCTGATCAAGCAGCGCATGCGCCAGGAATTGCCGGAATACCGTCTCGGCTTCCTGCTCTTGCGGGGCAACGATGTCTTCTACGGCGATTTCGCGCGGGAACTGGAAACGGCGGTTTCGCAATCGCAACGCTTTCGCGGTACCGCGACGATCGACTTCGCGGCATCGCTGGCGCCCGACGAGATCGCCGCCCAGATGCGCAGGCTGGCGGCGAAATCGAGAGCCATCGCCGTCGTCGGCCCGGACCATCCGACGCTGACGGCTGTGGTGGAGGTGCTGAAGGCGAGGGGACAGCCGGTCTTCTCGCTGCTGTCCGACTTCGCCGCCGGCATCCGCGAGGGCTATGTCGGGCTCGACAACCGCAAGGTCGGCCGCACCGCGGCCTGGATGATCGCCAGGGCGGCGAAGAAACCCGGCAAGGTCGCGCTTTTCGTCGGCAGCCACCGCTTCCATGGCCATGAATTGCGCGAGATCGGCTTCCGCTCCTACTTTCGCGAACATGCGCCAGACTTCACGGTGATGGAGACGCTGGTCAATCTGGAAGCCAACCAGGTGACGCATGATGCGATGCTCGATCTTTTGGCCCGGCAGCCGGACCTTGCCGGCTGCTATGTCGCCGGCGGCGGCATGGAAGGCGCGGTGGCGGCGCTGCGGGCGGCAAAGCCGGCAAACATGCCGGTGGTCATCTGCAACGAGATCAACGCCTTCTCGCGCGCGGCGCTTGCCGACAACATCCTCACCATGGTGATCTCGACACCGCTGGCGGCGCTGTGCCGCGAGCTTGTGGCGCTCATGGCGCATGCCATCGAGAGCGGCGCCGCCAACGCGCCCGGCCAGACCTTCCTGCCCTTCGACATCTATCTGCCGGAGAACATCTAGACCTCCAGCACAGGGATTTTGATCGGTAGGCTCTGTTTTGCATTGGCAGGTGATGTGCATTGGAGATTGGCCGAAGCGCCCACCCCGCGTCGTCATTCTAGGGCGGAGCAGGAGCGAAGCTCCGTCGCGAAGACCCTAGAATCCATGCCGTTACCTTCGCCAAGGAGTGCAACGGAGCAAAATTCTGCACCGTGGCGGCGCTTCCAAGTCACGGCATGGATTCTATGGTCTGCGCCGCGTCGCTTCGCTCCTTGCTCCGCCATAGAATGACGACGTTGGGGCGGCTTCAACCAATCCCCGGAGCTTGCGCTGATTTCACGGAAATGAACGGAAAATCTTGCACCAAGACAAATGGCAACCTTTCAAAAATCCCTGTGTCGGGGAACTGACCCAGGAGCGATGGAATCGATATGAAAGAATCCATCAGGTTGATGGATTCTTTCACGACGGTTTGCTCCGATTTGGACCCAGGTTTTCGATGCTCGTTGTCTTTGCCGCGGTGATCGGGATCGAAAATCCGGCATGTCCGTTCCGAATTTCCCTTGACGGCTCCAGGCGAAATGGAATAAATATTTCACCAACTAGGCATTTTGGTTCTTTCGTTCCGGAACATCTGTTTCAAACAGAGGACCAGGCGTTCCATTGTGTGAGGAAATCGCCGCCGGAAGGGGCCATAGGGAGAGATTCCCCGGAGAGGTCGGGGATTCCGGTTCAATCGGTGCAGCCGGACACCAAGTGGAGGAGAAACTAAAATGAAGAAACTGCTTTTGGGCGTCGCGCTTTCGGCGCTGATGTGTTCATCCGCCTTCGCCGCCAAGATCGGCGTTTCGATGGCTCTTTTCGACGACAACTTCCTGACCGTGCTGCGCAACGGCATGATCGCGCAGGCCAAGGGCATGAGCGGCGTCGAGCTGCAGGTCGAGGACGCGCAGAACGACGTGGCCAAGCAGCTCGATCAGATCAAGAACTTCGCCGCTTCGGGCGTCGACGCCATCATCGTCAATCCCGTCGACACCTCGGCCACCCAGGCGATGTCGGACGCGGCTGCCGCCGCCAAGATCCCGCTGGTCTATGTCAACCGCGAGCCGGTCAATGTCGACAAGCTGCCCGACAACCAGGCTTTCGTCGCTTCGAACGAGGCCGAGTCCGGCACGCTCGAGACCAAGGAAGCCTGCCGCCTGCTAAAGGAAGCCGGCAAGAAGGAGGCCAATGTCTATGTGATCATGGGCGAGCTATCCAACCAGGCCGCCGTGCAGCGCACCAAGGACATCGAGGAAGTCATTGCTACGCCTGACTGCAGCTTCATCAAGATCATCGACAAGCAGACCTCGAACTGGAAGCGCGACGAAGCGCAGAATCTGATGACCAACTGGCTGTCGTCCGGCAAGGCGTTCGACGGCGTCATCGCCAACAACGACGAAAGCGCCATCGGCGCCATCCAGGCGATGAAGGCCGCCAACATCGACATGAAGTCGGTCGTGGTCGGCGGCGTCGACGCCACCCAGGACGCGCTGGCCGCGATGCAGGCGGGCGATCTCGACGTGACGGTCTTCCAGGACGCGGCCGGCCAGGGCGCCGGCGCGCTCGATGCGGCGCTGAAGCTCTCCAAGGGCGAGAAGGTGGAGCACAAGGTCTACATTCCCTTCCAGCTCGTCACACCGGCCAACATCGACAAGTTCCTGAAGAAGAACTGAGATAGGCGCTTCCATACGGAGCGGCGCAAGACTGCGCCGCTCCCTTCCTTCTCCCGCCCCACCGGGCGGGAGGACGGGCGCGGTCATTCGGAGGAAGAAGACGTGTCACAGACATCGCATGGCATTGGCGGCTTGAGTTACGACGCCAAGAAGCGCCCCTGGCCTGCCGAGTTCAACGTGTTCCTGGCGCTCGTCATCCTGGTCGGCGCGTTCGAGCTGATCGGCCGCGTCTTCCTCGGCGACAGCTTCCTGTTCAACACCCGCGAGAATGTCGCCGGCATCTTCAACGAGCAGCGCCTGCAGATCATCATCCTGCAGGTGTCGATCGTCGGCATCATCGCCATCGGCGTCACCCAGGTCATCATCTGTGGCGGCATCGACCTGTCCTCGGGCTCGATCGTCGGCGCCACCGCCATGATCGCCATGAGCTTCGCGCAGGTTGCGACCGTCAACGGCAATCCCAACCCCAAGGCGATGTTCATCGCCTATGGCTGGACCGACCTGCCCGTCATCGTGCCGCTATTGGTCGCCGTCGGCTGCGGGCTTTTGGCCGGTCTCATCAACGGATCATTGATCGCCTTCACCCGCATTCCGCCCTTCATCGCCACGCTCGGCATGATGGTCACGGCGCGTGGCATCGCCAAATGGTGGTCGAAGGGCCAGCCGATCTCGTTCCCGACCGACAGCTTCGCGGCAATAGGCAAGGGACTGATGCCGGTCATAATCTTCATTTCGCTGGCGATCCTGTTCCAGCTTATCCTGAGCTACACCAGATACGGCAAGCACTGCTACGCCATCGGCTCAAACGAGGACGCCGCGCGCATGTCCGGCATCAAGATCGCCAACCACAAGGTGCTGGTCTATGTCATTGCCGGCATCCTCGCCTCGATCGCCGCGGTGGTGCTCTCCTCCAAGAACCTCACCGCCCAGGCCGGCATGGGCGTGATGTACGAGCTCGACGCCATCGCCATGGCGGTCATCGGCGGCGTCTCGCTCTCGGGCGGACGCGGGTCTATCATCGGCACGGTGATCGGATCGCTGATCTTCGGCGTCATCATCTCCGGCTTCACCTTCCTGCGCCTCGACGCCTACTACCAGGAGATGGTCAAGGGCGTGATCATCGTCGGCGCAGTCGTTCTCGATCAATGGCGCCAGCGCCGCCGGGCGATAGGAGCTTGACCATGTCCGACATCGTTCTGAAGACCGAAAACCTGACCAAGCATTATGGCGGCGTGCATGCGCTGCAGGAGGCGAATTTCGAGCTGCGCAAGGGCGAGCATGTCGCCATCATGGGCGACAACGGCGCCGGCAAGTCGACCTTCGTGCGCCAGATCACCGGCGTCGAGCAGCGCACCGACGGCAAGATCTGGTTCGACGGCAAGGAAGTGAACTTCGCCGGGCCGATCGAGGCGCGCGAGGCGGGCATCGAGACGGTGTTCCAGAACCTGGCTCTGGCCGACGACCTCGACGTGCCGTCGAACCTCTTCCTCGGCCGCGAGAAGGTGCTGTTCAACCTCGGTCCCTTCTCGATCCTCGAC
This sequence comes from Mesorhizobium sp. WSM4904, assembly GCF_029674545.1. Lineage (NCBI taxonomy): Bacteria > Pseudomonadati > Pseudomonadota > Alphaproteobacteria > Hyphomicrobiales > Phyllobacteriaceae > Mesorhizobium > Mesorhizobium sp. WSM4904. The sequence continues at coordinate 568,795 of NZ_CP121354.1, read as the reverse complement.
CGCAAGGCCATGCGCAAGGCGACCGAGGCGGCGCTGATCCGCACGGCGGTGAAGATACCCAACCTCTCCAGCACCATCCGCCACATGTCGGGCGGCCAGCGCCAGTGCGTGGCGATCGCCCGCACCGCGACCTTCGCCTCGAAGCTCATCATCATGGACGAGCCGACCGCGGCGCTCGGCGTGCAGGAGACGGCGCAGGTCGAAAACATCATCCGCACGCTGAAGGAAAATGGCGAGCCGCTGATCCTGATCAGCCACAACATGCGCCAGGTGTTCGACCTGGTCGACCGCATCGTCGTCTTCCGGCGCGGCAAGATCGTCGCCAATCTGCGCAAGCAGGACACCGACGGCAACGATATCGTCGCCTACATCACCGGCGCCAAGACCGGACAGGCCGAGCTCCAGGCCGCCTGACGAGGCGTCACGACGGGATAACCAATCATCCGCGCCGGCAAGGCGCGGACAGCTTTCTGAACCACCTCAAAGGACATTCCATGACTCTCCGCTTCGCTCTTCTCGGCGCCGGCCGCATCGGCAAGGTGCATGCCCGCGCCGTTGGTTCCAATCCGCAGGCCAAGCTCGTCGCCGTGGCCGATGCCTTCGAGAAAGCGGCGACGGATCTGGCCTCCGCCTACGGCGCCGAGGTGCGCACGATCGACGCGATCGAAAAGGCCAAGGACATCGACGCCGTCATCATCTGCACCCCGACCGACACCCATGCCGATCTCATCGAGCGCTTCGCCAGGGCCGGCAAGGCGATCTTCTGCGAGAAGCCGATCGACCTCGACGTCAAGCGCGTCGAACAGTGCCTGGCCGTGGTCGAGAAGGCCAACGCCACGCTGATGGTCGGCTTCAACCGCCGCTTCGACCCGCATTTCGCCGCGGTTCGCAAGGCGATCGACGAAGGCGCCATCGGCGATGTCGAGATGGTCACCATCACGTCCCGCGATCCGGGTGCGCCGCCGCTCGACTACATCGCCCGTTCCGGCGGCATTTTTCGCGATATGACCATCCACGACTTCGACATGGCGCGCTTCCTGCTCGGCGAGGAGCCGGTGGCCGTCAGCGCCCACGCGTCGGTGCTGGTCGACAGACAAATCGGCGATGCAGGCGATTTCGACTCGGTCAGCGTCATCCTGGAGACCGCCTCGGGCAGGCAGGCCGTCATCTCCAACTCGCGCCGCGCCACCTATGGCTACGACCAGCGCATCGAGGTGCATGGCTCCAAGGGCATGGTCGCGGCCGAGAACCAGCGGCCGGTGTCGATCGAGCTCGCCAACGACAAGGGCTACACGCGTCCGCCACTGCACGACTTCTTCATGACCCGCTACATCGACGCCTATGCCAACGAGATCGCGGCTTTCATCGCCGCTGCAACCGCCGGCAAGAAGGCGGCGCCGAGCGGCAAGGATGGACTGGTCGCCCTGAAGTTGGCCGATGCAGCCCTGGAGTCTGCGAAGACGGGCAAGACCGTTCGCGTCGATTGATTCGATGAGGCAGGTATTTCGATGGCGGTCGGATTGCCTGTCTCCATCGGTTGGCGATTAGCCGGAACGCATGTCACCTCGTCATCCACGGGCGGAGCAAGGAGCGAAGCGACGCGGCGCAGACCCGAGGATCCATGCCGTTACGTCTGAGTGATGCTAACGGTGCAGAATTCTGCTCCGCTGCGCTCTTCGCCCGGGTCACGGCATGGATCCTAGGGTCTCCGCGACGGAGCTCCGCTCCTGCTTCGCCCTAGGATGACGAAGTCGAGGGCTCTTCAACCAAGTTATCAACGTTGCGACAAGACACCGGGAAGCCGATCGGAACGTCAATGAATCTCGAAAATCCATTGGTAATTCAAAACACAGGAGCAGAGCGATGAACGGTTTGGCCGGTCGCAATTCAGAAACGCGCGCCATCGTCACCGGTGGCGCGCAGGGCATCGGCTTCGCTGTCGCGGAGGCGCTCGCCGACGAAGGCTGCCGCGCGCTGGCGCTCATCGGCCGCTCGCAGGAGAAGGGCGACAAAGCGGTGGCCGCGCTCAAGAAGAGCGGCGTCGACGCCATCTTCATCAGCGCCGACGTCGCCAAGGTCGCCGACTGCAAGCGCGCCGTCGCAACGGCGATTGCTCATTTCGGCACGCTAAACGCGCTGGTCAACGCCGCCGCTACCTCGGCGCGCGGCTCGCTGGTCGAGACATCGGAAGAGCTGTTCGACCAGATCTTCGACACCAATGTGCGCGGGCCCTTCTTCCTGATGCAGGGCCTGGTCGCGCATCTTTTGGAGCGCAAGGCGCCAGGCTCGATCGTCAATGTCTTGTCGATGTCGGCGCATGCCGGCCAGTCCTTCCTGACGCCCTATTCCACCAGCAAGGGTGCGCTGATGACGCTGACCAAGAATGTCGCGAGCTCCTATCGGCGGAACCGCATCCGCTGCAACGCGGTGCTGCCCGGCTGGATGGACACCGAAGGCGAGGCGATCGTGCAGAAGAAATGGCACGACGCGCCGGACGACTGGTTGGCAAAGGCCGAGGCCGCCCAGCCGATGGGCCAGTTGGTCAAGCCGGCGCAGCTTGCCCGGCTGATCACCTATATGCTCAGTCCCCAGGCCGGCGTCATGACCGGCTCGCTGGTCGACTACGATCAGAACATAGCTGGGGTCATCGGCGAGTAAGGGCCGCCGGTGCACCGGGCAACGAGGGGCAGCATCGACTTTTGACAGTTATCGGGTCCAAGCTCAGTTTGAAGACCGATGCCGCCGCCTCGCCTTGTTCCTCGGGCCTCGGCGCTGCCCCTCACCTGCCTGCCGGCATCCTCTCCCCGTATAGTGACGGGGAGAGGGGCGCTGTCGCCGGCGGTCTCGCCAAATTGCCGACATAGCAAGGCTAGGGCCGAGGGTGCGGCCGGCCCCCTTCTCCCCGTCACTATACGGGGAGAAGTGCCCGGCAGGGCGATGAGGGGCGGCGCCGACATCGACAATTGGCATTGCCAACGCGGCTATCGCTGTTTCAAGTGGTCATTCCCAGAGAGCAGCACCATCAGACACGTGACAACCGCCTTCGCATCGACTATATGGGCCGCATGATCCACCTGACCGCCTCGTTTTGGTACTTTTACTACGACAGCTCGCTGGCGGCGGGAGGATTGCGCTCGATCTGAAGATTGCAGCATCTAAATCCGAAAAGCCGCCAGACCTGGCGGCTTTTTCGTTTCAGCCGGCAGGTCTCCCAACCAGGAGCAGAAGCCGTGTTGACCACCACAGACGACCTTCGGGTCAAGGAACTCAAAGTCCTGAGCACGCCGGACGAGGTGATGCGCGAGATACCGCGCTCACTGACGGCGACGCGCACCGTTGCCGCTTCGCGCAACGCCATCCATTCCATCCTGACCGGGGCCGACGATCGACTGGTAGTCATCGTCGGCCCTTGTTCCATCCACGATCCGGTCGCCGCCGTGGACTATGCCAGCCGTCTGGCGGCGCTGCGCGAGGCCCTGGCGGACCGGCTCGAGATCGTCATGCGCGTCTATTTTGAGAAGCCGCGCACCACGGTCGGCTGGAAGGGCCTGATCAACGATCCCGATCTCGACGGCAGCTTCAACATCGACAAGGGGCTGCGGATGGCGCGCAACGTGCTGTCGGCCGTCAACAATCTCGGCCTGCCGGCGGCGACCGAGTTCCTCGACATGACGACGCCGCAATATATCGCCGACCTCGTCGCATGGGGCGCCATCGGCGCGCGCACGACCGAAAGCCAGATCCATCGCGAGCTGGCCTCGGGCCTCTCCTGCCCGGTTGGCTTCAAGAACGGCACCGACGGCAATTTGAGAATCGCCGGCGAAGCGGTGAAGTCGGCCGCCCAGCCGCATCATTTCATGGCGGTGACCAAGGGTGGCCGCAGCGCCATCGCAGCGACCACCGGCAATGAGGACTGCCATGTCATCCTGCGTGGCGGTGTGGTGCCCAACTACGACGCGGCAAGTGTCGATGCGGCCGCCGCGGAGCTCGGCCGCATCGGCGTCGCGCCGCGGCTGATGATCGACGTCAGCCACGCCAACAGCGGCAAGCGGCCGGAGAACCAGCCGAAAGTCGCGCATGACGTGGCGGGCCAGGTCGCGGCGGGCGACGAGCGCATCATCGGCGTCATGATCGAGAGCAACCTCGTCGCCGGCCGTCAGGACGTCGTGCCCGGCAAGCCGCTCGCCTACGGGCAGAGCATCACCGATGGCTGCATCGACTGGGCGGCCACCGAGACGGTGCTGCACGGCCTTGCCGGCGCCGTCGAATGGCGCCGGTCGGTGAAGCGCGAATTGCTCGCAACCCGCCAGGGCGCTGCCTGAGCGGCGCGTCGGAGAGGGCGGCGATCACGCCGCCCTCAACCCCTCCCATGCGGTGAAAACCGAGACCGCAAACAAAAGCAGCCCGGCCGCGCGCCCGGCAAAAGCGGTCGCCCCGGGATTGTCGACCAGCATCGCCCGGCTGCGCCCCGCGGTGATTGCGAGCCCGCCATAGATGGCGGCCTGGGTGGCGACCGTCAGCAACCCCATGATTGTCGCCTGCATCCAGATCGGACCGTAGGCCGGCTTGAGGAACTGCGGATAGACCGCGAGGATAAAGAGATAGGCCTTGGGATTGATCAGGCAGGTGACCAACCCCTGCCGAAAAGCCTTCCAGGCGGAGCGGCTGCCGGCCGGCCCGTCATCGCCGACGGTGATCGAGCTGCGCATCAGCGAAATGCCGATATATGCCATATAGGCGGCGCCGGCGATCAGCAGCGGCTTGAACAGGATCGGCACGAAATGCATGAGCAGGCCGACGCCGACCGCGCCGTTCAGCGTGTGCACCGCGCCGCCCAGCATGATGCCGGCGGTCGCGGCAAGGCCCCGATTGCCGCCGCCGGTCAGCGCGTTGGCCAGCACGAACAGCATATCCATGCCCGGCACGGCGATGATGCCGAACAGCAGGATGAAGAAAAGCCAGAGGTTTTCGCTATAACTCATGTCAGTTGCCGGTCGCCGCGCCAACAAGGCGCGAAAGGATTCTCTTGATTTTCAAGCGGGTAGGCAGCCCTATAGATCATCCCAACTGACGGGGGTGTGTCAGTTGCGTTTCGGCCGGTGAGGAAATGCGCAAGGCATCGCGCCTGTTCGAGATCATCCAGATCCTGCGGCTGGCCCGAAAGCCGGTGACGGCGGCGATGATCGCCGAGCAGCTGGAAGTGACGGTGCGCTCGGTCTATCGCGACATCGCCGCGCTTCAGGCGATGCGCGTGCCGATCGACGGCGGGCGCGGCATCGGTTACATCCTGCGTCCCGGTTTCGACCTGCCGCCGCTGATGTTTTCGATCGAGGAGATGGAGGCGATCGTGCTGTCGCTGGCTCTGCTCGAGCGCACCGGCGACGACGAGCTCAAGCAGGCGGCCAAGCGGGTTGGCGCCAAGATCGCCGGCGCAGTGCCGCCACCCTTGCGCCAGACGCTCGACGCCAACGCCCTGCATGCCTGGGGGTTCGCCGCGCCTTCGGCCCCGACGGTCGATCTTGCCCTGGTGCGCCGCGCCATCCGCGACGAAGAGAAGCTCGACCTTGCCTATCGCGACGAAGCCGGCCGCGACACTGAGCGCATCATCCGCCCGATCGCGCTCATCTACTATGCAGAGACCGCCAACATCGTCGCCTGGTGCGAGTTGCGCCAGGCGATCCGCAATTTCCGCAGCGACCGCATCGAGGACTGCCGGCTGACTGGCCTGTGGTTCAAGGGCGAGGGCGACCGCCTGCGGCAGGTGTGGGTCGACGGCTGGGAGATCAATGGCTCTGCGGAGAGCGCCTGAGAGATCTCAAAATACTTGGCGCGGAAATTCCGACCTGTCTCGTAGTGATTGCGTTGGCATATCGGAGCCCTCGGAGATTGACCGAAACGCCCATCAGGTCGTCATCCTATGGCGGAGCAAGGAGCGAAGCGACGCAGCGCAGACCATAGGATCCATGCCGTGACATTGAAGCGTTGCGACGGTGCGGAATTCTGCGCCGCTGCATCCTTCGGCCGAGGTAACGGCATGGATCCTTGGGTCTTCACTCCGCTTCGCGTCGCTACGCCCAAGGATGACAAAGTCGGAAAGCTGCGTCCAATCGCAGACGTTTGCGACTGTTCGCGGGAAAGCCGGCAGCCTTTCTTCGCGTCGGCGAACGACGTGAAATTACCTCACATCCATCCAGCGCTGTTCCTGGAAGGAGCGCGCCATGGCGTGCACGGTGCGCTCGATCTCCAGCCCTTCGTCGAAATCGATGACGCGCGCCGGCTTGCCGGCGATCCGCATCAGCAGTTCTCGGCATTCGATCATCTTGAGGTCGTTGAAGCCGAGGCCGTGGCCGGGCGCCGGCAGGAAGGAATCGTATGGCTTGTGGTGCGGCGCCACCAGGATGGTGCGGTAGCCCTGCTCGGTCGGCCGGTCGGCGGTCAGGTAGAGCTGGAACTCGTTCATCCGCTCCTGGTCGTAGAGGATCGAGCCCTTCGAGCCGAAAATCTGGATGGCGATGCGGCCCTTGCGACCCCAGGCCGAGCGGTTGACCAGCAGCGTGCCGGCGACGCCGTTTTCGAGATGCATCAGCACGCTGGCGATATCGTAGGTTTCGACCGCCCGACGGCCGCCGGAAGCGAGTTTCCGGTCGGCATAGGGTTTGGCCATGTCGCACATGACGCGGGCAACGCGGCCGAACAGCACCTTGATCAGCGACAGCGGATGGACGGCGAAATCGTCCAGCGCGCCATAGCCGGAAGCCGCCTCGTGCTTCCAGAAGAACAGCGCTTCGGGATCGGCCATGAAATCCTCGTCCATCTCGATGCGCACGAGATTGACGTCGCCGATGATCTGTTCGTCGAGCAGCGCGCCGATGTGACGGATTGCCGGGTTCTGGATGTAGTTGTAGCCGAGTACTGCGACCTTGCCGGATTTCGTTGCCGCCTTCGCCATGGCCTCGGCCTCGGCGAAGCTCGGCGCCATAGGCTTCTCGCACCACAGGTGCTTGCCGGCTTCGAGGATGGCGATCGCCATTTCCGGATGGAACTGGTTAGGCGTTGTCAGCGAGACGACATCGACCTCCGGGTCGTTGACCACGGCGCGCCAATCGCCGGATCCCTTGGCAAAGCCGAACTCGCCGGCCTTGCGCTTTGCAAGCTCGTCATTGACCTCGCCCAGATGCACCAGCTTCGGCTTCTCGACATCGGGAAAGACGGTGCCGACCGCGTTCCAGGCGATGGCGTGGCACTTGCCCATGAAGCCCGTGCCGATGAGGCCCACTCCAACCATTTAGACTGTCTCCACTGAAGGGGGATTCCGTATGGATGAATTAATCCATTTCACGTGAGAATGGAACGCCCAAATCATTTTTTATGGTGTTCTTGCGCGAACTCGTTATGATGAGGCAGGAGAGGGAACTTTCAATATGGCCGTGGGCGGAGCGACGATGGACGAACGGGTGCCTCGCGATTTCGAGACGTTGCGTGCAACGATCCTGGAGCGGCGCGCGAACCTGCCCAAGCGTATCGCGCAGATCGCCGCCTATGCGCTCGACAATCCCGACGACATCGCCTTCGGCACGGCGGCGAGCATCGCCGCCTCGGCCGGCGTCCAGCCCTCGACGCTGATCCGTTTCGCCCAGCAGCTCGGCTTCGACGGCTTCACCAGCCTGCAGCAGGTTTTTCGCGAGCGCCTGCGCGAGCGCAATTCCTCCTATGACGAGCGACTGGCGGCGCTGCGCGCCAAGGCCGAGGAAGGCGCCGGGCACCGGGCGATCTTCGACGGCTTCGTCGCCGCCGCCAGCACGTCGCTCAGCGACATTTCGCGCACGTTGAACGATGCGCATTTCGAAGAGGCGATCGCGCTCCTGGCGAAAGCCGAAACCATCTACGTGTTGGCCAAGCGCCGCTCCTATCCGGTCGCCTCCTACATCGCCTATGCGCTGGGCAAGCTCAAGATCCGCAATCAGCTGGTGGAATCGGCCGCGGGCCTGAACGCCGAGATGATCGGCTTCGCCACGCCGCGCGACGCCGTCATCGCCATCAGCTTCTCGCCTTACGCGCCCGCGACCATCGAAGAGACGCGCGCGATCGCCGAGCAGGGCGTGCCGATCGTCGCCATCACCGACAGCTCGTTCTCGCCGCTCGCCCAGTTCGCCAAGGTCTGGTTCGAAGTTGCCGAGGCCGATTTCGGCGGTTTCCGCTCGATCTCGGCGACGATGGCATTGGCAATGGCGCTGACGGTTGCCGTCGGCGAGAAGCGTCGCGACTCCGGCCGCAAGCGCAAGGGCTGAACGGCCCCGCCTAAAGCGCGTCGCGATCTTTCAGATTCGCTCCATGCGCTTTAGGTTTTTGATTTTGCGCATGTCTTTACCCCGAAACCGGTTCCCACTTTCGGGAGACATGCTTTAGGCGTTTTTCCGTCCGGGAATGCTCATTCCATATTGACTATGGATTGGAATTATTATTTCATATTGACGGCGCCACGATGCCGTTCGCGCGTGCTGCCCAAAACGACGCTGCTCTGCACAACAAGGCCGATGGGAGGTTCGAATGGGCGAAGCCGTGGAAGCGAAATATCCGCCGCTCGACGTCATCACGATCGGCCGCGCGTCGGTCGATCTCTACGGCCAGCAGATCGGCTCGCGGCTGGAGGACATCACCTCTTTCGCCAAGTCGGTCGGCGGTTGCCCTGCCAATATTTCCGTCGGCACGGCACGGCTCGGCCTGCGCTCGGCGCTGCTCACTCGCGTCGGCGACGAACAGATGGGCCGCTTCATCCGCGAGCAGCTCAGGCGTGAGGGCGTCTCGGTCGACGGCTTGAAAACCGACAGGGAACGGCTGACCGCGCTGGTGCTGCTGTCCGTCGAGGACGAAGGCATCTCGCCGATGATCTTCTATCGTTCCGATTGCGCCGACATGGCGCTCGCGGAAGAAGACATAGACGAGGCTTTCATCGCGTCGGCCCGGGCCGTCGTCGTCACCGGCACGCATTTCTCCCGCCCCAATACCGATGCCGCCCAGCGCAAGGCGATCCGCCTCATGAAGGCCAAGGGCGGCAAGGTCGTCTTCGACATCGACTATCGCCCGAACCTCTGGGGGCTCGCCGGCCATGCCGAGGGTTTCGAGCGCTACGTCAAGTCCGACCGCGTCTCGGCGCAGCTGAAGACGGTGCTGCCCGATTGCGATCTCATCGTCGGCACCGAGGAGGAGATCATGATCGCCTCCGGCGCCGACGATTGCCTGAGCGCGCTGAAGACGATCCGCTCTCTGTCGCCCGCCACCATCGTCTTGAAGCGCGGCGCCAAGGGCTGCATCGTCTATGATGGGCCGATCAGCGACGATCTCGAGGACGGCATCGTCGGCAAGGGCTTTCCGATCGAAATCTACAACGTGCTCGGCGCCGGCGACGCCTTCATGTCGGGCTTCCTGCGCGGCTGGCTCGGCGGCGAAAGCTTTGCCACGGCGGCGACCTGGGCCAATGCCTGCGGCGCCTTTGCCGTGTCGCGCCTGCTTTGCGCGCCGGAATATCCGACCTTCGAGGAATTGCAGTTCTTCTTGAAGCACGGCAGCCAGCATCTGGCGCTGCGCAAGGACGAGGCGATCAACCACATCCATTGGGCCACTACGCGGCGGCGCGATATCCCTTCGCTGATGGCGCTCGCTTGCGATCACCGCGTCCAGCTGGAAGACGTCGCGGCAAAAGTCGGCGCCGACGCCTCGCGCATCCCGGATTTCAAGGTGCTGACCGTCAAGGCGGCGGCCAAGGTGGCAGCCGGGCGCGACGGCTACGGCATGCTGATCGACGAGAAATATGGCCGCGACGCCATGTTCGAATTCGCCCGCCATCCCTTCGCTTGGCTCGGCCGTCCGGTCGAGCTGCCGGGATCGCGGCCGCTGCGCTTCGAGTTCTCGCAGGACATCGGCTCGCAGCTCACCGAATGGCCGGTCGACCACTGCATCAAATGCCTGTGCTTCTATCACCCGGACGATCCGGAGGCGCTGAAAGTTGAGCAACAGCAGAAGCTGCGAGCCTTGTTCGAAGCCGCGCGTAAGGTCGGTCGCGAATTGCTGGTCGAGATCATTGCCGGCAAGCACGGCAAGCTGGACGACACCACCATCCCGCGCGCACTGGAGGAGCTTTACGCGCTGGGCATCAAGCCGGATTGGTGGAAGCTCGAGCCGCAGGCTTCGGCCAACGCCTGGGCGAAGATCGAACAGGTGATCGTCAAGAACGATCCGTGGTGTCGCGGCGTCGTGCTGCTGGGGCTGGAGGCGCCGCAGGACGAGCTGGTCGCGGCCTTTGCCGCCACCGCCAATGCGCCGATCGTCAAGGGATTTGCCGTCGGTCGCACCATCTTCATCAATGCCGCCGAACAATGGCTGGCAGGCAGGATGTCGAATGACGAGGCTGTCGCCGACATGGCCTCGCGCTTCGAGCAGCTGACCGAGGCATGGCTTGTCGCGCGCGGCCGTAAAGCAGCATAAGAAGACGGGCCGCATAACAAGACGGCACAAGGAAAGCCGGAGGAAACGACCAATGACAAAGACCATTCGCCTGACGATGGCGCAGGCGCTGACCCGCTTTCTCAGCCGCCAGATGACCGAGATCGACGGCAAAAAGGTGCCGATCTTTGGCGGCGTCTGGGCGATCTTCGGCCATGGCAATGTCGCCGGCGTCGGCGAGGCGCTCTATCAGCTGCGCGACGAGCTGCCGACCTTCCGCGCCCATAACGAGCAAGCGATGGCGCATGCGGCGATCGCCTATGGCAAAGCGAATTTCCGCCGCCGCTTCATGGCCGCGACCACCTCGATCGGCCCGGGCGCGCTGAACATGGTGACGGCGGCGGCGCTCGCCCACGTCAACCGGCTGCCCGTGCTTTTGCTGCCCGGCGATGTCTTCGCCAATCGCTTGCCCGACCCGGTGTTGCAGCAGGCCGAGGATTTCTCCGACGGCACGACGAGCGTCAACGACTGCTTCCGCCCCGTCTCGCGCTATTTCGACCGCATCACGCGGCCCGAGCAGATCATCCTGGCGCTGAACCGCGCCATGCAGGTGCTGACCGATCCAGCCGAATGCGGCCCGGTCACGCTTTCGCTCTGCCAGGACGTGCAGGCCGAAGCCTATGACTATCCTGAAAGCCTGTTTGCCGAGCGCGTGTGGACGCCACGCCGGCTGCGGCCGGATCGCAACGAGCTCGCGGCCGCCGTCGCGGCGCTGAAGAATGCCAAGAAGCCGCTGGTGATCGCCGGCGGCGGCGTTCTCTATTCTCGGGCCTCCAGCGAACTGGCCAAGCTGGTGCAGGGCGCCGGCATTCCGGTCTGCGAGACGCAAGGCGGCAAGTCCTCGCTCCCCGATGATCATCCGCTCAACATGGCCGCCGTCGGCGTCACCGGCACCTCCGCCGCCAACCGGCTGGCGGAAGAGGCGGATGTCGTTCTTGCCGTCGGCACCAGGCTGCAGGATTTCACCACCGGGTCCTGGGCGCTGTTCAAGAATGCCGGCCGCACCATCATCGGCTTGAACACGCAAGGTTTCGACGCCGGCAAGCATTGGGCGCTGCCGCTGGTCGCAGACGCGGCCGAAGGGTTGGCCGAGCTCAGCGCCGCGCTGAAGGGCTGGAAGGCACCGACCGCCTGGACCGACAACGCCCTGAAGGGCAAGACGGAATGGCGGGCAGCGGCCGCCAAGGTGACGGCTTCGACCAATGCCGCCTATCCTTCCGATGCGCAGGTGATCGGCGCCGTACAGCGCGCGATGGGCTCGGGCGTCACCTTGTTGCATGCCGCCGGCGGGTTGCCGGGCGAACTGCACAAGCTTTGGCAGGCGGGAACGCCGGGCTCCTATCATGCCGAATACGGCTTCTCGACCATGGGCTACGAGATCGCCGGCGGCCTCGGCGTCAAGATGGCGAAGCCTGATCAGGAGGTCGTCGTAATGGTCGGCGACGGCTCCTATCTGATGCTCAACTCCGAGATCGCCACCTCGGTGATGCTCGGCTTGAAGCTCACCATCGTGCTGCTCGACAACCGCGGCTATGGCTGCATCAACCGGCTGCAGATGGCGACCGGCGGCGCCAACTTCAACAATCTGCTCAAGGACGCCCGCCACGAGGTGATGCCCGATGTCGACTTCGCGGCTCATGCCGCAAGCCTCGGCGCCGTCGCCGAGAAGGTGGCGTCGATCGCCGAGCTGGAGACGGCGCTGGCCAAGGCGAAGGGCAACGACAAGACCACCGTGCTGGTCATCGACACCGATCCGCTGGTGTCGACCGAAGCCGGCGGCCACTGGTGGGATGTCGCCGTGCCGGAGGTCTCGTCGCGGCCCCAGGTCAACGCCGCGCGCAAGGCGTATGAGGAAAAAAAGCAGATGCAGAGTGCAGGTGATTGACGCTGGCGCCGCCCCTCACCCTTCCCTCTCCCCGTGAAGAACGGGGAGAGGGGGTCGCCGGCGCTGGAGCTTGTCCCTTCTCCCCGTGCTTCACGGGGAGAAGGTGCCGGCAGGCGGATGAGGGGCAGCGCCGACGAGCGAAAATGGAACGATCCGAACTTGGAGTGACGACTTGAAAGCCAAACTGGGCATGTCCCCCATCGCGTGGTGGAACGACGATCTCGTGGAATTGAGCGATGACGTGTCGCTGGAGGAGTGCCTGCGCCAGTCGCGCTCGGCCGGCTTCACCGGGATGGAGATGGGCCGCCGCTTCCCCAACGATCCGAAAGTGATGCTGCCGATCCTGAAGGACGCCGACGTCACGCTCTGCGGCGGCTGGTTTTCCGGCACGCTGGTCAATGAGGATCTGGCCAGGAACAAGGATCGTATCCAGCCGATGATCGACCTGTTCAAGGCGGTGAGCGCGCCCTGCATCGTCTATGGCGAGGTCGGCCGCTCCATCCAGGGCGACCGCTCCAAGCCTTTGGCCACCAAGCCGAAGCTCTCCGACGACGAGATGAAGGCCTATGGCCGCCGCGTCACCGAATTCGGCGAATGGTGCGCCGACCAGGGCATGCCGCTCTCCTACCACCACCACATGGCGGCGGTGGTCGAGACCGAGCCGGAGCTCGACGCCTTCATGCGCAATTCCGGCGAAGGCATTCCGCTTTTGCTCGATGCCGGCCATCTTGCCTTTGCCGGCGGCGATGTGCTGCGCGCCATCGACAACCACCACAAGCGCATCAACCACGTGCATGTGAAGGATGTGCGCATGGGCGTGATCGACGGGCTCGACCGCACCAAGCAGTCCTTCCTCGATGCCGTGGCGCTTGGCGCCTTTACCGTGCCCGGCGACGGCTCGCTCGATTTCGGCGCCATCGTGCAGAAGTTCGCCGACTACGGCTACGAAGGCTGGTTCGTGGTCGAGGCCGAGCAGGATCCGAAGAAGAACCCGCCGCTGAAGATGGCTCAGGTCGGCCACAAGGAGCTGATGCGGGTGATGACGGCCGCCGGCTATACGGTGGAGACGCAAGGCTTCCCGGCGGCCTAGACGGTGGATTTGCCACGGCGCGCGGTTTATCCGTTGCGCTTTGGGCAAATCCTGGATTGGCACTATGAAAGACTATGAGCACCCCTTCTTCCGGCCGCTGTGGCGACGCATCGCCGTCGTCGCCGTCTGTCTGGTCTGGTCGGTGATCGAGTTCGCCTCCGGTACGCCGTTCTGGGGCGTCATCGCGCTCGGCTTCGCCGGCTACGCGGTGTGGCAGTTCTTCTACCTTTACAAGCCGGTCGAGGAGGACAAGCCCCCCGCCGAGCCGAAGGATTGAAGCGGTCGATGGACTGGAGGTTCTTTTGTATTGGATGTTGCGTGGGTGACGGAGGCTGCGTGGGTGACGGTTCGTTTGCGTTGGCGATTGGCCGGAACGCCCCTCGCTTCGTCATCCTAGGGCGGAGCGAGGAGCGTGGCGACGCAGCGCAGACCCTAGGATCCATGCCATGACTTTGAAGTGTTGCAACGGTGCAGAATTCTGCTCCGGTGGCATTCCACGTCCGAGGTGACGGCATGGATCCTAGGGTCTCCGCGGCGGAGCTTCGCTCCTGCTTCGCCCTAGGATGACGAAGTTGAGAGGGATGCGGCCAATCTCCGAGGTTCGCGATCGAACAGTGAATCCTGGCTGCGGGCGGATTTGAAAGTCAAAGCGTCGAGGAATTAGGAGAGACAAAAATGTCGAAACTGCTCGTCAAGGCCGACAAGGGCCACGGCCACGTCGCTCACGTCACCCCGCAAAGCGCCGGCTGGACTTATGTCGGTTTCGATCTGCATCGGCTGCGGCCAGGCGAGACCGCGTCCGGCAAGACGGGCGAGCGCGAAGTCTGCCTGGTTTTCGTCACCGGCAAGGGCAAGGTCTCGGCCGGCGGCAAGGAGCTCGGCCTGCTCGGCGAGCGCATGTCGCCGTTCGAAGGCAAGCCCTGGTCGGTCTATGTGCCGCAAGGCTCCGACTGGTCGGTGATCGCCGACACCGACCTGGAGCTCGCCGTCTGCTCGGCGCCGGGTCTCGGCGGCGGCCTGCCGGCCCGTGTCATCTCGCCCGACGATCTCGGCCAGGAGGTGCGCGGCAAGGGCACCAACACGCGCTACGTCACCAACATCCTGCCCGAGGGCAAGCCGGCCGACTCGCTGCTGGTGGTCGAGGTCATCACACCCGGCGGCCATACCTCCAGCTATCCGCCGCACAAGCACGACCGGGACAATCTCCCAGCGGAATCCTATCTGGAGGAGACCTATTATCACCGCCTCAACCCGCCGCAGGGCTTCGCTTTCCAGCGCGTCTACACCGATGCCGACAGGAACGGCGTGCGCGACCTGGACGAGGCGATGGCGATCGAGGACGGCGATGTCGTGCTGGTGCCCAGGGGCTACCACCCCTGCGCGGCCTGCCACGGCTATGATCTCTATTATCTCAACGTCATGGCCGGCCCGAAGCGGACGTGGAAATTCCACAACGCGGCCGAGCACGAGTGGCTGATGAAGGCCTGAGATTTTTCATCGCGCTCAACCTGTTGGTCCAGTTCGAGAAAATCGTCGGCTAAGGACTGTCGGGGGCTGTCTGCCTTCGAAAACCCATGAAAGCTTCGTCAATCCGTCATGGAAATCACCTATGGCGGGGTCTGACGAGGTTCTTTCATGCGCTACGCCATCTATTTCACCCCACGGCAGGACGAGCCGCTGGCGCGCATCGCCGCCAATTGGCTTGGACGCGACCCCTTCGGCGCGGCGACGCGGCCGGTCGAGGCCGTGGCCGACCTGTCGGCGGCGGAAGTTGCCTTCCACACGGCTTCGGCCAGGCGCTACGGCTTCCATGCGACGCTGAAGGCGCCGTTTCGGCTGGCGCCGAACGAGACCGAAACCTCGCTGCGCGCGGCGCTCGACGATTTCGCCGAGGCGACGCCGCCGGTCGTCATTCCGCGTCTCGTCGTCGGTCAGATCGACGGCTTTTTCGCCCTGGTGCCGGAAGCGCCGTTCGATCCTCTCAACAGCTTCGCCGGCGAGGTTGTGCGCGCTTTCGACCGTTTCCGCGCGCCGCTGACCGAAGCCGAGATCGAGCGCCGCAGCCCCGACTCGCTGAAGCCGGACGAGTTCCGCAACCTCTGCCAGTGGGGCTATCCTTACGTTTTCGAGACGTTCCGCTTCCACATGACGCTGTCCGGCCGCGTCGGGCCACAGGAAAGCCCGCGTCTTCGTGCAGCAATCGACAGTCTGTTCGCGGACGTGCTGCAGCACCCGGTGCCGGTGGACGCGCTGACGCTTTTCGTCGAGACCGAACCGGGCGCCCCTTTCATGGTGCTCTCCCACCATGCGCTTGGCCGCCGCCCGGCCAGAAAAACCGCCTGATACCGAGACTAAGGATCGCCTGAGATGACCGCCGAAACCGTCCTCACCAATGCCCGCATCGTGCTGCCCGACGAGATCGTCGAGGGCTCGCTGCTGCTGCGCGATGGCCAGATCGCCGCGATCGAGCCGGGCGCCGCCCGCGCCGGCGAGGACATGGGCGGCGACTACATCATCCCGGGTCTCGTCGAGCTGCACACCGACCATCTCGAAGGCCACTACGCGCCGCGCCCGAAAGTGCGCTGGAACCCGATCGCTGCCGTGCTCGCCCATGACGCCCAGGTGGCGACCGCCGGCATCACCACCGTGCTCGATGCTCTGCGCGTCGGCATGGACGAGGACGCCGACCTGAAGTCCGACGACGTCCGCAGCCTCGCCGACGCGATCGAGGATAGCGTCAGGCAGGATCGGCTACGGGCCGACCATTTCATCCATCTGCGCTGCGAGGTCTCGGCGCCGGACTGCCTCGAGGCCTTCGCCAATTTCGAGACCGACGACAGGGTCAAGCTCGCCTCGCTGATGGACCATGCGCCGGGCCAGCGCCAGTTCGTCAATCTCGAGACCTATGCCTATTACTACCAGCGCAAGCTGAAGCTGACCGACCGCGACTTCCAGAAATTCTGCGAGAAGCGGATGGCGGAATCGGCCAGGAATTCCGGCCCGAACCGCGTCTTCATCTCCGCCGCCTGCCACGAGCGCGGCATCGTCCTCGCCAGCCATGACGATGCGACGGCCGGCCATGTCGACGAGGCGATTGCGCAGGGCGTGCGCGTTGCCGAGTTCCCGACCACCGAGGAGGCGGCAAGAGCCTCTAAGGCGGCCGGCCTCGGCGTGCTGATGGGTGCCCCCAATGTCATGCGCGGTTCCTCGCATTCCGGCAATGTGTCGGCGCGCGCGCTTGCCGGCGACGGTTTGCTCGACATCCTGTCGTCCGACTACATCCCCTTCAGCCTGATCCAGTCGGCCTTCTTCCTCGGCGATGTCGTCGAGGGCATCTCGCTGCCGCAGGCGGTCGCCATGGTTTCGAAGAACCCGGCCGACGCGGTTGGCCTCGCCGATCGTGGCGTCATCGAGCCCGGCCGCCGCGCCGACCTGGTGCGCGTGCGCGTCGACGAGCATGTGCCGGTGGTGCGCACCGTGTGGCGCCAGGGCAGGCGTGTCGCATGATGGTTTCGGCGTCGATCGAGCGCGAGCTCACCGAAATGCTTCCCATCCGCAACGGCGTCTTCGTCGCGGTCGTCGGCCCGAGCGGTGCCGGCAAGGATACGGTGATCGGCTACGCCAAGACGCGCTTCGCCGACGAGACGCGGCTGGAATTCGTGCGCCGCGTCATCACCCGGCCGAGCGATTCCGCGAGCGAGGACCACGACACGCTGGCCGATGCCGCCTTCGCCGAGGCGGAGGCCGACGGCGCCTTCGCCATCTGCTGGGACGCGCATGGCCTGCGCTATGGCCTGCCGGCCGACGTCGACTGGGCGGTAGCCAACGGTCATGTGGCCGTGGCGAATGTCTCTCGCGCCGTCATCCCGGCGCTGCGCGAGCGCTATGCCAATCTGGCCGTGGTCGAGATTACCGCCTCGCCGGAAATCCTCGCCGAACGGCTGGCGGCGCGCGGCCGCGAATCGCGCGGCGAGGTGCTCGCCCGCCTGGCGCGCAGCACGAGCGTGACGCTGTCCGGCCCGGACGTCACCTCGATCGACAATAGCGGGGCGAAAGAGATCGCCGGCGAGCGCTTCGCCGAGGTGCTACGCAAGGCAATGGCGTTCTCGGACCTTTCGGACATGATCTAGCGCCTTTCCTTCTCCCCTTGTGGGAGAAGGTGGCCTCGCGAAGCGAGGTCGGATGAGGGGTGTTCCAGCGGAGTGAGACGCTGGCGTTCCTTGGAACACCCCTCATCCGTCGCCTTCGGCGACACCTTCTCCCACAAGGGGAGAAGGTAAAAGGTAGCGCTACTCCGCCGGCGCGCCGGCGACGTTCCGGCGCGTCGCCTCCATCATCCGGCGCCGGGCGCGGAACACGCCCCATTGCTGGTCGACCAGCACGCCGATCAGGATCACGCCGCCCATCACCGCGAAGTTGAGCGAGGAAGGGATGCCGAGCAGGTTGACCAGGTTCTGCAATTCCTGCAGCAGCACGGTGCCGAGGATGACGCCCACCAGCGAGCCCTCGCCGCCGCGCAGCGAGAAGCCGCCGAGCACTGCGGCGGCAATGGCGTAGAGCTCGTAGAACTGGCCATGGCTCGCCGGCGAGATCGAGCGCGTATACATGGCGAAATAGATCGCCGACAGCGCCGTCAGCACGCCGCAGATGACATAGGCCGCGATCACGACGCGGCCGGTGCGGATGCCCGAATATTTCGCCGCTTCCTCGTTCTTGCCGATGGCGTAGAGATAGCGCCCGAACACCGAGCGGTGCAGCACCACCCACATGACGACGGCGATCACGATCAGCGCGATGAAGGAGTTCGGCAGCCCGCCGGAACGGCCGGCGGTGAGGAATTCCAGATCCGGGAAATTCTGGCCGAACGCGAAGCCGGCCGTGCCGTCGGCGGTGTAGAAGCGGGCGACGCCGCGGTAGATCAGCAGGCCGCAAAGCGTCACCACGAAAGGCTGCATCTTGAGCCGCGTGATCAGCCAGCCATGCACGAAGCCGATGATGGCGCCGAGCAGGATGATCAGCACGAAGGCCAGCGGCCAGTCCATCTCGCGCACGGCGATGAAGTCGATGAACAGCGTGCCGAGCAGGGCGATCAGCGAACCGACCGAAAGCTCGATGCCGCCGGTGATGATGACAAAGGCCTGGCCGATCGAAAGGATGCCGAACAGCGCGACCAGGTTCGAGGTGTTGGCCAGATTGATCGTCGACAGGAAGCGCGGGTTGATGGCGGTCACCACCGCGCCGACCACCAGGATCAGCACCAGCAGCCCGAGATCTTTCTTGCTCATTGCGCTCCTCCAGCGGCATGCGCCAGCCTTGGCTTCTTGCCCACAGCCAGCAAAAGCACGTTCTCCTGGCTGAAATCGTCCCGGTCGAGAATGCCGGAGATCTGCCCCTCATGCATGACCGCGATGCGGTCCGAGACGCCGATCACCTCTTCCATGTCGCTGGAGATCATCAGCACCGCGACGCCGGCGTCCGCGAGCGACCGCATCAGCCCGTAGATTTCCGCCTTGGCGCCGATGTCGATGCCGCGCGTCGGCTCATCGAGGATCATCACCTTCGGGTTCATCGCCAGCCATTTGGCCAAAACCACTTTCTGCTGGTTGCCGCCCGAAAGCGTGCCGGTGCGGGTCAGGACAGACGGCGCCTTGATGCCGAGATCCTTCTTCTGCTTCTCGGCGGTGGCGAGCTCGGCGCTGGCCGAGACCAGCGAGCGCTTCGCATGCGCCGGCAGATTGGGCAGCGAAATGTTCTGCGCGATCGAGAGGTCGAGCAGGATGCCGGTCAGCTTGCGGTCCTCCGGCACGAGGAAGATGCCGCTCGCCACCGCATCGGCGGCCGATCCGACATTGAGCGCCTTGCCGTCCAGCGCGACGCTGCCGCCGAGCCGCTCGTCGATGCCGAACAGCACGCGCGCCAGCTCCGTTCGGCCGGAACCGACCAGCCCCGCAAGGCCGAGGATTTCGCCGCGCCTCAGCTCCAGGCTGACCGGGTGGTCCGGATAGGCGCTGGTGCGCACCGCGCTTGCCGAGAGCGCGACGCCGCCCGGAGCGCGCCCCGCTTCGGCGGCCTTCTCGCGCTCCTTCAGCATGCGCCCGATCATCAGCTTGACCATCTGGTCGTGGTTGATCTCGCTCTTCGGCAGCGTGCCGGCCAGCATGCCGTCGCGCAGCACCACGACGCGGTCGGCGACGCGCTCGACCTCGTGCAGGCGGTGCGAGATGAAGATGACGCTGATGCCTTCCGCCCGCAGCCCCTTGATGACGTCGAGCAGCTTTTCGGTCTCGGCGATCGGCAGGCTGGAGGTCGGCTCGTCGAGGATCACCAGCCGCGCCTTGATCGACAGCGCCTTGGCGATCTCGACCATCTGCTGCTGGGCCAGCGACAGCGAGGCGACCGGCGTGTCGGCTGAGAAATTGGCGCCGACGCGCTTCAACAGCGGCGCCACCATCTCGCGCAGCCCGGCGCGGTCGACCAGCCTCAGCGGCCCGGCCTTCAGCGGCTCGCGGCCGAAGAAGATGTTGGCGGCGACGTCCAGGTTTTCGAAGAGGTTGAGCTCCTGATGCACGAAGGCGATGCCGGAGCCGATGCTGGCTTCCACGGTCAAGCCGTCATGCGCGACGCCGTCGACGGTGACGGTGCCGCTGTCAGGCCGCGTCACGCCGCCGAGGATCTTCATCAACGTGGATTTGCCGGCGCCGTTCTCGCCGACCAGGCCGATCACCTCGCCCGGCCTGACTTCCATGGAGAACCCGTCCAGCGCCACGACGCCCGGATAGGTCTTGCGCACGGCCTCGAGGCTCAGGAACGGAGCGGTTGTCGATTGAGCGAAGGATGTCTCGGAGTAATTCATCACGCCACAATTCATGGCACTTGGCAGCACCCGATGGGCTACAGACTGACGGGCCTTGGCAGGCCCGTCAATACGGACGCCGGCTCAAGACGAACTCGAGCCGGCGCAACTGTGCATCGATTACTTGCCGGCCATCGCCTTCAGGTTGGCGGCATAGGCGTCGACATCGTCCTTGCCGATGATCTTCGTCGGCACGATGATCAGGCCATTGGCCGGGATGCCCGACTTGTCGCCCTTGAGGTAGGAAGCCATCAGCTTCATGCCTTGATAGGCCCATTCGAAGGGCTGCTGCACGACGGTCGCGGCGACGGTGCCTTCCTTGACGCCGCCCAGCGTGATCGGATCGTCGTCGAAGCCGACGACGGTGATCTGGCCGAGCTTGCCGGCGTCGCGCAGCGCTTCATAGATGCGCGGCGTGTTGTAGGAGTAGAAGCCGACCATGCAGGTGATGTCGGGGCTGGCGACCAGCGCGTCCTCGACATTCTTCTTGGCGCGCGCCTGGTCGATGTCGTCGCCGCGGACGTCGACCAGCTCGATCTTGCTGCCGGCGAGCCCGTCCTTCATGCCCTGGATGCGCTCCTTGGCGTTGTCGGCGCCGAGCAGGCCGACGAAGCCCAGGCACTTGCCGCCGTCCGGCATCGCCTTCTTGGCGATCTCGGCCGCCTGCTTGCCGGCATCGACATTGGACGAGCCGATATAGGCGACGCGCTTGGTCTGCGGGGCGTCGCTGTCGGTGGTGAACAGCGCCGTCTCGGACGCGATCTTGTTCAGCCCGTCGGTCGAGGTCTTGGGGTCGACCGCCGACACCATGATGCCCTTGACACCGGCCGTCACCAGATCGTCCATCAGGCGCTGCTGGATGGCGACAGACGACTGCTCCGGATATTTGAGCTCGAGATTGTAGTCGGGCAATTCGCCCTGCGCCTTCTTAACGCCGGCTTCCGCCGCCTTCCAGAAGTCTGACGCGCCGTTGACGACGAAGGCCAGCGTAGGCTTGTCGTCGGCGCGCACGGCTGCGCTCGCCGTCAGGCCGATAGCCAAGGCTGCCGCGGCCACGGATGCGTTACGTATCATGGATTTCATGGTTCAACCTCCCTTTTGAAACTCATCGCTGATGTCTCGGCTGCGGCCTGGACGCCCTCCTCCTCAAGGGGCTTGCCCAAGGTCTGGCAACTTTAGAACGGCGCCTCTCCAGCCGCGACCAAGACACTAGACACAGATTTCGCGTTCGTAAATAGTCCGATTTGTCTGACATTTTCGTGAGAGCAAGGCAGCCCTCTTCCGGCGGTCAGCCGATCATCCGACACGCGCTCCTCCCACTTTGCCGCTGCCGGCCGGGAGCCTTCCGGTCCGATCGCGGCGAGTTGACAGTAAAACGCTTACGGCTATTAGTAAAGACTATTAGTATGCCATCAGGAGGCACCGGCCGCGGAGGAGATCGTCGGCTGGGCGCTCAGCGAGAAGAGGAGAGCGGCGGCGGAAACGCTCCGCCGCTAGAGCAATTCCAGGAAAAGTGTGTGACGGTTTTCCGTGCGGAATTGCGTCAAAACAAAGAGATAGAGCGGTTCGCCGTTTCCGTAAAACGGGGAAACGCTCCAATGCGGGTATGCGCGGAAAATAGCCGGGGCATCCGATGTCGAACGCCTATTTTTCGTTGACAGGCGGCGCAGCTGGCGAGGAAGATGGCGTATTGATAATAGTTATAAATCACGCGCATTTCCGATAAATGCGCTGACCTCGATCATCTTGCCGCTATCGCTTTGACAGCCGGCAGGATTTTGGGAAACGAACCATGAGCGAACCGACGGAACTGCGCGATCCTCCGGAGACGTCCAGGCGACGCACCGCCAAGCCCAAGGGTCGCGTCACCATGACCGACATAGCAAGGGCCGCCGGCTGCTCGCAGGCGACGGTTTCCTTCGTGCTCAACAATTCGCCGGGCATCAGGCTGTCGCAGCAGACGCGCGACCGGGTGATCGAGGCGGCGAGAGCGCTTGGCTACTCGCCGCCGGTCTTTTCGGCGCTCCGCCCGCCCGTCGCGCCCTTCGAGGGGCTGGACGGCGTCATCGGCTTCGCAGTCGACCAGCTTGCCACCAGCCCCGAGGCAGTGGTCGCCATCGAGGGCGCGCGCCAGGCTTCGTGGAATGCCGGCAATGTGCTCCTGGTGGCGCAGACCATGGGCGATGCCGTGATGGAGCCGCGCGCCATTTCAGCGCTCACCCGGCGAGGCATCTCGGCGCTGATCTACATGACCATCTTCACCCGCGAGATCACGGCGCCCGAGTTTCTTTACAGTCTCGACATCCCGGTCATCCTGCTCAACTGCTACACCGCCGACTATGCCTTCCCGGCCGTGGTGCCTTCCGAAATCGCCGGCGGCCAGAGCTCTACCCGGCACCTGATCAGCCACGGCCACCGGCGCATCGCCACCATCACCGGCGAGCCCTGGATGCAGGCGGCGCAGGATAGGCTGAAAGGCTATCGCCGCGCTTTAGCCACCGCCGACATCCCTTTCGATCCGGAGCTGGTGGTCGAGGGCGACTGGTCGGCCAGCGCCGGCTATGCCGCGACGGTGAAGCTGCTTGCGCTCGAGGACCGCCCGACCGCCATCTTCTGCCAGAACGATCGCACGGCGATCGGTTGCTACGAAGCGCTGAAGGAAGCCGGCCTGCATATCCCGCAGGACATTTCGGTGGTCGGCTACGACGACGAGGAGATTGCCCGCCACCTTTTCCCGCCGCTGACGACGTCGATCCTGCCGCATCTGGCGATGGGCCAATGGGCGATCGAGCAGCTGGAGACCCCGCCGACGCCCGGCCACGGCCGCTACCCGATCACCAAGCTGGAATGCCCGCTGGTGGAGCGGGAGAGCGTGGCGAGCGTGAAGACAGGATGAGCGATCCCAGCCTGCTGGCCGCTCTGCGTTGTATTGACATTGTCGTGACAATAGCTAGATATCCGATCCTGAACAGGAGGATTTTCGATGGCGCGGTCCACTCGCGACGCAGCGCGCAAGGATGATGTGATTCAGATCCGCGCCTCAGCGGGGATGAAGGCTGTTCTTAGCCGCGCCGCGAGCTTGCGCGGGCAGAAACTGTCGGAGTTCATGCTCGACAGCGCCCGCAAACAGGCGGAGGAGACCATTCTCGATCAGCGCGCCTTCTTTCTCGACGCCGATGCGCATGAGAAATTTCTCGATCTGCTCGACACGCCCAGCAAACCGTCCGAGGAACTTCGCGCGCGGATGACGCGCAAGCCGGCCTGGGAGCGCTGATGCCCGCTGGGCAACTGCAAGTCCGCCCTCCGGAACGGCTGACCGTCGGCCACGACGTTTCCGAATTTCGCAACGGCAAGCATCCATCCCTCGACGACTGGCTGCGCAATCGCGCCTTGGCCGGCGAGGGCCTGTCAGCCCGAACCTATGTCGTCTGTGACGCGGACGCGAACGATCGCGTCGTCGGCTATTACGCGATCTCGACGGCGATGGAGGAGCGGGTTGCGCTGCCAAGCGCACGGCTGCGGCACGGCATGCCCGAGCAAATCCCTTTGCTGCTGATCGGCCGTCTGGCCGTCGATCAGGCGTTCCAGGGAGTAGGCTTAGGCAGCGACCTGCTTTCGGATGCGCTGCGGCGCTGTCTAGCGGTCTCGGACATTGCCGGGGTTCGTGCCGTGGTGACGCATGCGATCGACGATGAAGCGATGGGTTTTTATCAACGGCACGGCTTCATTGGGTCTCCGCTTGGCGAGCGGGTGATGCTGATGCCGATAGAGACGGTGCAGGCGCTGCTTTCGAAAGCTTGAGGCTGATGCATAGATTGGCCACCGTGAAATTGCCCACACAGGCGCCGGCACGCATTGCGCTATTCTGCGTTCGATACCGTCGATTGCTCTGCGCTTGGCAGCAATGCCGTCGAGACTTAGCTTGGACGCATAACCAGGGAGGGCCTTGATGACATCGAGCTTCACCGTTCACGCGGCGTCCGGCTATGAGCAGCTCATGGGGCGCTGGAGCCGCAGGCTGGCCCCCAAGTTCATCGACTTCGCCGGCCTGGCCAAAGGCGAAAAGATCCTCGACGTCGGCTGCGGCACCGGCAGCCTGACCTTCGAACTGACGAAATCCGCCGATCTCGCCGAGATCCGAGCAATCGACTTCTCGCCGGTCTTCGTCGCGGCGGCGAAGGAGAGGAACACCGATCCACGCGTCACCATCAGTCAAGCCGACGCCACTGCGCTGCCCTTCGCGGACAACACATTTGACCGCGCCCTTGCCCTGCTCGTGCTGCACTTCGTTCCGGAAGCCGGCAATGCGGTGGCCGAGATGCGCCGCGTGGTGCGGCCGGGCGGCGTGGTCGCTGCCGTGGTCTGGGACCATCTCGGCGGCATGACGGGCATGCGCATGATGATCGACACGGTGGCGGCGCTCAGCGAGGCCGGGCGCCAGATGCGCAATCGCTATTGCTTCCAGCCGATGATGCAGCCCGGCGAGATGCAGCGGACCTTTGTCGAACAGGGCCTGGCAGACGTCAGCGAAACCGAGCTGACGATCCGTATGGACTACCAGAACTTCGATGACTACTGGGCGCCGATCGGCGCCGGCGAAGGCCCGCTCGGCAAGTTCATGACCACGCTGGATGCGGCGGAGCGGACGCGCGTCGAAGCCGCCGTCCGCGATGCCTATGAGGCCGGACGGCCGGATGGGCCGAGATCCTTCGCCAACGTTGCGTGGGCCTGCAGGGGGATCGTGCCCTGACCTTCAGCCCGATCTGAGCTGCGCGCGCACGGCGTCCCGGAAACTGCGGAAGTTCGAATAGCCGAGAAGCGTCAGCAGCCTGATCAGCGTGGTGGTTGGAAGCCCGGTGGCCTCGGCCATGCCGGCCGCCGTCATGAAGGCGGCGTCGGCCCATCGGCTGCGCAGGAAATCGCCGAGCGCCGGATGCTTGGCGACGAGCTTGGGCTCGCACGCCAGCGCCGCGACCAGGCTCGGCGGCGGCATCGGCCTTGCGAGGCGATCCGCCTGCATCAAGCCAGATTGATGGCGACGTTGCGCAGCAACGCCACGGATTTGCGCATGCCTTCCATCGGCGACAGCATCATGTCCTCGTGCTCGATGGAGAGCACGTCATCGTAGCCGACCTGCTTCAGCGCGACACAGAACTGCCGCCACCAGGTCTCGCCGGGACCATAGCCCAGCGTGATGTAGTTCCAGGCCCGATCGGCATAGTGGTTCGGCGGACGCGCATCGAGCACGCCGTCGACGGCTGCCGGTATCGGTTCGATGCGCGTATCCTTGGCATGCACATAGTAGATCGCCGAGCCGAGCTTGCGCACGGCGGCGATTGGATCGGCGCCCATCCAGAGCGGGTGGCTCGGATCGTAGTTCGCGCCGACGGTTTCGCCGACGGCATCTCGAAGCCTAAACAGCGTCTGGACGTTGTAGACGGCCTGATGACCATGCAGCTCCAGGCACAATTTGCCTATGCCGAGATTGTTCGCGAAGCTGACGAGATCGCGCCAGTAGGGAATGATGCACTCGTCCCACTGGTAGCGCTGGATTTCGGCGCATTCGGGCGGCCAGTCGGTGATGATCCAGTTGGGGTTGGCATCGCCCGGGCCGCCGGGCAAGCCGGACATCATCACCACGCGATCGATCCCCATCAGGCTCGCCAGCCGGATCGTGTCCTCGGTCATCTGACGGTGCTTCTTGCCCTGCGGTCCCGGATGCAGCGGGTTGCCCGAGCAGTTGAGGGCAGCGATTGTCAGCCCGTGGTCGCGGACCTTGGCGACGAATTCGGCGCGGGTCAAAGCGCTGTCCAGCATGGCCGCGAGATCGATGTGCGGCGCCGACGACCAGTTGCCGCAGGCGAATTCCAGCGTCTCCAGGCCAAGTTCGGCCGAGGCGTTGAGCATCTCGTCGAAGGAAAGGTTGCCCAGGCTGTCGGTGATCATGCCGATCTTCATTTTCAGGACTCCCGAGTTGAGACCATCCGCTCAGAGCTTCACAGGCTCGAACCTGCCGGATCTGGCGGAGGCAAGCGCCGCCTCGCAAAGGATCATGGCCTTGCGGCCGTCGCCGGCGGTGACGGCGGGCTTCCTGCCGGTTTCGACGCAGGTGATGAAATGATCGATCTCGGCGGCGTAGGACTCGGCGTAGCGTTCGACGAAGAAGTAGTAGGGCTTGTCGCGCGATATGCCTTTGCCGCCGTACATCTCGACCGAGGTCGGCAGCCGGTTGCCGGCCTGCAGCATGCCCTCGGCGCCATGCACCTCGATGCGCTGGTCGTAGCCGTAGGCAGCCCTGACGCTGTTGTTGATGTGGCACTGCCGGCCGGACGCGGTGCGCAGGATGAACATCGCGGTGTCGTAGTCGCCGAGCTTCCTGTATTGCGGCGCCACCAGCGAGGAGCCGGTTGCAAAAAGCTCGGCCGGCTCCTCGCCAAGCAGGTTTCGCGCCATATCGAAGTCGTGGATGGTCATCTCGCGGAAGACGCCTCCGCCCCCGGCCAGCGCTTCCTCGGTTTCGGGTTCGGGGTCGCGGCTGGTGATGATGACCTGCTCGACGGCGCCGATCTCGCCGGCGGCAAGGCGCTCCTTCAGCGCCCGGAAGCTCGGATCGAAGCGGCGGTTGAAGCCGATCTGGAACGGCACGCCGGCTTTCTCGACCGCGGCCAGGCACTCGTCCGTGCGCTCGAGATCGAGATCGATCGGCTTCTCGCAGAAGATCGCCTTGCCTTTTGCCGCCGCTGCCATGGCGAGCTCGGCATGCGTGCGCGTCGCGGAAGCGATGAACACCATCTTCACCGACGGGTCGTTCATCACGGTGTCGGTGTCGGCTATCCCGGCGCCGGTGGCGGCGGCGACCTTGGCGGCCGCTTCGCGATTGGGATCGACGATGTAGCGCAGCCGCACCCTTGGATGGCGCGCCAGATTGCCGGCGTGCACACGGCCGATCAGCCCCACTCCGAAAAGACAAACATCTATCATGCGCTTCGACTTTCCTGTCGGGCCGCCCTGTCGCGCGACAGCCAGGTTCATGTTTCGCCGGCGCTCATTTCACCGCGCCCATGGTGAGCCCGCGCACCAGATGGCGTTGCACCAGGAGCGCGAAGAAGACGATGGGCAGCGCGCCGATGACGCCGGCCGCCGCCATCGAAGCCCAGTCGGTGTCGATGCGGCCGATCAGCGTCGCCGTGCCGCGCGGCATGGTCATCGCGCGCGGCGTCGCCGTCAGCGCCAGCGCGAACAGGAACTCGTTGAAGGTGACCAGCACGGCGAAGATCGCGGTCGCCGCTAGCCCGGGGGCCGCCAGCGGCAGGGTGATGCGGCGGAAGGCGCCGAAGCGCGAATCGCCGTCGACCATCGCGGCTTCCTCGAGATCGACGGGGATCTCGCGGAAGAAGCTTTCCATCATCCAGACGCAGAAGGTGACGTTGAAGGCGGTGTAGGTGGCGATCAGGCCGAGCCAGGTATCGAGCAGGCCGAGGCTCAGCATCAAGAGATAGACCGGGATCAGGATGACAACCGGGGGGATGATGCGCAGCGTCAAAAGAAACAGCCCGACCTTGCCCTCCATGGCGAAAGGCAGGCGGAACCTGACGATCGCATAGGCGCCCATCGCGCCGACGACCAGCGCGATGGCGACGGAGAAGAAGGTCACCACCAGCGAGTTCGTCAGGTAGGAACCGAACTGCTTTTCGGTGAACAGCCGGACATAGTTGTCGAGCGTCGGCACGTGCGGATAGAGCGTGCCTTCCTGCGTGATCTCGCGGTTGGACTTGAGCGAGGTGGAGACCAGCCAGTAGATTGGCAAAAGCACGACGGCCAGGACGAAGAGGGTCGTGACGATGCGCGCCAGACGGGTACTCATGACGCGTCGATCCTGCGCAGAAGCCGGATGGCGCTGAAGGCGAGCGCGAGCACGACGAGGCCGATCGTCACGAACAGCGCCGCCGCGTAGCCGGTCTGCTGGAACTTGAACGCGGTGTCGTAGCCGTAGATCGAGATCAGCCTCGTCGCCTCGCCCGGCCCGCCACGGGTCAGCACGAAGACCTGGTCGAAGGTGCCGAAGGCATCGATGGTCCTGAGCACAATGGCGACCGCCAGTACCGGCCGCATCATCGGGAACGTCAGATCGGCAAAGACGCGCCAGGCGCCGGCGCCGTCGACCCGCGCGGCCTCGAACGGTTCGTGCGGCAGCGATTGCAGCCCGGCGAGCAGGATCAGGAACATCAACGGCGTCCACTCCCAGACGTCGAGCACGACAAGGCCGATGAAGGCGTTGAGCGGGTTGCCGAGGATCTGCGCTTCGCCGCCGCCGATGGCTTCCGACAGCGCCGTCAGCATGCCGGCGTCGCTGGCGTAGATCAGGCGGAAGACGATGGCGACGACGACCGGCGTGATCACCATCGGGATGATCAGCACCGTCCTGAGCAGGCGGATGCCGCGAAATTCGCGCAGGCAAAACAGCGCCAGCGCGAAGCCCAGCACCGCCTCGAACGACACCGACAGCGCCACGAACTTCACCGTGATCCAGAGCGCGTTGAGGAACTGCGTGTCGCTCCACAGATGAACATAATTTTGCAGGCCGACATCGGAGATCGGCGAGCCGTAGCGGTAGGCCCTGGTGCTGGCCCTGAGACCGTCCCAGAGCGGATAGACGAGCACGCCGAGCACGATCATCAGCCCCGGCGCCAACATGAGATATGGGAGGGCGAGGTCGAGCCCCGCCCCCTGCAGGCGATATTTGCGTGCCTGCGCTGCGCCTTGCATCAGTAGTACCCGGCGGTGGTCAGATAGTCCTTGACCTGCTTGGCGGCCGTGTCGAGCGCGGCGCCGCCGCCGGAACCGGCCTGCAGCGCCTTGTTGAGCTCGATGCCGAGCAGTTCCTCGACCTTCGCCCAGTCGGGCGTGCGCGGCCTCGGCAGCGCGCCGGCGTCGAGCTGCTTGAGGGCGACCGGGATCAGCCGGTTGCCTGGCTTGGCGATGCCGAAGGCGCTGCGCTTGACCGGGATCGAGCCCGCTTCCGACAGCTTCGCCTGGGTCTCGGCGCTGACATACCACTTCAGGAACTCGATCGCGTTCGCCTTGTTGGGCGCCGCTTTCGGCACGCCGGCGATGAAGATGCCCATCTGCGCGATCGCCTTTGCCTGGCTGGGCACGACGCCGAAATCGAGCTTGCCCGCCACCTTGGTCTGAGCGGGATCGTCGGCCTTAAGCGCATTGCCCGAATACTGGATGATGGCGCCGGCCTCGCCGCCGAGGATCGCCGCCCCTTCCTGGTCGGAGTCGAACTCGACCACCCCGCTCGGCGCGTTCTGCTTCATCGTGCCGACGAAGAAGTCGGCGGAGGCCTTGCCTTCGGCCGAGTTGAAGATCGGGTTCCACTTGTCGTCGAAGAAGGAGCCGCCGAACGACAGGAAGACCGGATACCAGCTGGTGACGATCGGGTTGCCCGAAACGCCGCGGAAGACGACCGGGTATTTGATCTTGCCGGCGGCGACGCCTTCCTTGCCCTTGGCGATCACCTCGTCCCAGGTCTTGGGCGCGCCGCCGGTGAAGACGTCGTTGCGGTAGGTGAGCGTCTGCAGGTCGCCGACGAAGGGCACGCAGATCAGCGTCGACTTGGCGCTTTCGAAGCCCTTGACGCGCGGCCCCTGCTGCGGCGGCCAGTAGCCCATGTCGATCATCGAGCCGATCCAGTCCTTGTCGGCGCCGTCGATGCCGCCGGCGCCGAGATCCTCGAGCACGTTGGCGGCGCCGAACTGCGGCACCCATGGATCGTCGAGCAGATAGAGGTCGTACTGGCCGGCGCCGCTCTGGGCGTCGGCGAACCACTTCTCCAGCGTCACGCCATATTCATCCTCGAGGAATTCG
The DNA here is from genome assembly GCF_029674545.1 of Mesorhizobium sp. WSM4904. Lineage (NCBI taxonomy): Bacteria > Pseudomonadati > Pseudomonadota > Alphaproteobacteria > Hyphomicrobiales > Phyllobacteriaceae > Mesorhizobium > Mesorhizobium sp. WSM4904. Next base: position 538,597 of record NZ_CP121354.1, on the reverse strand, counting down.
ATGTCGAAGCCCTGCTCCTTCGCCAGCGGGATGATCTTCTGCTTGAAGGGCGTCAGCCCGCCATCGGCGAAGGCGCCGATGATGACCTTCTTGCCGGCTGCCCTGGCGGGCATGGGCAGACCGAGCGTGGTGAGGGCCGTGGTGGCTAAAGCCAGGCCAAGCCCGCCCTTGATGACGGAGCGGCGAGTAAGTCTGCTGGAATGCATCATTTCACTCTCCCATTGCTGTTGACCCTGTGGACGGCGGTGAGGCCGGCCGAATTGAAGAAACAGGCGTTCGCCGGGTCGAAGGCGACGCCGATGCTTTCGCCGACCGCGCCCCTGAAATCGCGGCCGGCCCGTACCGAGACGTTGCCGCCTTCGAGGCGGACATTGACCAGCGTCTCGTTGCCCATCGGCTCGACGACGTAGATTTCGCCGGGCAGCGCGCACGGTTCGCCTGGCTGGGCGACGCTGCAGTCTTCCGGGCGCAGCCCGATCTCGACGATCTCGGCCTGGCGGCATTGGGTGAGCCGCGTTTGCTCCAACGGCACGATCCTGGCGCCGACCTTCACGCCTTGCTCGGCGAGTGCCGCCGGCAGGATGTTCATCGGCGGGTTGCCGACGAAGGTGGCGACGAAGCGGTTTGCCGGACGGTCGTAGACCTCGATGGGCGGCGCCATCTGCTGCAGCTCGCCGCCATGCATGACGGCGACCAGGTCGGCCATCGTCAAGGCCTCGACCTGGTCGTGGGTGACGTAGATGGTGGTGGCGCTGAGGCGCTGGCAGAGCCGCTTGATCTCGCCGCGCATGGTGAGCCGCAGCCGCGCGTCGAGATTGGAGAGCGGCTCGTCCATCAGGAAGGCCGCCGGGTCGCGCACGATGGCGCGGGCCAGCGCGACGCGCTGGCGCTGGCCGCCGGAGAGCTGGCGCGGCCGGCGGTCGAGCAGATGGCCGATTTCGAGGATCGAGGCGACCTCGCCGATCTTGGCCTTTCGCTCCGCGTCCGGCGTGCCGCGGATCCACAGCGGATAGCCGATGTTTTCGGCGACCGTCATCTGCGGATAGAGCGCATAACTCTGGAACACCATGGCGATGTCGCGGTCGCGCGGCTGCAGCCGGGTGACGTCGCGCTCGCCGATGAAGACCTTGCCGGCGGTCGGCATGTCGAGCCCCGCCAGGATGCGCAGCGCCGTCGTCTTGCCGCAGCCCGATGGGCCGAGCAGCGCGAGGAATTTGTGGTCCGGCACGGCGAGGTCGAGCGATCGCAGCACGTTGAGCGCGCCGAAATTCTTGACCACGTTTCTGAACAGGACCGAACTCATCGCCCCGCTTGTTCCTCAGCCCTTCCGCTCGTCGACGGTGAACCCGGCCTTGCGGGCGAGGTCGCGCAGGTTGCGGTAGCCCATTCTCGCATAGGTCAAGGGATGCGCCTTGGCCGGATCCTGCTCGGCCTCGACCACCAGCCAGCCGCAATAGCCCTTGTCGGCCAGGATCCTCAGCAGGCTCGCATAGTCGATCGCGCCGTCGCCGGGCACGGTGAAGATGCCTTCCATCACCGCGCCCATGAAGCTCATGTCGGTGGCGCGCGCCTTCTTCAGCACCGCCGGGCGCACGTCCTTGCAATGGACATGGACGACGCGGCCGACATGCCGGCGTAAAAGCCGCTCAGGGTCGCCGCCGGAGAAGGCGCAGTGGCCGGTGTCGTAGAGCAGCCCGACGGCCTCGCCGGTGACCTTCATCAGCATGTCGATCTCTTCGTCGGTCTCGACGATCGTGCCCATGTGATGATGAAAGGCCATGCCGACGCCGAAATCAGCAAAACGTTCGGCCAGCCGCGTGATCTTTTCGCCGTAGGGCTTCCACTCTTCGGCCGAAAGCCTTGGCCGCTGCGAGATCGGATCGTGGATCGCGCCATGGCGGCCGCGCGAGGTGTCGGCATAGACGACATGTTTGGCGCCGAGGTCCCTGAGCAGCGTCAGATGCGGCCGGATCGCCTCGAACTCGTCCTCGACCTCTTTCTCGCAGATGCGGCCGTCATACCAGCCGGAAACCAGCGCCAGCCCGTAACGGTCGAGGATGGGACCGAGCATGCGGCTGTCGCGCGGGAACTTGCCGCCGAGCTCCGTTCCCGCATAACCCGCTTGCGCGGTTTCGCCGAGGCAGGTCTCGAGCGGCGTGTCGCCGCCCAATTCCGGCACGTCGTCATTGGTCCAGGTGATCGGATTGATGCCAAGTCGAACTGTGGTCATTGCTCGCTTTCCACCCACGGCCGGAAAGCCGCGCGGTGTGAGTTTCGGGAGGGAAATGGCTGCGGGCGGCAGGAGCAAAGCCCTGCCTCGTTCGTTTGGCCAGACGCCCTCCCAGTTGCCTTGCCCGAACCAGTCCTCTCGTCGACGTCTTACCCCAACGTCAGCAATTGGAGTCTACGCCGCTCTGTCTCCATCGCGAGGTCCAGTTTTCCGGAAAATGAAGGAACCAGTTGTGCGCGCCGGCGGCTGTGGCAGGATGGGGAGGAATCAGGGAGCGGTGTGGCATATGGAAGAGCTACCTAGGCGTCCATCGTTGGCGCGAGGCACCCCCCTCTGGCCTGCCGGCCATCTCCCCCGCAAGGGGGGAGATTGGCAGCTCCGCTGGCGGTGCCATCCTTGCAACGTTGGAGATTGGCGAAAGCCGGGGCGACATCTGATCTCCCCCCTTGCGGGGGAGATGGCCGGCAGGCCAGAGGGGGTGGGCGGGAACTCGACGCTGCAAAGCGAGCTCCTTGGACGCTTCCGTTGCCGGCAGGCCACAGAGACTAACTCCCATGCGCCCCCTCCACCCCAAGCCCCAGGCCTTCCCGCTCGACATGCTGGCCGTCAACCGCTCGAGCCCCGAGCATCTGTCGCGCCAGCTCTATCACGGCCTCGTCGCCATCATCCGCAACCGCACGCTGGCGCCGGGCTCGGAACTGCCTTCGACGCGGGCTTTGGCCGCCGAGCTCGGGCTTGGCCGCAACACCATCGTCTCGGCCTATGACCAGCTCGTCACCGAAGGCTATCTGGCCAACCGCCGGGGCGCGCGCCCGGTCATCGTCGACCTGCCGGAAGGCCCGCGCGAGGCTTTTGCCGAAGCGCCGCCGGTGCCGCTGCGCCGGCCCTCGCGGCGCGGCGAGGAGCTGCTCAGCCAGCCTTGCCATCACGGCAGGCCAGGGCACGTCGCCTTCCATCCCGGCATGCCGGACGCGACGAGCTTTCCCTTCGGCGTCTGGGGCCGGCTGGTGGCGCGCCGCGCCAGCCATGGCGGCGAGACTTTGTTCGGCACCTATGACGTGACCGGCCATCCGGCGCTGAAGGAGGCGATCGCCGGCTATCTCTATTCCGCGCGCGGCGTGCGCTGCCGCCCCGGACAGATCGTCGTCACCACCGGCGCGCAGGCAGCCTTCGATCTGCTCGCCCGCCTTTTGCTCGACCCCGGCGACACGGTGTGGATGGAAGAGCCCGGCTATTACGGCGCCAAGGCCGCCTTCACCGTGGCCGGCGCCAAGATCCGACCCATCCCGGTCGACCAGGAGCGCGGCTGGCGCCTTGAGCATGATCCCGAACCGAAGGTCAGCGAAAGCAAAAAGTGGGAACCGGTTTTCGGAGAAAGATCATGCTCCAACAAAGGGTCAGACACGCCGGACTTTTCGCCCCGCCTCGTCTATGTGACGCCGGCCTGCCAGCATCCGCTCGGCATCACCATGCGCATGGAGGAGCGGCTGCGCCTGCTCGACATCGCCGAAACCGCGAATGCCTGGGTGATCGAGGACGATTTCGACGGCGAATACCGCTTTCAGGGCAGGCCCGTGCCGGCGATCCAGAGCATGGACCGCTCCGGCCGCGTCATCTATGTCGGTACCTTCGCCAAGCTCTTGTTCCCGGCGCTGCGCATCGGTTTCATGGTGCTGCCGGTCGAGCTCGCCGGCCGCATCGTCAACGCGATCTCCACCACCGGCCAGTTCGCCCCGCTGCTCTTGCAGGCGGCACTCGCCGACTTCATCACCGAAGGCCATATGAGCCGGCACCTTAAACGCATGCGCCGCATCTACGCCCAGCGCCGCCAGCTTTTCCGCGAGATCGTTTTGGAGCGCCTGCGCGACGAGATCACGCTGTCGCCCGCCGAGGCCGGCATCCAGGTGGTGGGCTATCTGAAGGAGGGCATCGACGACATCGAGGTCAGCCGGGCTGCGGCAAGGAGGGCGATCAACGTTTCGCCGCTGTCGAAATACTTCCAGAACACGGCCCCGACGCAGGGGCTGGTGCTGGGCTACGCGGCGTGCGATGCGGCGCAGATGCGGGAAGGGGTAGAGCGGCTGGCGGTGGCGATCCGCGAGACGCTGGGGTGAGGGAATCGCGCCTGGGCGGCCAATCGTCAGCCCACTGCGCGGTCACTTGGCTACCTGTTAGGGCAGAGAGACTAAGCGTCGAACGTCGGCCGGACAGCGCCCCCCTCTGCCCTGCCGGGCATCTCCCCCACAAGGGGGGAGATCGGATGTCGCATCAGCTTTCGCCAATCTCCAACGTCTCAAAGACTCCAACGTGTCAAAGATGAGCGGGGCGCCGAAGCTGCCAATCTCCCCCCTTGTGGCTAGGCACACATCTTCTGTGACTGGCGTGACTGATCGACCTGAGGCTTGATTGCCACGTGGTTCCCCCAATCCGTCGCTGCTTCGCAGCGCCACCTTTCCCCCCTCCGGAGGGAAAGGAAGGGAGCCTTGCTGGACGAGCGTTGACGGCAAAAGGCTTGGCGCCTTTCCTCTACCCCGTCGATCGGGGGAGAGGTGGCTCGGCGAAGCCGAGACGGAGTGGGGGTCGACCAGCGCTACATAAGACAATGCATGCGCCAAGCTGCCATGCACGCTATCGCCAAAGACCAGTCGCTTGGAAATGTGTGCATGCCGTAACCCTTGTGTGGGAGATGTCCGGCAGGACAGACGGGGGTGCGAAGGAACTCGATCGTGCAAATCCGGGCTACCGTCAGCCCCGCCGCACCACCTCCGCATAGCGCTGCAGATAAAGCGGCCAGCCCTGGTCTCCGCCGACGCCGTCGCGCACGCTTTCCCAGCCTTCACCGTGGCGCTCCAGGTTCCGGTGTTCGAGCTCGACGCGGGTGCGCCCTGCCGTTTCGGCGATAAACCGCACTTCCCATTCGCTGGTCTTTTCCAAGTCGGTCTCGATCCGCCATTGCGGGCTGATGTCCCAGCTCAAGAGCACCCGGTTGGGCGGCTCATAGGCCAGCACCCGCGCCCAGCGGCACTCGGTGCCGTCGACGCCGCGGTCGTAGACATGGCCGCCGACCCGCGGCTCGAACACCGTCTCGGCGATCTGCACGGTAAGCAGATTGTGCTCGGCCGGCTTGAAGCTGCCGAAGCCTTCGGTGAAAACCTTGAAGGCACGCTCGATCGGCGCCTCGACCACGACGGACTGCTTCACCGACGCGATGGGGACTCTCGTGTTCATGATCGCTCCTCTGGTGGAGTCTCGACGGCCTCCTTGTAGGCCGCGAGCGTCTGGCTCCAGAACCGGTCGAGCCAGGCGCGCATCTGGCCAAGCCCGTGCGGGTCGATGTGGTAGACGTTGCTGGCGCCCTTAGGCTCCGCGCGCACCAGCCGCGAAGCCTTGAGCACCTTGAGATGCTGCGACACCGCCGACTGCGACACGGCAACCTGCCGCGTGATCTCCACCACCGAGTGCGGCCGCTCCGCGATCAGCTCGAAGATCTGTCTGCGGGTGGTGTCGCCAAGGGCGGCGAGCTGGACGCTGTCAACAGTCATGACTTATGATAAGTGGAGACTGATGATGAAGTCAAGTGAGGTGGCGACTCGGGAGGACCCGATGACGAGGCGCACTACATCGACGCTGTGGTGCTATGATTGTGTCGGTGTGGGCCTCTCGATATGCGTCGCTGGCGGACCTATGTCCGATGGCTCGACGGCTTGCCGCATGGCCGAAATGCCCGAGACCTCCACATGAATCGCTTGATAAGGGAGTGCCGACAGACCATGGCTCAAGAAGCGAACGGCACGCGTTTCGAACGCGGCATGGAAGTTCTCCGGCGAATCGGCGGCGAGGGCTTTGACTTGCCGATCAAACGGCTTGCGGAAGCGTCGCCGGACCTGGCGCGTTTTATGGTCGAATACCCTTATGGCGATATTCTCTCCCGGCCGGGACTGGATTTGCCGCTGCGGCAGGTTTGCACCGTCTCTTGTCTGATGGCGCTGGGCAGCGTCCAGCCGCAGCTCAAGTTTCATATGACAGGCTTCCTCAACGCCGGAGGCAGGCCGCGGGATTTGGTGGAGTTGCTGTTCGTATCCGTGGCGGTCCTCGGCTTCCCTTGCGCTGTCGACTCGATCGCCCTGGTGCGCGAGATCTTCCAGGAACGACGTATCGCTTTCGAAGCCCCGCCGCCGGCAAGCGACGACGGAACACAGCGATACCGGCGCGGCCTGGAAGTCCTCTCGGCAGTCCACGGCGAAGACCATCTGCGGCCTCTTGAGACGATCTCGCCGGAGCTTGCACGCTGGTCGATTGAATTCGCCTTCGGCGAGGCTTTGTCGCGCGAGGGGCTGGAACCGAAGGCCAGGCACCTAGCCATCATCTCGATGCTCGCGGCGACCGGCAACCGCAACGAAGCTCTCGATTTCCATCTCAAAGCCGCCCTCAAGCAGGGCCTGTCGCCCGCAGAGATTGCCGAAGCGCTGATGCAGCTTAGCGTCTATGCCGGATTTCCCGCCGCACTCAACGCCTTCCGCCTCGCTCGACAGGCCTTCGCGGCAGATCGCGACGCCACGGCGATCACGGCGCCGTCCGCTGCGGCGTCCGAGAGTCGGGAGGTGCGCCGCGCGCGCGGGCTCGCAACGCTTGCACAGACCTCCGCAGCATCCGGCGAGGCCGTCATCCGCAGCTTCGACGACATTGCGCCGGATATCGGCCGGATGATCGTCGAGCACTCGTATGGCGATGTTTTCTCAAGACCAGGCATCGATCCCAAGACGCGCGAGCTGACGGCCTGCGCGGCCTTGGCCGCGGTCGCGACCAAGACTGCGGAAGCCCCGCTGCGCGTCCACATCAATGCAGCGCTCAATGCCGGCGCGAGCCGCAAGGAGGTGCTCGAAACCCTGCTCAACCTCGTCCCTTACAGCGGCTATCCCGTCGTGCAACAGGCGGTGCGGATTGCCGGCGAGGAATTCGCCAAGCGCCCCGAATGAAGTTGTTGCTGGCGGGGTATCGCCCGCCCTTCCTCGATACCGAGATCGATGGCGCACCCGACAAGATTCGAACTTGTGACCTCTGCCTTCGGAGGGCAGCGCTCTATCCAGCTGAGCTACGGGTGCTTCCCGGGAAACCGGAAAAACGAACCGGCCGGTGAACCGGCCAGCCACGGCTTCTTAGCGGAAGCTGCTCCGGGCTTCAACGGGCAATTGGCGATTGTGCAGCGGCCCGGGATGGCTGACTGCCTTGCCGATAGAGCAATCGGAGATGGCGCTCCCCGTCTCGGCTTCGCCGGGCCACCTCGCCCCTACTTTGTGGCGGCGAGCAACCCGAGCTCCTAGGCCTCACCCTCCGCTTGCACCTTGGCGGCCTTGCGTCTCACCGCCCGAGTGGCCCGCTTCTGCTTCTTCGCGGTCAGCTCGTGCATGGCGTCGAGCTGCATCTGCTGCATTTCGGCCAGCCGCTGCCACTGGCGCGAGATCAGGTAGTCGAGCTTTTCATGCAGGTGCCGCACTTCGAGCTCCGCCTTGAGGTTCACCCGGTAGTCGTTGAAGGAGCGCAGCCGATCCTTCGCTTCCTGCCGCTTCTGGCTCATCATGATCACCGGCGCCTGGATGGCGGCGATGCAGGAGAGCATCAGGTTGAGCAGGATGAACGGGTAGGGGTCGAACGCCCTGGCCTCGCCCTGCAACAGGTTGAGGCCGATCCAGATCAGAAGCACGGCCGCGAACGAGATCAGGAACCACCAGCTGCCGCCGAACTCGGCCATGGTGTCGGAGACGCGGTCGGCGAAGGAGCGGTGCTCCTCGAACTCCTCTTCCGAGTTTTCCGAGATCGTGTCTTGCCTCGCGATCGATTCTACCACCTGGCGGTCGAGCTCGGAGAATTCGCCGTGCTCCTGCTGCAGCAGTTCCTCCATGTAGCGCATGCGGTAGCGGGAAAGCTCCTGGCGGCTGATGCGGGCGCCGCGCGGCAGGTCGGGATGATCGGCGCGGATGCGGTCGGAAAGGCTGGGCCTGAGATCGTCGATGCGCACCAGGTCGCGCTTGCGGAACTTTCTGCCGCTGATCGCCGACGGCTTCTTCTTCGGCTTGACCCGCGCCGCGCCAGGCGGCGTGGGCTCCGAATCCGGCACCTCCGGCGCTTCGAGGATCTCGTCGGCCGCGTCTTGCGCGTCCTCCGGCACGGTGGCCGCCTCGAGATACTCGCCGCCGCTTTCGTTCTCGTTGTCCGCTTGCTTTTGCGCGGATGCCTTCGGGTCGCTGGCCATGGCAGTGCTCCTGTTCGCAGGGCTTTGCGATACGATACGCCAAGCCGGCGCGGCATATCCATCGCGACTGTGAAGGCCGTGTGACCGAACAAGTTCTTGTGATTGGTGGGGGCGGGAAGCTTCCCAGCCCCGGAGTGTCATCGCGTATGCCGGCCCCGCCCCCACTCCGTCTCGGCTTCGCCGAGCCACCTCTCCCCGCTTCGCGAGGGAGAGGAACGGGCGCGACCTTATTTCCTCTCCCCCACCTTTTTGGTGGGGGAGAGGTGGCTCGGGCGAAGCCCGAGACGGAGTGGGGAGCGCCTTTTGCGATTATCCGCGCCCGCTGGCGCCACGATCCCCGCCGCCTGGCACCATCCCTGCCCCTGTGGCCGGCCGGCGCGACAAACTACATCAAGCCTAAGCCTGCCTCCAATCAGGCTCCCGCCACCAGGGGCGCGTCGCCCCGCAGAAGAGGGACCGCCACCATGTACAAGCACATTCTGATCGCCACCGACGGCTCGGAGCTCGCCGGCAAGGGCGTCGCCCACGGCCTGGAGCTCGCCAAGGGCCTCGGCGCCACCGTTACCTTCGTCACCGTCTCCGAGCCGTTCCCGGCCCTAGCCTGGGGCGGCGCCATGGCCGGATATGTCGCCGCCGACGAGCTCACCAATTACGAGGAAAGCGCGCGCAAATATGCCCGCAAGGTGCTAGACAAGTGCAAGGCCGATGCCGATGCGGCCGGCGTGCGCGCGAAGGTCCTGCATATCGAGAACAAGGCGCCCGCCGAGGCGATCCTCGACACGGCCCGCGCGCAAGCCTGCGACCTCATCGTCATGGCCTCGCACGGCCGCCGCGGCATCGGCCGGCTGGTGCTCGGCAGCCAGACCGCGGAAGTGGTGTCGCTGACGGAGATCCCGGTGCTGGTGGTTAGGTAAGGTCTACGGATAGGACGGCGCGCCACTTTCAGTTCGTCATTCTAGGGCGGAGCGACGCGAAACGTCGCGCAGACCCTAGAATCCATTCCGTTACGCCTGCCGAAAAGCGCCGCGATGCAGAACAGAGGACGCCCACGCTGGCGTCTCGGCGTCACTGTCTGAACCGCCTCGACGCTCCTCGGTCACGGAATGGATCCTAGGGTCTGCGCTGCGTCGCTCCGCTCCTTGCTTCGCCCTAGGATGACGAGGCGCTGGACGTCCGCCGCGACTTTCTATTGCGCCGGCAGCAGCGGCGAAGCGGGCGACGCCAAATCCGGCGATGGCAAATCGGACGCCGGCTGGCCCGGCGGCGGCGACGCAGGCGCGGCCGGCGGCGGCAGGCCAGGCAGCGCCGAGTCTGGCTGCGGCAAACCGGGAAGCGCCGCAGCGGCCGGCTGCTGCCCGGCATACATCAGCTGCGGTTTCGCATCGGCGACGGTCGGCCCCAAACTCCGCTGGATCAGCGCTTCGACATGGTCGTTGCGCTGGCGCGCGCTTTGGGCGCCCATCACCACCACGATCAGATGCCGGCCGTCGGCATTGTAGGAAGTGACGATGTTGTAGCCGGAGGCGCGGATATAACCGGTCTTGATGCCGTCGACGCCGCGCACCCGTCCCAGCATGTCGTTGTGGCCGCGCACCAGCCGGCCGCGGAACATGAAGTCGCTTTCGAAGAAATAGTGGAAATGCTGCGGGAAGCGGTGCTCGAGCGCTATTCCCAGCACCGCCATGTCGCGCGCGCTCGTCACCTGGCCGTCGTCGGGCAGGCCACAGGCGTTGCGGAAATTGGTGTTGGTCATGCCGAGCTGGCGCGCCTTGGCGGTCATCATGGCGGCGAACTGGTCCTCGCTGCCGCCGCCGAGATATTCGCCCACCGCCACCGCCACGTCATTCGCCGACTTCACCACCATGGCGCGGATGGCGGAATCGACGTCGATCGTTTCGCCGCGCCTGAAGCGCAGCTTCGTCGGCGGCTGCGAAGCGGCATGGTCGGAGACCGGGATCTGCGTTTCCTTGCTCACCCGGCCGCTCTCCAGCGCCTCGAACAGCATGTAGAGCGTCATCATCTTGGTGAGCGAGGCCGGATAGCGCTGCGCCGTCGAATTCACTTCGAACAAGGTCTTGCCGGTCGAGGCGTCGACCACGATCGCCGCGTATTTCTGCGGCTGCGCCGGGACGGCGAGCACGCTTTCCGGCGGCGCCGCGGTGGTGCAGCCGGCGACCAGCACCAGAAAGACAAGCGCGGCGATCAGTTTCTGGAGGAGGAGAAAGGGACGCGGACTGGACAAAATTGTTCTTAAGCTGTTGCTGAGATGCGGCGAAGCTACCGTACCGCGTCCACCGCGTCCATTTGGTTAACGGCGGCATTAAGGCATTTGCCCAGGTTTTGTAGGGTTGAACCGGGTTGCCTTGCCACCGATGACGGCGCTGCCCCTCATCCGCCTGCCGGCACCTTCTCCCCGTATAGTGACGGGGAGAAGGGAGTTGGCCCGCTACCTTGGCGCTTTTCCTGCAAGCTGGCGATTGGCGAAATCGGCGGCGACAGCGTCCCTCTCCCCGTCACTATACGGGGAGAGGATGCCGGCAGGCAGGTGAGGGCAGCGCCCAACCTTGGCCATTGGCAGTTGCGGTGAGGTTCTGCCCTCGGGCGACACTTGCGACCCCGCTTTGCCATCCCCACCGCCTTGCCGCTATGATGCGCCGGCTTGGATTTGGGGGGATCGGCATGTCGGAAATCGCCACGGGCACGACCTCGCTGCTCAGGGCCTCGCTCAGCCGCACCGGCAAATGGGCGGGCAGCGTCGCCTTCGTCAGCGGCGCGGTGTCGGACGTGCTCAATCCGCTCGGGCCCTTCGCCGCCTATATCGCGCTGATCGCGGCGGTCGCGGCGGCGATCATCACCGTCGCCATGGTGCTGCGTCTGGTGCTGGCGGCCAAGGCCATGCCGGCGCTGATCTTCGCGACAAGCGCCGCTGCGATCGCCGGCGGCGTCTACGGTATCCAGCAGGAGACCAATTCCCAGAACGGCGTCATCGCCACCCTGGTGCCGGCGGTGGCCGAGCTCCAGCAGTCGCTCGGCATCGTCTCCGAGAAGGTGGCGAGGATCGAGCAGACGGTCACCGAAACGCAGAAGACCGTCGAACAGGTCAAGAAATCCACCGACACGGTGGCGCGGAAGACCGACCAGATCGCGCAGGCTGAGAAGCAGCAGACCGCGCAGGGCGCCGAGACGCAGAAGACCGTGGAAGCGGTGAAGCAGACCACGGATACGCTTGCCGCCGGCCAGCAACAGCAGCAGGTTCAGGCCGAAAAGCTGCAGGCGACGACTGAGCAGATCGCCGCCTCCATCGACACGATCGCCAAGGGCTTTGCCCAATTGGCCGCGCAAGGCGGCGCGATTGCCGATCCCAAGCGTCCCGACGAGTTCTACCACAACGCCCGCGTCTATGAGCTGGCGGGCGACATGCTCAACGCCAGGCGTTCCTATCTCGCCTTTGCCGGCTTCGATGTCGACGCCATCGATCCCTATACGCGCTTCGCCACGCTGCTGAGAGTCCAGGACGGCAAGGCCGGCGCCCGCGAAGTGTTCGGCCAGCTTGCCGAAAAGGCCAAGGCGCCTGCGATCACGCTCGTCCATCTCCTGCAGTTCGACGACGCCCAGCGGCTCGACAAGCTCAACACCTTCATCACGGCCAATCCCGACTATGCGCCGGCTTACTTCCTCCTGGCGCAGGAGTTTTCGGAGGATCGGCTCGGCAGCCAGACTCTGGCCGACAAGCGCAGCGAGGCTCAGGCGCTGACCAAGTTCGTCTCCTACGAGAAAGATGGCGGGCTGCTCAAATATTTCGTCGACCAAAGGGAGCTCGCCGACTGGCTCGACCGCAGCCGCAGCCGGCTGGCGGCGCTCAGCGATGTGCTCGACCCGGCGCGCTTCGTGCCGACGCTGACGCCGACGCGCTCCAACGCCGGCTGGTCTATGACGATCTCGCTGCCCGAACCGGCGACCGCGATCTCCTGGCGGCTCGGCGACAGCGGCCCGTTCACCGATACCGGCCTGATGGCGATGAACGACCAGCGCACCGGCAAGCCGATGCCCAATCCGAGCTTCGAGTTGCCCGACAGCACCGCCGCCACCAATATCGGCATAAAATATCTCGACATCAGGGGCCGCGAGACCGGCCCATTCGATATCCGCTTCGATCCGGATTCGGCACTCCAGCAGGGCAACAAGCAGATTCTCGATCAGTTCTGGACGTCATGGATCGCCTTCGACGCCGGCGGCAACCATGGCCTGGTCTATTTCACCCAGATGCTGTCCTTCCGCTGCGCCATCAAGGAGGTGCGCTACAGCCTGAACGGCACCGCGCTCGACAAGGAGATCAAGATGCCGCCCTGCGGCGCCAAGGATCCTTACGCCATCCCCTCGGACTACCAGCCCTATTTCAAGGTGAAGGACGACGTGAAGTCGATGGCGGTGCAGGTGACGTATACCGACGGCACGAAGTCGCCGGTCAGGGAGTATAAGAGGCAGTAGGGGGGCTCCTCCCACCCTCCCCCTTGTGGGGAGGGTCGATCCGCGCAGCGGATCGGGGTGGGGTCGAAAGGACTGGACCCCACCCCGTCGAGCGATCTTCGCTTGCTTCGATCGCTCGCGCCCACAAGGGGGAGGGTGGGGAGCTGATGCAAATTGCCTATGGCCCCGCTTGCGCGAACGGCACCGGACAGGCTTTGCTGCCGCCTCGAAGATTCGGGGGAGGCAGGATCAATGGAAACAGTCACCATCACCGCAAAGGGCATTTCCGTCTCGCTCGATCTCGCCGTCGGCCATATCGCCGCCATGGAAATCGAGGCGGGCGGCCGCGTCCTGAAGCCGCTCCACCGCGCGCCCTGGGTCGGCTCGCCGCGCGAGAGCCTGCCGCAGAATCTCCCCGAAGGCACGGTTCGTCTGTCGGGCGATTTCCTCTGCGCGCCGTTTTCCGCCAGCGACGTTGAGGAAGCGCCCCTGCATGGCTGGACGGCCAACAGCGAATGGGACGTCGTCGAGAACGGCGCCATTGCCGGCGGCCGGCGCGCCGTCTTCCGGCTGCGCCGCAAAGTGATGGGCGCCGCCGTCGACAAGATCTTCACGCTGCGCGACGGCCATCCCTTCCTTTACCAGGAGCACGTCTTTTCCGGCGGCTCCGGCGCGATTTCCGTCGCCCATCATCCGATGACGGCGATGGGGGACGGCGGGCGGCTCGCCTTCTCGCCGAAGCGTCTGGCGGTCACGCCGGCGACCCCGCTGGAGCCAGATTCGGCGCGCGGCAGGTTTCGCCTGGCCTATCCCGGCCGCGCCACCGATCTCGCGCATTTCCCGCTGGCTGCTGGCGGCACCACGAACCTCGCCGACTATCGCATGGAAGACCGGCGCGAGGATTTCATCACCCTAGTCGAGGCCGATCATGGCGGGCCGGGCTGGACGGCGCTGGCCCGCCGCGCCGAGCAGGATCTGGTGCTGGTGCTGAAGAATCCGGTCGAACTGCCGGTCACCATGCTGTGGTTCAGCAATGGCGGGCGCGACTACGCGCCCTGGAGCGGCCGCCATGTCGGCGTGCTCGGCATCGAGGACGGCCGCGCCGCGGTCGGCCACGCCGCCTCGCTCGGCGACAACTGGCTGAAGCACGAAGGCGTGGCGACGGCCTTCGCGTTGACCGAAGGGCGGAGCGTCTCCTTCCGCCACGTCATAGGCGCGCTTCCGTTCGCCCAGGCTGAACCACCGAGGGGTCTGGAACAGGCGACCGATCGACTGCGCATCCTTGCCCCGAATGGCCCGGCGAAGGAGGTGCCTTTCGACGGCGAATTCCTGCGCATCGGGCGCTCAGTGCCGGCCTAGGCCAGTAAGTTCGTCATTCCAGGGCGAAGCAGAGCGAAGCTCCGTCGCGGAGACCCTGGAATCCATGCCGTGACATTGGCCGAAGAGCCCAACGGCGCAGAATTCTGAGCCGTGGCAGCGCTCTGGCGTCACGGAATGGAACCTCGGGTCTGCGCTGCGTCGCTACGCTCCTTGCTCCGCCCGTGGATGACGAAGGGATAGGCGTCTCGGCTGATCTCGAGGGCGGGAGACTGCCAATCAATCAGTCGAAACTTCGGCATCAGGGAACCACGTTTGAAATTTCCGCCGACAGCCGCCAAGATGCGGCCGCAGTCGCTAACGAAGAGGCGCCGATGTCCGACCTGGCCCATATCACCGCCGACATCTTCAAGCGCGCCGGCAAGGCAAAGCGTTTCGTCGTCGCCATTGCCGGTCCGCCCGGAGCCGGCAAGTCGACCATATCGGGCCGGCTGCACGAGCTGCTGCCCGAGGGCACGTCCGAAGTCGTGCCGATGGACGGCTTCCACTATGACGACATCGTGCTGAACCGCCGCGGTTTGCGTTCGCGCAAGGGCGCGCCGGAAACCTTCGATTTTGCGGGCTTCGAGACGCTTTTGAAGCGTATCCGCTCCGGCGAGCCGGACATTGCCATTCCGGTCTTCGACCGCAGCATGGAATTGTCGCGCGCGGCGGCCGAGATCATTTCCGCGGACACCAAGTTCATCCTGGTCGAAGGCAATTATCTCCTCCTTGATGAGGAGCCGTGGTCGCGACTGGCGCCCTTGTTCGACTTCACCATCTTCGTCGATGTGCCGCGAGGCGAGCTCGAGCGCCGCCTGATGGAGCGCTGGCGCGGCCATGGCAAGTCCGACGAGGACGCGCGCGCCTGGATCGTCTCCAACGACATGCCGAACATCGAGCGCGTGCTGGCCAGGCGCCGGGAGGCCGATTTGGTAATTGGTTAACCTGCTCAATTTTCACTATTTTTGGCGGGAACCTTAAGACTTACAAGCCGTTATGGCCGTACTCCCAATTGTCCGGCGCCGAGGCAATTCCAGGAAAAGTGTGTAACGGTTTTCCGGCCGGACTTGCGCGAATAACAGGGAACCGTGCCATGGCAACCAAGACCAGAAAACCCGCGCCTGCCAGAAGCAGGGCTAGTCAATCCAGAGCCGGCACTGCTCCGGCAACGGCTGAGCGCTCCAAGGACGCCAAGCCGACATTCGGCAAGGCGGCGCCCAAGCAGGTCGTGCCCGGCGCGGCGCACAAGACCGCCGCAAAGGCCGCGAAGTCGCACAAGCCGGCGGCGAAGTCGGGTCCGATCCGCACGGTCGCAAGCGTCGCGACCGGCGCGGTGGTGGCCACCGCGCGGCTTGCCGCTTCCGTGCTCGGCCGTCGCGGCGCCAAAGCCAAGACCAAATAGAGCGCGCTCAGCCCCTCGCCGGGATGGTGAGGCCCCTCTGCACGGCCGGTCGGGCAAGGCCCCGCTCCAGCCACGCCGCTACGGTTGGAAAATCGTCGAAGCCGACAAGCTCGCGCGCTTCGTAGAAGCCGATCAGGTTGCGCACCCAGCCGAGCATCGAGACGTCGGCGATGGTGTATTCGTCGCCCATGATCCATTGCCGGCCCTTCAGCCGCGTTTCCAGAACGCCGATGAGGCGCCGCGACTCGTCGCGATAGCGTTCTAACGGCCGCTTGTCGGCGATCTCGCGCCCGGCGAATTTGTTGAAGAAGCCGACCTGCCCGAAGATCGGGCCGATCGCCGCCATCTGGAAGAACACCCACTGGATCGTCTCGTAACGCCGGATGGGATCGGCCGGGATGAGCTTGCCGGTCTTGTCGCTGAGGTAAACCAGGATGGCGCCGGATTCGAACAGCCCGATCGGCTTTCCGTCGGGCCCGTTCGGGTCGATGATCGCCGGTATCTTGCCGTTGGGGTTGAGCGACAGGAATTCGGGCGTCCAGCTTTCGTTCTTGCCGATGTCGACATAGTGCGGCTCGTAGGGAAGGCCGATCTCCTCCAGCGCGATCGAGATTTTCACCCCGTTCGGCGTCGTCGAGGAGTAGAGTTGCAGGAGGTCTGGATGCCTGGCCGGCCAGCGCTTGGTGATCGGAAAGGCGGACAGGTCGGTCATCGTAGCTCCGGATGCGGATTGGCGCCGAATGGGTGCTTGGCAGGTCGGCAAGAATTAGGACCCTGACCCCTCGGGATCAATATGTCGGCAATCGACTCGCCGTGCACGGGAGCATCAAAGCATTCCCGTCAGGCCAGAAACGCGTTCCGGCGGATGGCGGGCGTGTCGGATTGCCCGTATCAGATCGCCTTGAACGCCAGCACCGCATTGGTGCCGCCGAAGGCGAAACTGTTGCTCAGCGCCGTGCGCACCTTGCGCTCCCGCGCCACGTTCGGCGTCACGTCGAGATCGCATTCGGGGTCGGGCTCGCGGAAATTCGCTGTCGGCGGCACGATGCCGTCGCGGATCGCCATGACGCAGGCGATCATCTCCAGCCCGCCAGACGCGCCGAGGCAATGCGCATGCATCGACTTGGTCGAGGAGACCGAGAGCGACCGCGCATGCTCGCCGAAGACGCGCTTGATCGCCGCGGTCTCGATCTGGTCGTTGGCCTTGGTGCCGGTGCCATGCGCGTTGAGATAGTCGACATCCTCGGGGTTGAGGCCGGCATCGACCAGGCAGAAGCGCATCGCCGCTTCCGGTCCCTCGACCGTGGGCGCGACGATGTCGGAGGCGTCGGCCGAGAGGCCCGCGCCGGCGATCTCGGCGAGGATGGTGGCGCCCCTCGCCATGGCATGGTCGTAGCTTTCCAGCACCGCCATGCCGGCGCCTTCGCCGAGCGACAGGCCCTGGCGGTCGGCCGAGAACGGCCGGCAGGTGTCGGGCGAAAGCACCCTCAGCGCCTCCCAGCCCTTGAGCACGCCCCAGACCAGCGGCGCTTCGGTGCCGCCGGCGACCATGACGTCGGCGCGCCCGAGACGGATGTGGTCGACGGCCGAGGCGATCGCGTGGTTGGCCGACGAGCAGGCGGAGGTAACGCCGAACACCGGGCCGCGCAGGCCGAGATTCATGCTGACCTGGCCGGCTGCGGCGCCCGGCATCACTTTCGGCACGGTGAAGATGGCGGCGCGGTTGCGCCCTTCGAGAAGGATGGCGCGGTAATTTTCCTCGATCGTTTCGAAGCCGCAGACGCCGATGCCTATGGTTGCGCCCATCCGGTAGGTGTTGTCGGCATGCGCGGTGAGCCCGGACTGCCGCATCGCCTCCCGCGCCGCGATCACCGCCAGCAGGCTGAAGCGGTCCATCGACACCACTTGCTTGCGGTCGATGCCGTGATCGGGCAACTCCTTGATTTCGCAGCCGACCTTGACCTTCAGGTCATGCAGGGACGGGTTCTCGATCGGGCCGATTGCCGAGCGGCCGGCGCGCATGGCGTCCCAGATCGCCGGCACATCGTTGCCGAGCCCGCATATTCCGCCAATGCCGGTGATGACGACGCGCTTCAGCATGCAATCAGGCTTTTTTCGCGATCAATTCGCGAACCGCCTCGACCATGTCGCCGACGTTCTTGAGGTTGCTCCAGGCGTCGACCGTGTTCATCTCGATCTCGATGCCGTACTTCTCCTCGAGGTCGAAGATGATCTCGGTCAGCTCCAGCGAGTGGATACCAAGCGTGTTGAGATCGGTGCTGGTGGTGATTTCCTCACCGCCAGTCTCGGCATGCGCCTTGATCTTTTCGATGATTTCGCTCGTCAGTTGGTCAGCCATTCGGTTCCTTCCCCTGTCGTTTTCCGACGCCAACTGATCAGCGCCCCTTCGTCCCCGGATTCGCAAACGCCGTCGCCCCTACCTCGCCAGGCATCGCGTGACCGCTCCAAGGTGGCTCCCTCTATAGAAACCGAAACGATGTCAAGCAACAAGCTATATATCGACAAAGCCACCGGAGTGCTTAACGTTGGGGCCGTGGACACGATCGACGATATCCTGGTTTCCCTGCCCGCCGCGCAACGTGTTGCCGGGCGAGGCAGGCTTTTCTGCGGCAAGAGCGGCGGCCGGACCCGCCTTCAACGCCTCTACCAGGACGGATCGGCCAAGATTCGCATGCCGGCGGTGCAAGGCGACCCGCTCGAGGCCGTGCTGATCAATACGGCCGGCGGACTGACCGGCGGCGATCGGCTTGGCTGGTCTATCGAGGTCGGCGACGGCGCCGCGGCCTCCATCACCACACAGGCCTGCGAGAAGATCTATCGCGCCGCATCGGATCGCGCCGAGACGACAGTCACGCTCGATGTCGGCGCCGGTGGCCAAATCGCCTGGCTGCCGCAGGAAACGATCGTTTTCGACCAGGCGGCCTTTGCAAGGACGCTCGATGTGAAGCTTGCGGCGGATGCCGAAGCGCTGCTTTTGGAGGCGACGCTGTTCGGCCGGCTGGCGATGGGCGAACGGACGCTTCTGGGCAATTTCCACGATCGCTGGCGCGTCCACCAGAACGGCCGGCTCATCCATGCCGAGGATTTTCGCATCGGCCCGGATATCGCGGCCAGGCTCCAGCATCGGGCGGTGGCCGGCGGCGCGCGCGCGATTGCAACCGCGCTTCTCGTGGCCCCGCGTGCGGAAACCCTGCTGGAGCCGGCGCGCGAGATCATCGGGGATCCCCACGTCGGTGGCTGGAGCGGCGCCAGCTTCTGGAGCGTCGGGCAATCTGGCAAGCTTCTTGCGAGGCTCACCGCCGGCGACGGCTACCAGCTCCGCCAGCGGCTGGTTCCGCTCGTCGAATTGCTCAACGGACGGGCGGGCCTGCCCAAATTATGGTCACTCTGAGTTTGATCTCGAATACTGGGAAGACGCATGAATCTCACGCCGCGTGAAAAGGACAAGCTGCTGATCGCCATGGCGGCGATGGTAGCGCGCAAGCGGCTGGAGCGCGGCGTCAAGCTCAACCACCCCGAGGCGATCGCGCTGATCACCGACTTCGTCGTCGAGGGCGCCCGCGACGGCCGCTCGGTGGCCGAACTGATGGAGGCTGGCGCGCATGTCGTCACCCGCGCCCAGGTCATGGACGGCATTGCCGAGATGATCCACGACGTCCAGGTCGAGGCGACATTTCCCGACGGCACCAAGCTGGTGACCGTGCACGAGCCGATCAGGTGAGGGCCGATCCGGTGAGGAGGAACCAATGCTGGAATTGAGGCCCAATTGCGAATGCTGCGACAAGAACCTGCCGCCGGAGGCTGTCGATGCGCGGATATGCACCTTCGAATGCACCTTCTGCGCCGACTGCGCGGAAGATGTGCTCGGCGGCGTCTGCCCAAACTGCGGCGGCAATTTTGCACCGCGGCCGATCCGGCCGGCGGCAATGCTGAAGAAGTATCCGGCATCGACCAGGCGTGTGCTCAAGGCCGAGGGCTGCGGCCCGCGCACGGCCGCCTGATCCGGCAACATCGAAAGGAAAGCCGCCCATGATCTCCGCTTCGACGAAACGCATCTCGCTCGCCGCGCTCCTGCTCTTGGCAGCAGCGATGCCGGCTTACGCCCATGTCGGCATCGGCACGACCTCGTCCTTCGCGGCCGGCTTCACGCACCCATTCTCCGGCCTCGACCATATGACGGCGATGATCGCCGTCGGCCTGTGGGCGGTGATGAAGGGCGGCAGGGCTATCTGGGCATGGCCGCTTGCTTTCGTCGGCGTGATGCTCGCGGGCGGCGCGCTCGGCATGCTGCATGTGCCGGTGCCCTTCGTCGAGCCGGGTATCCTCGCTTCGGTCGTGGCGCTTGGCCTGCTGGTCGCGCTGGCGGTCGACCTGCCTGTCTCGGCCGGCATCGCCGTCATCGGCCTGTTCGCGCTGTTCCACGGCCATGCGCATGGCACCGAGGTGCCGCAGAATGCCGGCGGCCTCGAATATATGGCCGGCTTTGCCGCTGCGACGGCGCTTCTTCATGCCGCAGGTATCGCGGCCGCGCTCGGCCTTGGGCTGCGCTTCCGCGGCCTGGCGCGTGCCGCCGGCGCTGCCTGTGCGGCGGTCGGCATTGGCCTTGCATTCGGCATGCTGTGAGGGCGCGATGATCCCGGGCGAAGTGATCACGGCAAAGGGCGAGATCGAGTTGAACAAAGGTCTGCCGACGGTGACGCTCAAGGTCGCCAACAGCGGCGACCGGCCGATCCAGGTCGGCAGCCACTACCACTTCTTCGAGACCAATGAGGGGTTGAAATTCGACCGCGAACGCGCTCGCGGCATGCGTCTGGACATCGCCGCCGGCACCGCCATGCGCTTCGAGCCCGGACAGGAGCGCGACGTCACGCTGGTGCCGCTCGGCGGCAAGCGCGAGGTCTATGGATTCCAGCAGAAGGTGATGGGCAAGCTGTGAGGTATGGCGGCGCGCTCAAATCACTTCGGCGGGGGCTTGGCGGCCGCGTAGATGACGATCTTGCCGGGATTGTCGAATTCCACGGCGAGCACGTCGTCGGCGAGAACGCGCCGCGAGTCGATCGCATTGAAGAGCAGCGCGTTCGCTTCGATCTCCTGGCGCAGTTCCGTGACATCGTCCTGATGCTGCTTCACCTTGTTCTCGATCGCCGGCGGCGGTCCGCCCTCGCTGCGTGCCGCATCCGTCAGGAAGACGATATCGACGGTGTCGAGCTTGGTCGTCTTGCGTACCGTGCCGATGTTCTCGCGTGTGCGGTCAATGGCGGTGATGACCTTGCCGGCTTCCGTCTTCGACAGCGTCTCTTCCTGCCGGATGTCGGAGTCGACAATCGCCGCACCCGGCTTGGTGTTGTCCAGCGGCTGCGCCGGGAAAGCGGCGCGCGGCACGGCGGCTGTCAGAAACATGGCCGCCGCCATAGCTGGAAACGCTATTTGGACGCGGCCCTTCATCGCTCGCTCCTGACTGAATTTCCGGTGGGGCGAAAAGAGCGAAACGACTCTTATGGGCCACAGGTTCCCTTGGACCTTGCGCCGGCAAGCCCGAACCCGGCCCGCCAGCGCTTGCCAGGCGACTTTTCCAGGGCCTTGCTTTTACGCGATTCCGGACGGAAGACCGCTACACACTTTTCCTGGAATCGCTCTCGGTCAGCTTGCCTTCTTGGTGATCAGGGTCAGCGCGCCATTGGGCTGCAGGCTGGCGGCAATCACCTGCGCCGAGCTCATGCCCTTGGCTTCGAGCGCGGATTTCACCTTCGGCGTCGCGTCGATCGATTTGCGCAACGTCTGCAGGCCGGCGTCGCCGCGTTGCGCCACGATCTGGTTGACCTGTGTTTGCGTGTCCTTGGGCAGTTCGGTGATGTCGACGATGCTGACGCTCTCGATCGTCGGTGGCTTGGCGGGTGCAGGCGCGGTCGGCGCCGGGCTCGGCTGCGGCGCCGGCTGCTGCTGAGCACTGGCCGCACCCGCCAGCATCAAGGTGGCGGCGGCGGCGAAAACGATCGTCTTGCGCATGGATATTCCTTCCATCGGTTTAGCAAACGGCTTCGGAATGGTCCCGCCCACCTCGGCCGCCAGATGGGAACGCCCAAATGGGAACGCAAAGTGTCGCTGAGCGGGTCATTGCGTGACCATTGGATGGCGACAATGTGCGCACCAGGCCGGATCAACCTTTTCGGCAACCTCACTTTCGGGAGCAATCGCTGATGGCCAAAATCACCCGTGCCGCCTATGCGCAGATGTATGGCCCGACGGTCGGCGACAAGGTGCGGCTGGCCGACACCGAGCTCTTCATCGAGGTCGAGAAGGATTTCACCGTCCTTGGCGAGGAGGTGAAGTTCGGCGGCGGCAAGGTGATTCGCGACGGCATGGGCCAGAGCCAGGTGCCAAGGGCCGGCGGCGCCGTCGACACCGTCATCACCAACGCGCTGGTCGTCGATGCGCTGACCGGAATCGTCAAGGCCGATATCGGCCTGAAGGACGGCCGTATCGCTGCGGTCGGCAAGGCCGGCAACCCGGATACGCAAGACGGCGTCACCATCATCATCGGCCCGGGGACCGAGATCATCGCCGGCGAAGGCAAGATCCTGACGGCCGGCGGCTTCGACGCGCATATCCATTTTATTTGCCCGCAGCAGATCGAGGAAGCGCTGATGAGCGGCATCACCACGATGCTGGGCGGCGGCACCGGTCCGGCGCATGGCACCTTGGCCACCACCTGCACGCCGGGGCCTTGGCACATGGCGCGCATGATCCAGTCCTTCGACGCTTTCCCGATGAATATCGGCCTGTCCGGCAAGGGCAATGCGTCGCAGCCCGCCGCGCTGGAAGAGATGGTGCTCGCCGGCGCCTGCTCGCTGAAGCTGCACGAGGACTGGGGCACGACGCCGGCCGCGATCGACTGCTGCCTGTCGGTCGCCGACGCTTACGACGTGCAGGTGATGATCCACACCGACACGCTGAACGAATCGGGCTTTGTCGAGAACACGGTAGCGGCAATCAAGGGCCGCACCATCCACGCCTTTCACACCGAGGGCGCCGGCGGCGGCCACGCGCCCGACATCATCAAGGTCTGCGGCCTGCCCAACGTCATCCCGTCCTCGACCAATCCGACAAGGCCCTACACCGTCAACACGCTGGCCGAGCATCTCGACATGCTGATGGTCTGCCATCATCTGTCGCCGTCGATCCCCGAGGACATCGCCTTTGCCGAAAGCCGCATCCGCAAGGAGACGATCGCGGCCGAGGACATACTGCACGATATCGGCGCCTTCTCCATCATCTCCTCCGACAGCCAGGCCATGGGCCGCGTCGGCGAGGTCGCGATCCGCTGCTGGCAGACCGCCGACAAGATGAAGCGACAGCGCGGATCATTGCCGCAGGAGACCGGCGACAACGACAATTTCCGCGTCCGCCGCTACATTGCCAAATACACGATCAACCCGGCGATCGCGCATGGCTTGTCGAAAGAGATCGGCTCGGTGACGGTGGGAAAGCGCGCCGATCTGGTGCTGTGGAACCCGGCCTTCTTCGGCGTCAAGCCGGAAATGGTGCTGGTCGGCGGCACCATCGCCGCCGCCCCGATGGGCGATCCCAACGCTTCGATCCCGACGCCGCAGCCGATGCATTACCGGCCGATGTTCGGCGCCTATGGCAAGGCGCTGACCAACTCGTCGGTGACCTTCGTCTCCAAGGCCGCCTTCGGGGCCGGCCTGCAGGAGAAACTCGGTGTCGACAAGGCGATGGTCGCGGTGGAAAACACGCGCGGCGGCATCGGCAAGCACTCCATGGTGCTCAACGACGCCACGCCGCATGTCGAGGTCGATCCGGAGACCTATGAGGTGCGCGCCGATGGCGAGCTCCTGACCTGCGAGCCCGCGACGGTGCTGCCGATGGCGCAGCGGTATTTTCTGTTTTAGGCCGATTGCGCTTTCCGGTGAGCGGGCAAATTCCGTTGCGGCTGGAGTGTGGACCCTGCACTATGCGGTTGAGCAACTGCATAGCGGACAACCATGCCCACCGAAATCGCCTCTCCCCACGACATCTTCCCGCATATCCGCATCGTCATGGGCATGGTGATCGGCCTCGGCGTTACCCGGCTGCTGTCCGGCGTCGCCCGCATCGTCCAGCATCCCGGCCAGTACCGGCTCTATGCCGTGCATCTCGCCTGGGTCGGCTCGGTTCTCTTGATGCTGGTGCATTTCTGGTGGTGGGAGTTCGGGCTCTACGCCATCCAGTCATGGACCTTCGGCAAGTACCTTTTCATCATCTTCTATGCGATCACGCTCTTCCTGCTCTGCGCGCTGCTGTTTCCGGATTCGATGCTCGATTACACCAGCTACGAGGACTATTTCTATTCGCGGCGCGCCTGGTTCTTCGGCCTGCTCGGCGCAACTTACCTGCTCGATATAATCGACACGCTGCTCAAGGGCCCGGAGCATTTCGCCCGCTTCGGCAATGAGTATCTGATCCGCACGCCGGTGTTCGCGGCGCTTTGCCTGGTCGCGATCCTGGTGCGCGACCGCCGCTTCCACATCGCCTTCGTCGCGGCGGCCCTGATCTACCAGATATCCTTCATCCTGCGGCTCTTCGACACCATCGTCTGAGCGGCATTGGGTCAACGGGTGGGATAGTTTAGGGTCGAGGAAAAGGCAGGGCTCAACCATGTACAAGGCCGTCGGATCGCGAGGTTCCCGGGTCAGCCGCGTGCTCTGGATGCTCGAGGAGCTCGGGCAGCCCTACGAATTCGTCGAGGTCAAGCTGCGCTCGCCCGAGGCTTATGCGCTGAACCCCTCCGGCAAGGTGCCGATCCTGATCGACGGCGACCTGAAGATCACGGACTCGGCGGCGATCTGCGTCTATCTGGCGGACAAGCATACGGATAAGGGCATGGGCGCCAATCCGGGCCTCGTCGGCCGCGCGGAGATCGATTCCTGGATGCATTTCGCCCAGAGCGAGCTGGAAGCGCCGCTGTGGAACAAGCTGCGCCATCGTTTCCTGCTGCCCAAGGACGTGCGCGTCGATGTCGGCCCTGCAACCGCGCATGACTTTGCATCCGAAGTGAAGGCGCTTGCCCGCCGGCTCGGCGACAGGCCCTTCGCGCTCGGTGACCGCTTTTCGGCCGTCGACGTGCTGCTCGGCGACATCGGCGGTTGGGCCCGCGCCGGCCGGTTCCCGATCGACTCCGATCGGGTTAATGCCTATTTCGATCGTGTTCTGCAGCGCCCGGCCCGCGCTCGCGCGCAAGCCAATGGAGGAGCCTTCAAATGAAGCTCGATATCCGCACCGATTTCACCAAGTTTCCGCGTGCCGTCTCGGTGGTTCCGGCCCGCGAGGCGGGCGCGGCCGTGGTCTATGACAAGGCGGTGCTTGCCCATGACGAGCGGCATCTGCGCCGCCGCGCCATCGAGACGGCGGGCGGCGGCAAGGTTCTGGTCGACCTGCCGGAGCCGGTGGCTCTGAACAATGGCGACCGGCTG
Organism: Mesorhizobium sp. WSM4904; assembly: GCF_029674545.1. Classification (NCBI taxonomy): domain Bacteria; kingdom Pseudomonadati; phylum Pseudomonadota; class Alphaproteobacteria; order Hyphomicrobiales; family Phyllobacteriaceae; genus Mesorhizobium; species Mesorhizobium sp. WSM4904. The sequence goes on along the minus strand of NZ_CP121354.1, from coordinate 513,398 downwards.
GTGCTGGAGGACGGTCGTCAGCTGGAGATCGTCGCCGCGCCGGAAGAGGTCTACGACATCCGCGCTCGCGATGCCGTGCATCTCACCGAGCTTGCCTGGCACATCGGCAATCGTCATCTCGCAGCAAGCATCGATGCGGATCGCATCCTCATCCTGCGCGACCATGTCATCAAGGCGATGCTGGAGGGGCTCGGAGCCACTGTCAACGAGGTGCTGGAACCGTTCAATCCGGTGCGCGGCGCCTACTCCGGCCATGGCCACGACCATGATCATCATGGTCACGGCCATCACGATCACGGCCATCACGATCATGATCACTCGCATGAACATCATGACCATGGCCATCACCATCACCATGACTGAGCGGCCTACCGGCGCCGCGCTGCTGCGGCTGATGGCATGGCTGTCGCCGTCCTTTCCGGTCGGCGGTTTTTCCTACAGCCATGGCCTCGAACGTGCCGTGCATGACGGGCTGATCGCCGACAGCAAAGATCTTGCCGCCTGGCTGGAAACGCTGGTCGAGATGGGCTCGGGCTGGAACGATGCCGTGCTCTTCGCCGAAAGCTGGCGGCGCGCGCGTGACGGCGGCGATCTGACGGAAGCGGCCGCGCTTGCCGAGGCGCTCACCGGCTCGCGGGAGCGGCACCTGGAAACCATGCTGCAGGGCGCGGCTTTCCTCAAGGCGGCCTCGGCCTGGCCGTGTCCCGCGTTGGAGCGCTTGCCGGCCGATTGCCCCTATTGCGTCGCCGTCGGCGCGGTTGCCGGGAGCCACGGCATCGGCTTGGCGGAGGCGTTGTCGGCTTTCCTGCAGGCCTTTTTCTCCAATCTCGTGCAGGCCGCCATCCGGCTCGGCGTTGCAGGGCAGGTCGATGCCGTCGCTTTGTTAGCCGGCTTTGAATCATTGGCATTGTCGGCGGCCGCTCGTGCCGCCAATTCTTCGCTCGACGATCTCGGTGGCTCCGCCTTCATCTCCGACATCGTGGCGATGAAGCACGAAACCCAATATTCGCGTCTGTTCCGCTCATGACCGTTCTCGCCTTCGCCCTTTCTGTCGTCCTGCTCCTGATAACCACGCTGCATGTCTATTGGGGTATCGGCGGCATCTGGCCCGGGACTGACACAAAATCCTGCGCCCGCGCCGTCGTCGGCTTTCGCGGCGTCGACGAAATGCCGTCGTCATTGGCGAGCTTCGCCGTCGCTGCTTGCCTCGCGCTTGCCACGCTCTGGCCTCTGGCGCTCGAAAGCGTCTTTGCCTCGCCGTTTCCGAAGCAGGGGCTTGCCGCCACCGCGCTGCTGATCGGTCTCGTTTTCCTTGGCCGCGGCATCGTCGGTTTCACGCCCTGGTGGCGCCGGCTGGCGCCGGAGCAGCCTTTCGCGCGGCTCGATCAGCGCCTCTATTCGCCGCTCTGCCTGCTGATCGGGCTGGGCTTCGCCATCCTCGCCATCACGGAGTTTCCGGCATGACACAAGCCAACGGCCCCCTTCGCATCGGCATCGGCGGCCCCGTCGGTTCCGGCAAGACGACGCTCACCGAAAAACTCTGCAAGGCGCTGCGAGACCGGTTCTCCATCGCCGTCGTCACCAACGACATCTACACCAAGGAAGACGCCATGATGCTGGCTCGCCTGCAGGCGCTGCCGGAGGAGCGCATCGTCGGCGTCGAGACCGGCGGCTGCCCGCACACCGCCATCCGCGAAGACGCCTCGATCAACCTGCGGGCGATCGCCGAGCTGAACAAAAAATTCCCCGACCTCGACGTCATCTTCATCGAATCCGGCGGCGACAACCTTGCCGCCACCTTCTCGCCGGACCTTGCCGATTTGACCCTCTATATCATCTCGGTCTGCCAGGGCGAGGACATTCCTCGCAAAGGCGGTCCAGCCATCACGCGCTCGGATTTCCTCGTCATCAACAAGAGCGATCTGGCGCCCTATGTGAACGTCAACCTCGACGTCATGGAAGGCGACGCCACCCGCATGCGCGGCAAGCGGCCCTTCGGCTTCACCGATCTGTCGCGCGGCAAGGGGTTGCAGGAGGTGATCGACTTCATCGTCGAGCATGGCGGGCTGCAATCGGCGCGGCCGGCGGCCTGATCCACGGCCTGACCCACCAGTTTGCGGTTGCTGGCTGCGGTTGGGCGCGGCATTCTCCAGCAATTCCAGGAAAAGTGCGTAGCGGTTTTCCGTCCGGAATTGCGTAAAAGCAGAACCGCCAGAACCGGAGGATTTTCGATGAGCCTTGCCCGTTTGCACAAGGAACCGCTGAGCAACCTGCCCTATTACGAGGAGCGCGTCGATCTCGCCGCCGCTTTCCGCTGGACGGCGCGGCTCAACATGCATGAGGCGGTCGCCAACCACTTTTCGCTGTCGGTCAACGAGGACGGCACGAAATTCCTGATGAATCCCAACCAGGTGCATTTCTCGCGCATCAAGGCGAGCGACCTGCTTCTGATCGACGCCAACGATCCCGACACGCTGTCGGGCCCGAATGCGCCCGATCCGACCGCCTGGGGCCTGCACGGCGCCATCCATCGCAACGTGCCGCATGCGCGCTGCGCCATGCATGTGCATTCGATCCACGCTACCGTGCTCGCTTCGCTGGCCGACTCGACGCTGCCGCCGATCGACCAGAACTCGGCCATGTTCTTCAACCGCCACGTCGTCGACGCCCACTATGGCGGGCTCGCCTTCGAGGAGGAGGGCGAACGCTGCTCCAAGCTTCTGACCGACCCCAAGGTCAAGGTCATGGTCATGGGCAATCACGGCGTGATGGTCATCGGCGACACTGTCGCCGACACCTTCAACCGCATGTTCTATTTCGAGCGCGCCGCCGAGACCTACATCAAGGCGCTGTGGACCGGCCGTCCACTGCGCACGCTCTCCGACGAGATCGCGGAAAAGACGGCGCGCGAGGTGGACGACTATCCCGGCCAGGCCGAGCGCCATCTTTCGGAGCTGAAGGCGATCCTCGACGAGGAAGAGCCTGTTTACCGGAACTGAAGCTTTTGTCCTGCTCCCCCGGTTACGCCACGCAATGCACACATCTTCTGTGACTGGCGTGACTGGTAAGGCCGCGGCTTGATTGCCACGTGGTTCCCCCAATCCGTCGCTGCTTCGCAGCGCCACCTTCCCCCCTCCGGAGGGAAAGGAAGGGAGCGTTGCCGGACGAGCGTTGACGGCAAAACCTTGGCGCCTTTCCTCTTCCCCGTCGATCGGGGGAGAGGTGGCTCGGCGAAGCCGAGACGGAGTGGGGGTCGACCAGCACTACATTAGACAATGCATGCGCCAAGCTGCCATGCACGCTATAGCCAAAGACCAGTCGCGAAGGGGATGAGGGGCAGCGCTGACGCTCGGAAGTTTGTTCAGAGCCCCAATTGCGCCCGCAATTCATCCGCGCTGTTGATGACGACAGCGCCGGGCGGTCCTTCCATCGGCGCCTCCGGCCAGAAGATCGTCTTCATGCCGGCCGCCAGTCCAGCCATGGCGCCGGTCCGGCTGTCGTCGACCGCGACGGCGTCCGCCGGGTCGACGCCCGCAAGATAGGCGGCGCGCAGGAACGGTTCCGCATGCGGCTTGCCCAGGCGCACGTCATTGCGGCTCACCGTGTGCATGCCGGGATAGACGAGACCGACCGCACCGAGATTGGCGTCGACGATCAGGCGGTCGGAATTGGACACCACGGCCTGCTCGACGCCCAACGCGCGCAATTCGTTGAACACCTCGATCGCGCCGGGGCGCGGCTTCAGCGTTTCGGCCATCGGCAGATAGTGGTCGTATTTGCGCACGATCCAGTCGTCGAAAGGCAGGTCGAGGCCGAACTGGTCGCGCAGCATTTCGTAGACCGGCCATGCCGCGATACCGAGCACCCGTTCGTGCAGATCGGTCGGCGGTGCGATGCCGACGCTGCGCAGCGCGGCCACGAGGGCGGCCTCGTGCAGCGGCTCGCTGTCGACCAGCGTGCCGTCCATGTCCCAGAAAACCGCTTTCGGCGTCATGCGAGGCTCCTTTTGCCGATCCCATAATGCCTTTCCCCATCGAGATAAACCGTCCGGCCGGCAAATGGTTGAAGCAAGGCGAATTGATTCGTCCGCGACAGTTGCTCGCGGTAAGCAATTGCTCTTTCAATTGACAATTGCGCATAACCGCTTTCGCTGTAATCTATAGCGCCCGCCCACGTGCGGGCTGGGGAGGCAGGATGTGAACTCGCGACAGGAAACCGGCAACACCAGATTGGACGACGCTGCGCGCGCCGGCTGGCTCTACTACGTCGCCGGCAACACGCAGGATCAGATCGCCGCCAAGCTCGGCATTTCCAGGCAGACGGCGCAGCGGCTCGTGTCGCTGGCGATGTCGGAAGGCCTGATCAAGGTGCGCGTCGATCATCCGATCGCCAATTGCCTCGACCTTGCCGCGCGGCTGAAGTCGCGCTTCGCGCTCGATCTGGTCGAAGTGGTGCCAAGCGATCCGACCTCGTCCTCGACGACGATCGGCGTCGCCGAGGCCGCGGCGGCCGAGATCGAGCGGCGGCTGCGTTCGGCCGCGCCGATCGTCATGGCGATCGGCACCGGGCGCACGCTGAAGGCGGCGATCGAGCAGCTTCCGCCGATGGAGTGCCCGCAGCACAAGGTCGTGTCCTTGACCGGCAACATCTCGCCCGACGGCTCGGCCGCCTTCTACAACGTCATCTTCACCATGGCCGACCGGGTCAAGGCGCGCTCCTTCCCGATGCCGCTGCCGGTCATCGCCTCCTCGCCGGAAGAGCGCGACATGCTGCTCAGCCAGCCGATGATCCAGCCGACGCTGGCGCTCGCCGCGGAAGCCGACGTCACTTTCGTCGGCATCGGCGATCTCGGCCCGAAGGCACCGCTTTACGAGGACGGCTTCATTTCGGAAGGGGAACTCAAGGCGCTGCAGAAGGCGGGCGGCGTCGCCGAGATCGTCGGCTGGGTGTTCGACCGCGAAGGCCGCATGATCGAAGGCATCACCAATGATCGGGTGTCGTCCGCCGCCTTGCCGTCGCGCGAGAGATCGCTGGTCATCGCGTTGGCCATGGGCGAGCGCAAGCTGCCGGGCATCCTCGCCGCCGTGAACCGGCGGCTGGTCAACGGCCTCATCACCGATGAACGGACGGCCGCCGCGCTTCTCGGCGGCGCGTGACCGGAGCCGGAGGCCCGGAAGGCCCATGCATCATGATCAGCCGCTCGCCGATAAAAGGGAGCCCCGGCTATTCGTAGCGTTCGCGCGGATCGTTGCCGTCAAGAAACCCCATGTCCCGCTGCAGATGCGGCGACAATTCCCGGATATCGACATAACCGCGCCTGCGGCTGGCGAACCATGAAAATTCCCGCGCCAGCAGCGAAATCCAACTGCGAGCCGGGGTCGAAACGATTTTTTCCTGCATCGTGGTCATGATCGTCAGCCTTCGCCATGCTTGAACTGGATTGATCGTCGACCCCAAATATCGGGTTGGCGGCTTCGCGCTTCCAATTAAACCTCGATCATGACCCATAAGGAGGTTTTATGCCCGATCTGAGCGCCCCACAGCTCGCGCCGCTACCGCCGCTGCAGGCGATTCGGGTGTTCGAAGCGGTGGCCCGGCATCTCTCCTTCACCAGGGCAGCGCAGGAACTCGGCATGACTCAGGCTGCCGCGAGCTACCAGATCAAGCTGCTCGAGGAGCGCATCGGCGCGCCGTTGTTCCTGCGCCGTCCCAAGCAGATCGAACTCACCGAGCCGGGCCGGCGCCTGGCGCCTGCCGTCAGTGAGGCCTTTGCCATTCTGGGTCAGGCCTACGCCGCCGCGCGTGGCGGCGCCGACGGTTTGCTGTGCGTAACCACCGTGCTGACTTTTGCCTCGAACTGGCTGGCGCAGCATCTGGGCTCGTTCCAGCTTGCCCATCCAGCAATTGCCGTGCGGCTCGATACGTCGAGCCGCCTGACCGATTTCGCACGCGAGGATGTCGATATCGCCATCCGCTCGGGCGGCGGCAAATGGCCGGGCCTGGAGGCGCACAAACTGCTCGACGCCGATTTCACGCCGATGCTGAGCCCGAAGCTTGCGGCGAGCATCGGCGGCGTCAAGGAGCCGGCGGACCTTTTGCGGCTGCCGATCCTCGATCCCGGCGATGTCTGGTGGACGCAATGGTTCGAGGCCGCCGGTGTCGCTGGACACGACCTCGCCAAGCGGCCGGGCTCCAGCATGGGCGCGCAGGCCTACGAGGCGAATGCCGCCATGGCCGGCCACGGCGTGGCGATCCTGACCAGGGCGCTGTTCAAGAACGAACTCGCCGATGGCCGGCTGGTCCAGCCCTTCGACCTGGTCGGCGACGACGGCCATGCCTATTGGCTGGTCTATCCCACCGCCCGGCGCAACGTGCCGAAAATCCGCGCCTTCCGCGACTGGATCCTCGCCGAGATCGCCTGCCAGTAGCCGGACACGACAACAGCCTACAAGCCGAACCTTCGCCGCGCTGCCCCGACAGGTGGCGGCTTCGATTTGTGCTGCGCTGCAGCATCGATTCCGGCTTGACATAATTCACGCTTGGTGAGTAATTGCCCACAGCCAAGGCAAATGCTCATCTTGGTTTATGGGAGGAATTGATGAAACTTCGCACGCTCACCCTGGGCCTGTTGTCGGCCAGCGCTCTCGCTTTCGCCGCGCATGCCGAATCCATCACCATCGCCACCGTCAACAACGGCGACATGGTCCGCATGCAGAAGCTGACGGACGACTTCACGAAGGCCAACCCCGACATCAAGCTCAACTGGGTCACGCTTGAGGAGAACGTGCTGCGCGAGCGCGTCACCACCGATATCGCCACCAAGGGCGGCCAATACGACGTCATGACCATCGGCACCTACGAGGTCCCGATCTGGGCGAAGCAGAGCTGGCTCTTGCCGCTCGACAAGCTCGGCGACGACTACGACGTCAAGGACATCATCCCGGCCATCGCCGGCGGCCTTTCGGTCGACGGCAAGCTCTATGCAGCGCCATTCTACGGCGAGAGTTCCTTCGTCATGTACCGCAAGGACCTGATGGAGAAGGCCGGGCTCAAGATGCCCGACGCGCCGACCTGGGACTTCATCAAGCAGGCGGCCGACAAGATGACCGACCGCGCCAACGGCGTGAACGGCGTGTGCCTGCGCGGCAAGGCCGGCTGGGGCGAGAACATGGCCTTCCTCACCGCCATGTCGAACTCCTTCGGCGCCCGCTGGTTCGACGAGAACTGGAAGCCGCAATTCGACCAGCCGGAATGGAAGAACACGCTGCAGTTCTATGTCGACCTGATGAAGGCCGACGGCCCGGAAGGTGCTTCCTCCAACGGCTTCAACGAGAACCTGGCGCTGTTCCAGCAGGGCAAGTGCGGCATGTGGATCGACGCCACCGTCGCCGCTTCCTTCGTCTCCGATCCGAAGGCCTCGCAGGTCGCCGACAAGGTCGGCTATGCGCTGGCGCCCGACAACGGCCTCGGCAAGCGCGGCAACTGGCTGTGGGCCTGGTCGCTGGCGATCCCCGCCGGCACGCAAAAGGCCGACGCCGCCGAGAAGTTCGTGTCGTGGGCTACCAGCAAGCACTATGCGGAGCTGGTCGCCTCGAAGGAGGGCTGGGCCAACGTTCCTCCGGGCACGCGCTCCTCGCTCTACGCCAATCCGGAGTACCAGAAGGCGGCGCCCTTCGCCAAGATGACGCTGGACTCCATCAACGCCGCCGATCCGACGCATCCGACCGTCAAGCCGGTGCCCTATGTCGGCGTGCAGTTCGTCGCCATCCCTGAATTCCAGGGTCTCGGCACCACGGTCGGCCAGCTCTTCTCCGCCGCTCTTGCTGGCCAGTCGAGCGTCGACGACGCGTTGAAGCAGGCCCAGGACGCGGCGACCGCGGCGATGACCGAAGGCGGCTACATCAAGTAAGGCTCCTCCCGGTGCCGAGCGCCGGTAGCGCATCATGACCGGCAATGGCCGCCCGAAACCCAGTTCGGGCGGCCACCTTCACAATCAGGAAAATTGTGGCACGACTATAAGATCCGGCTGACATTTGGAGGGTGACCGTCATGGCTACTCAGCAAACCCGTTCGCTTGCCCGTTTCATGATGGCGCCATCGGTGATCCTGCTGTTCATCTGGATGATCGTGCCGCTGGTCTTCACGATCTGGTTCTCGTTCCTCCAGTACAACCCGCTGAACCCGATCCGTGACGGGTTCGTCTGGTTCTCCAACTACAAGCTCTTCTACTCCAACCCGGCCTTCCTGCAGTCGATCCTCAACACGCTCACCATCGTGGTCAGCGTGCTGGTCATCACCGTGGTCGGCGGCATCCTCTTGGCCATGCTCCTCGACCAGCCGATCTGGGGTCAGGGGATCGTGCGCATCCTCGTGATCTCGCCCTTCTTCGTCATGCCGCCGGTCGCGGCGCTTGTCTGGAAGAACATGATCATGCACCCGCAATACGGCGTCTTCGCCGATATTGCCCGTTTCTTCGGCGCCAACCCCATCGACTGGTTCGGCCAGCACCCGCTGACGGCGGTCATCCTCATCGTCGCCTGGCAGTGGCTGCCCTTCGCGACGCTGATCCTGCTCACCTCCCTGCAGTCGCTCGACGGCGAGCAGAAGGAGGCGGCCGAGATGGACGGCGCCGGCTTCCTCAGCCGCTTCTGGTATCTGACGCTGCCACACATGTCGCGCGCCATCACCGTCGTCATCCTGATCCAGACGATCTTCCTGCTTTCGATCTATGCCGAGATCCTGGTCACCACCAATGGCGGCCCGGGCTACGCCTCCACCAACCTGCCCTTCCTCGTCTACCAGAAAGCGCTGCTGGAGTTCAAAATCGGCCAGGCCTCTGCGGGTGGCGTCATCGCGGTCATTCTCGCCAACATCGTCGCCTTCTTCGTCATGCGCGCCGTCGGCAAGAACCTGGACAAGTAAGGGGGAGACGATGCCAAGTGCGCTGAACCACCCCCACTCCGTCCCGCTGCGCGGGACACCTCTCCCCCTGCCCGGGGGAGAGGAAACGCCTGCATCGAAGCCTCGCCCTTCCTCTACCCCGTCGATCGGGGGAGAGGTGGTTTGCGCAGCAAACCGGAGTGGGGGTCGACCCTGCCGCCAACATCGCCGATACGGGAGGACCTGACCATGGCACGCGCAGTCACCACCCAGCACAAGACGATCGCCACCGCCGCGGCCTGGATCGTCGCCTTGTTGATCTTCTTTCCGATCCTTTACACGATCATCACCTCCTTCAAGTCGGAGCAGGAGGCGATCCAGGGCTTCGCCCTGATCCCGTCCGGCACCACGGAAAGCTATTCCGAAGTGCAGGCGCAGAGCGGCTACTTCAAGTTCTTCCTGAATTCGGTGATCCTGTCGGTCGGCTCGACCGTCCTTGCGCTCATCATCGCCATCCCGGCGGCATGGTCGATGGCCTTCTCGCCGACCAAGCGCACCAAGGACATCCTGATGTGGATGCTCTCCACCAAGATGATGCCGGCCGTCGCGGTGCTGTTCCCGATCTACCTGATCTTCCGCGACAGCGGGCTGCTCGACAGCCGCATCGGCCTGACCGTCATGCTGATGCTGATCAACCTGCCGATCGTGATCTGGATGCTCTACACCTACTTCCGCGAGATTCCGGGCGAGATCCTCGAAGCGGCGCGCATGGACGGTGCCTCGCTGTGGAACGAGATCATCTATGTTCTGACGCCGATGGCGGTGCCGGGTATCGCCTCGACCATGCTGTTGAACATCATCCTGGCCTGGAACGAGGCGTTCTGGACGATCCGTTTGACCACCACCGACGCCGCGCCGCTTACCGCCTTCATCAGCTCTTTCTCAAGCCCGCAAGGCCTGTTCTGGGCCAAGCTCTCGGCGGCCTCGACACTGGCGATCGCCCCGATCCTGATCATGGGCTGGTTCAGCCAGAAGCAGCTGGTGCGCGGCCTGACTTTTGGCGCCGTGAAGTAAGAGCCGCAAGCGGCGGACGACGAAATCCCCGGGAGGAAACCATGGGAAACATCACGCTCAAGAACGTCTCCAAGTCGTTCGGGTCGACGACGATAATTCCGAACATCGACCTCAATATCGAGGACGGCGAGTTCGTCGTGTTCGTCGGCCCGTCGGGTTGCGGCAAGTCCACGCTGCTCAGGCTGATCGCCGGGCTGGAGGACACCAGCGGCGGCACCATCAGCATCGACGGCCGCGACGTGACCCAGGAGGCGCCGGCCAAGCGCAAGCTTGCCATGGTCTTCCAGTCCTATGCGCTCTACCCGCATATGACGGTCGCCAAGAACATCGCCTTCCCGCTGAAGATGGCGGGCGAGGACCAGGCGACCATCGACAAGAAGGTGAAGGACGCAGCGCGAGTGCTGAACCTCACCAACTATCTCGAGCGTCGTCCGGGCCAGCTCTCCGGCGGCCAGCGCCAGCGCGTCGCCATCGGCCGCGCCATCGTGCGCCAGCCTTCGGCCTTCCTGTTCGACGAGCCGCTGTCCAACCTCGATGCAGCGCTGCGCGGCACCATGCGGCTGGAGATCAGCGAGCTGCACCATCAGCTCAAGACGACGATGATCTACGTCACCCACGACCAGGTCGAGGCCATGACCATGGCCGACAAGATCGTCGTGCTCAACGCCGGCAATATCGAGCAGGTCGGCTCGCCCATGGAGCTCTACCGCACGCCGAAGAACCTCTTCGTTGCCGGCTTCATCGGCTCGCCCAAGATGAACCTCATCGAAGGCGCGCCGGCCGACAAATACGGCGCCAAGACCATCGGCATCCGGCCCGAGCACATCAACATCTCGACCACGGCCGGCGACTGGAAGGCGACGGTGGGCGTTGCCGAGCATCTCGGCTCCGACACCTTCCTGCATGTCCAGACGGACGGCATCGGCACGATCAATGTCCGCGCCGACGGCGAGGTCGCGGTCAAGCATGGCGACACCGTCTATCTGACGCCGGACAAGACGAAGCTCCATCGCTTCGGCGCCGACGGCAAGGCGCTGGCCCAGTGAGGACGGCAAAGTGAGGCTGAAGGGCAAATCGGCGCTGATCACCGGATCGGCGCGCGGCATCGGCCGGGCCTTCGCCGAAGCCTATGCGCGCGAAGGCGCCGCGGTAGCGATCGCCGACATCAACCTCGAAGCGGCCGAAGCGACCGCGAAGGATATCGGCTCTGCCGCTTACGCGATCCGGCTTGACGTCACCGACCCGTCCTCGATCGAGGCCGCCGTGAAGGCGGTCGAGGCCAAGGCCGGCGGTCTCGACATCCTGATCAACAATGCCGCGCTGTTCGACCTGGCGCCGATCGTCGAGATCAGCCGCGCGAGCTACGACAGACTGTTCTCTGTTAACGTCGCCGGCACGCTGTTCATGCTGCAGGCGGCCGCCCGCTCGATGATCGCGCGTGGCAAAGGCGGCAGGATCATCAATATGGCGAGTCAGGCCGGGCGTCGCGGCGAGCCGCTGGTCGCGGTCTATTGCGCCACCAAGGCTGCCGTCATCTCGCTGACCCAGTCGGCCGGGCTCGACCTGATCAAGCACCGCATCAACGTCAACGCCATCGCGCCCGGCGTCGTCGACGGCGAGCACTGGGATCACGTCGATTCGCTGTTCGCCAAATACGAGAACCGGCCGAAAGGCGAGAAGAAGCGGCTGGTTGGCGAAAGCGTGCCCTATGGCCGCATGGGCCGAGCGGAAGACCTGACCGGCATGGCGGTTTTCCTTGCCAGCGACGAGGCCGAATACATTGTCGCCCAGACCTACAACGTCGACGGCGGTCAATGGATGAGTTGATGGGGATGAGTTGAGGGGGAAGGCGCGCCTCCCGTCCTCCGGGGAGGACGCGCCGAGGGGCAGGTGAGGGGCGGGACCGCAAAAACAAGCGCTGCCCCTCACCGCTCTCCCGAACGAGGCGGAATTGTTGGGCTGCATATCGGCCGAAGGGTAAGTAAGATGACAGTGAAACTCTCTTCCTCGAACCTCGCAACGCTTCCCTCGAAGGTTTCCGGCCCGAAATACGACCGCTCCTCCCTGAAAGCCGGCATCGTTCATTTCGGCGTCGGCAACTTCCACCGCTCGCACCAGGCCGTCTATCTCGACGACCTGTTCAATTCCGGGCTCGGCCATGACTGGGCGCTGATCGGTGCCGGCGTGTTCGAGGGCGAGAAGGCCGGCCGCGCCAGGCTTCAGGAGCAGGATTGGCTGACCACCGTGGTGGAGCAGGACCAAGGCCATATGAGCGCCCGCGTCACCGGCGCGATGGTCGATTTCCTGATGCCGGGCGATGCTGCCGCGATCATCGAGCAGCTCGCCGATCCGGCGATCAAGATCGTGTCGTTGACCATCACCGAAGGCGGCTATTTCATCGACCCTGCCTCGGGCAAGTTCAACCCGGCGCATCCCGATATCGTCGCCGACGCTCAGCCGGGGGCCGCGCCGAAAACGGTCTTCGGCATCATCCTTGCCGGTCTGGTGCGCCGGCGCGCCGACGGCATCGTGCCGTTCACCGTCATGTCCTGCGACAACATCCCCCACAATGGTCACGTCACCTCAGACGGCGTCATAGGCCTGGCCCGGCTGATCGATGAGAATCTGGCCGGTTGGGTGAGGGACAACGTCGCCTTCCCGAACGGCATGGTCGACCGCATCACGCCGGCCACCACCGACCGAGAGCGCGGTATCCTGGCCAATGATTTCGGGCTGGAAGACAACTGGCCGGTCTTCTGCGAGCCGTTCAAGCAATGGGTGCTGGAGGATCATTTCACCGCCGGCCGGCCTCCACTGGAAAAGGCCGGCGTGCAGTTCGTCAAGGATGTCTCGCCTTACGAGCTGATGAAGATCCGCATTCTCAACGGCGGCCACGCCACCATCGCCTATCCGGCCGGGTTGATGGAGATCCATTTCGTCCATGAGGCGATGCAGGAGCCGCTGGTGCGCGGCTTCCTCGCCAAGCTGGAGCGCGACGAGATCATCCCGACCGTGCCGCCGGTGCCGGACACGGTGCTCGAGGATTACTACCAGCTCATCGAGCGCCGCTTCTCCAACCCCAAGATCGGCGACACCATCCGCCGGCTCTGCCTCGATGGCTCCAACCGGCAGCCGAAATTCATCATCCCGACCATCGCCGACCGGCTGAAGGCGGGCAAAGGCGTGGCGGGTCTCGCGCTGGAGTCAGCACTCTGGTGCCGCTACTGCTTCGGCACCACCGACAGCGGCGCCGTCATCGAGCCGAACGATCCGAACTGGGATCGGATGCAGGCGACCGCGAAGGCCGCGAAGGACACGCCCGGCGCCTGGCTTGCCATGGACGACATCTATGGCGATGTCGGCCGCTCGCCCGTTTTCGCGCAAGCCTTTGCCCATGCGCTCAACGTGCTGTGGGCGAACGGTGCGCGCGAAACCTTGACGCGCTACCTCGCCGGCAAGCTCTGAGGCCACTGGAAGCAGCTGGCATGACGCCCGAGCTGGTCATCTTCGACTGTGACGGCGTCCTGGTCGACAGCGAGGCGCTCTCGGTCTCGGCGCTTCTCGGCATGATCGAGCTTGCCGGCGGCACCGTCAGCGAGGACGCCGCCTATGAGCATTTCCTCGGCAAGAGCATGAAGAGCGTGCGCGAGATCCTCGGCCGCGAGTTCCGCCTGGAGATCAGCGACCAGCATCTCACCGCCATGCGCGTCGACCTGATGCGCAAGTTCCGCGAAGAGCTGAAGCCGATCCCCGGCATCAAGGAGATCCTGCCGAGGCTGGGATTGCCTTATTGCGTAGCCTCTTCCGGCACGCTGGAGCGCATCCGCTACGCGCTCGACGTCACCGGCCTTCTGGCCCTGCTGGAGCCGCATCTCTTCAGCGCCGCCATGGTCGCGCGCGGCAAGCCGGCGCCGGACCTGTTCCTCCACGCCGCCGCCAGCATGCGGGCGCATCCGCGCAAATGCCTGGTCATCGAGGACAGCCCGGCCGGCGTCGCCGCGGCGCGGGCGGCGGGCATGCGCGTCTTTGCCTTCACCGGCGGATCGCACGCTGACAACCCCGCGCTGAAGGCGCGGCTTGCGTCAAGTGAACCGGACTTTATATTCGCTGACATGCTGCAATTGCCCGATCTGATTGCAGGCCTGGGAGCGAGAGTAGAAGCATCTTGACGACGAGTTTCGTTTGCGCGGTCGATGTCGGCACCGGGAGCGCTCGCGCGGGCATTCTCGACTCCGACGGCAATCTGCTCGGCCGCGCCGAGCGGCCGATCGCCATGCACCAGCCCAGGCCCGATCACGCCGAGCATGATTCGGAAAACATCTGGTCGGCCGTCTGCGCCGCCGTGCGCGCCGCGCGTGAAAAGGCAGGCGTCGTCGCGGCGGATATCGTCGGCATTTCCTTCGACGCCACCTGCTCGCTTGTCGTGCGCGACAGGCAAGGCGGCCAGCTCAGCGTCTCGGTCACCGGCGAGAAACGCTGGGACACCATCGTCTGGCTCGATCATCGCGCCATCGCCGAGGCCGACGAATGCACCAGAAGCGGCCATGCCGTGCTCGACTATATCGGCGGTGTGATGTCGCCGGAAATGGAAACGCCGAAGCTGATGTGGCTGAAGCGCTATCTACCCGGAACGTGGAACGAAGCCGGCTATCTGTTCGATCTCGCCGATTTCCTGACCTGGAAGGCAACCGGCTCGCTCGCCCGCTCGCAATGCACGCTGACGGCCAAATGGACCTATCTGGCGCATGAGGAGACAAGCTGGCGGCGCGATTTCTTCAAGCTCGTCGGCCTCGGCGATCTCTTCGAGCAAGGCAATCTTCCGGAAAAGGCAAGCCCGGTCGGCGCCGATATCGGCTCGCTGACGGCGCAAGCGGCTGCCGATCTCGGCCTGACCGAAAAATGCCGCGTCGGCGCCGGCGTCATTGACGCCTATGCGGGCGCGCTCGGCGTTCTCGGCGGCTTTGCCGGCGACGAGACGGATATCAGCCGGCATCTGGCGCTGATTGCCGGCACCTCGTCCTGCGTCATGGCGATGTCGCGGGATCCGCAACCCTTTGCCGGCGTCTGGGGCCCCTATTATGGCGCGGCGTTACCGAAGCTATGGCTGTCGGAAGGCGGCCAGTCGGCCACCGGCGCGCTGCTCGACCACATCATCCGCTGGCATGGCGCCGGCGGCGAGCCGGATGCGGCCATGCATGCCAGGATCGCCAGGCGCGTCGCCGAGCTGCGCGCCGCGGAGGGCGACGCGCTGGCGGCGCGGCTGCATGTCCTGCCGGATTTCCACGGCAACCGCTCGCCGCTCGCCGACCCGCACGCGGTCGGCGTCGTCAGCGGGCTGACGCTCGATTCCTCCTTCGACAGTCTGTGCAAGCTCTACTGGCGCACCGCCGTCGGCATCGCGCTCGGCGTGCGCCATGTGCTGGAGGCCCTGAACGAGAACGGCTATCTGATTGACACGCTGCACGTCACCGGCGGCCACACCAAGAACCCGCTCTTGATGGAGCTCTATGCCGACGCCACCGGCTGCACCGTCATCGAGCCGCTGGCCGACGAGGCGGTGCTGCTTGGCACCGGCATGGTGGCGGCGACCGCCGCCGGGCTTTACCCCGACCTCAACGCCGCCTGCGTTGCCATGCAGCAGGGCGGCAGGACGCGTCACTCGAACCCGGCCGCCGGCGCCCGCTTCGACCGCGACTACCGGATCTTCCTCGAAATGCACCGCCAGCGCCAGGCGCTCGACGCGATACGATAGACCTTCGAGCTATTGCGTGCGCAGCGACGCGCCTGTCGATGCGTTGAAGAGGTGGATGCTCTCCTCCTCGAACGTGTAGCGGACGGGCGCGCGCAGGTCCGGGCATTCGCGGGCCGGAACCAGCGCGCTG
The DNA here is from genome assembly GCF_029674545.1 of Mesorhizobium sp. WSM4904. Taxonomy (NCBI): domain Bacteria; kingdom Pseudomonadati; phylum Pseudomonadota; class Alphaproteobacteria; order Hyphomicrobiales; family Phyllobacteriaceae; genus Mesorhizobium; species Mesorhizobium sp. WSM4904. Next base: position 497,562 of record NZ_CP121354.1, on the reverse strand, counting down.
ATCTCCTTGCCGCCGGAGCCGAACGTCACCAGCGCGTCATTGCCGTGGAATTCGATGAGGTCGGCCGTGCCTTGCAATGCATTGCCGGCGCCGGCACCCGCCGTCTTCAGGTCGGGCGGCCGGATGCCGAGCACGGCGCGATCGCCATGGTTCAGATGGAAACCCGAACCGTCCACTCCAAGCACCGTTCCGGCGCCGGTCAGCACCCAGCCGGTTCGGCTGCGTTCGACCGTCACCTCGATGAAATTCATGGTCGGCGTGCCGATGAAACCGGCCACGAACATGTTGCCGGGGCAGCGATAGATTTCCGCGGGCGAGCCGATCTGCTCGATCACGCCGTCCTTGAGCAGCACGATGCGGTCGGCAAGCGTCATCGCTTCGAGCTGGTCATGCGTGACATAGACGGTGGTCGTCTTCAGCGATTGGTGCAGGCGGGCGATCTCGACGCGCATATGATTGCGCAGCTTGGCGTCGAGGTTGGACAGCGGCTCGTCGAACAGGAACACCTTCGGCGTCTTGATCATGGCGCGCGCGATCGCCACCCGCTGCTGCTGGCCGCCGGAGAGTTCGGTCGGCTTGCGCCCGAGATAGGGTTCCAGCCCGAGCGTTTTGGACACTGCCTCGACCCGCTTCTGGATATCGGCCGCCGACACCTTCTGCCGTCGTAAGCCGAAGGCGATGTTGTCGAAGATCGTCATATGCGGATAGAGCGCATAGTTCTGGAACACCATGGCGATACCGCGGTCGCCGGGCTCGAGGTCGTTCACCACCTTGCCGCCGATCGACACCTCGCCGCCGCTGATGTCTTCCAGGCCGGCCAGCATCCGCAGCAGGGTGGACTTGCCGCAGCCGGAAGGCCCCAGGAACACGACGAATTCGTGCTCCTCGATCGCAAGGTTGAGGTCGCGGATGACGGTCGTGCCGCCATAGGCCTTGTCGACATGGGAGCAGGTAATCGCGGACATGGGTCAGCCCTTCTCGCCGGTGAGCAGGATCTGCAGCTTGACGTCCTGCGGGTTGCCCTGCGCCGCCCGCTCGAATGCCTTGATGCTGTCTGGAAAATCATAAGTGCCGGTGATCAGCGGCTTGAGGTCGACCTTGCCGGAAGCAATGAGCTGCAGGGCGCGATCGAAGATGTTGGCGTAGCGGAACACCGTCTCGATGCGCACTTCCTTGGAAATCGCCGCCGGCACGTCGAGGCTGACCGGTTCGACCGGCAGTCCGACCAGCACCAGCGCGCCGCCGGGCCTCACGAGATCGAACAGATTGGCGAAGGCCTTCGGGCTGCCGCTCGCCTCGAACACGATGTCGGCCCCCCAGCCATCGGTCGCTGCCCGCACCCTGTCGGTCAGCGACTCCTCGCCGATATTGACCGGTGCGATGCCGGGATACTGGCCCGCGATCTTGAGCTTGGGCGCGGAGAAGTCGGAAATCAGAACCTTGGAGCAGCCGCCCGCCAGCGCGGCCAACGCAATCATGATGCCGATCGGACCACAGCCGACGACGACGGCGACATCGCCCGGAACGATGCGTGCCCGTGCGGCCGCCTGCATGCCGATGGCGAAGGGCTCGACCATCGCACCCTCGGCGAAGGACACATTGTCCGGCAGCTTGTAGGTGAAGGCCGCCGGATGCACGGCATAAGGGGCAAGCACCCCATGCACCGGCGGCGTTGCCCAGAAGCGCACGTCAGGGTCGACATTGTAGATGCCGAGCTTCGTCGCGCGTGACGACAGGTTCGGCACGCCGGGCTCCATGCAGACGCGGTCGCCGACCTTCAGGCTAGTGACATTGGCGCCGATCTCGACGATCGTTCCCGACGCCTCGTGGCCGAGCACCATCGGCTCGCGCACGATATAGCTGCCGATCGCGCCATGCGTGTAGTAATGCACATCGCTGCCGCAGACGCCGACCGTGTGGATGGCGATCCTGACGTCGTCCGGCCCGACGTCGAGCGGCAGCGCGATCTCGCGCAGCGACAGTTCGCCTTTTTTCTCAAGCACCAGTGCCCGCATCGGGTAATCCTCGCATCAACTTTTCTTTTGCCGGAAAACAGAATTCAGGAAGCCGCTCAGCACGCCGAGGAACAGCAGCGGCGGCAGCGACAGAAGCACGACCGAAGCGTTGAGGATGCCCCACGGCACGTTCATGCCTTGCTGCGACAGCTCGGAGGCGACGATCGGCAGGGTCTTGGCGTTGGAACTCGACAGCATCAGCGCGATCAGGAACTCGTTCCACACCAGCACGAAGCTGAAGGCGATGGCGCCGGCGAGCGAGCGCGCCGCGACGGGAAGCGCAATCCGCCAGAACACCGAGTAGGCACCATAGCCATCCACGAAGGCCGCTTCCTCGATCTCCTTGGGCACACCCTGGAAGGCGGGGATCGCCAGCCACATGATCACCGAGATGGTGAGCAGCGAATAGGTGACGATGAGCGCCGGCAAAGTGTCGTAGAGACCGACCTGAAGCCAGATCACCATCAACGGGATGGCCACCGCCACCGGCGGCAGGAAGCGCAGCGACAGCACGAAGAACTGGATGTCGCCGGCGAAGCGGTTGGGATAGCGCGCCACCGCATAGGCCGCCGGTAGGCCGAGCGCGACGCCGATCAGCACGGCCGAGCCGCAGGCGACGACGGAGTTGTAGAGCCCGGTCAGCACGCTGTCGCGGCCGAGGATGTAACCGATGTTGGCAAGCGTCGGCGTGAACACCAGGCGCGGAACCCGCGTGATGATGTCGACATTGTTCTTCAGCGCGTTGAGCGCCGTCCAGACAAGCGGGAACACTGCCAGGAATCCTGCCAGCGCCAGGATGGCCTTGGCGATCAGGCGGCCCGGTCGTATCGGATATGGCCTCATGCCTGCACCCGCTTCCACAGGAAGGTGAAGGTGATGACGGTCGCAATCATCATCAGCACCGCCATGGCCGAGGCATAGGAGACCTTGCCGGACTCGATGAAGCCCTGCGAGAAGGCGTACATGTCGAGCGTCTCCGTCGCGACGCCCGGTCCGCCGCGCGTCATCACATAGATGAGGTCGAAGGAGCGCAGCGATTCGATCATCTTGACGAACATCAGGCTGATCAGCGGCGCCTTGAGCATCGGCAAGGTCACGTAGGCATGGATCTGCCAGCGCTTCGCATGGTCGAGCCGCGCCGCCTCGATCGGCTGTGGCGGCAAGGTCTCCAGGAGCTTCAGCACGATGACGGCGAAGAACAGGCCCCATTGCCAGACGTCGACCGAGGCGACGGCGAACAGCGCTGTCGAGGCCTTGGAGAGCGGGTCGAAGATCAGCCCGCCGGTGATCAGCCGGTAGGGATAGGTGGCGATGCCGTAAAGCGGGTGATAGGCGAACTTCCACACGAAAGCCGCCGAGACACGCGGCAACAGCACCGGAATGATGAACAGCAGGCAGTAGACGTTGCGCAGGCGTGGCGAGGCAACTTCGAACATCAGCACGCCGAGCCCGATCGCCACCACCATCGTCGCCACGACGGTGACGATCTCCCACTTCACCGAAACCCACACGGCGTTGAGGAAGCGGCGGTCGAGAAAGAGGTCGGCGAAGTTCGAGAACCAGACCCAGGAATAGCCAGGCGCGCTCAATTCGCGGTTCTGCAGGGCAATCACGATGGCGTAGAGCGTCGGCACCATCGACAGCACGAGCAGGATGACGAATGTGGGAACGAGAAAGGTGACGGGCAGGGAAGAGCGTCGGCGCATTGCCTATCCTCGGCTATCGCGGATGCATCAGGAATCGCTGGCGTGAACCCGTGGCGCACGGGGTCCCGGCATTCCGACGAATGCCGGCGACCGCGCGCCACGGGCGGGAGGATTACTTCTTCTTCACCAGCTCGTCGGCATAGGCATCGAGCTCGTTGAGACCGCCCTTGATGTCGGTGCGGGTGCCGGTGACCAGCTCCTCGAGGATGATGCCCCAGCGGTCGCCGAGATCGGGCCAGCGCGGATCCTGCCAGAAGTTCACCGCCGTGACCTTGCCGGTGTCGGCCAGCGCCTGGCCGAGATCGGCGCCGTAGATGTCGGCGAATTCCTTGCTGGAGAGGATGCTGGTGCGGTTGAGCTCGCCGAACTGGTGCGCGTCGAGCCGGCGCTTCTCGTTCTCTTTCGACGTCGCCCAGGCGATGAACAGGCCGGCGCACTTCTTCGAGGCGTCGTCCGGATTGGCCTTGGTGCCGATGGCGAGGCCGTGACCGTAGCCACCGCCAGGCAGCGGCGAAGGCGGCGGCAGGAAGCCGACCTTGCCGACCACCTGCGAGGTCTTCGGATCGACCGCCATGCCCGACAGCGGCGTCGATTCGACGAGGATGGCGACCTGGCCGGAGAGGAAGGCGCCGGTCGATTCATCCCAGCTGCCGGTCTGCGTGCCGGGGGCCGAGTCCTTAAACAGCTTGAGATAAGTCTCGGTCGCCTTCACAGCCGCGTCCGAATTGAAAGCCGGCTTGTCGCCGTCGAACCATTTGCCGCCATAGGCTTTGAAGAAAGGCATCCAGCGCCAGACATTGGCGCCCGAGCCGCGCGCGCCGCGCAGTGCGATGCCGTACATGCCCTTGTCCGGATCGTTCAGCTTCGCCACATCGGCGATAAGTTCATCGAGCGTCTTCGGCGGCTGGATGCCGGCGGCCTCCAGCACGTCCTTGCGGTAGACCATCAGGTCGCCGCCGCCGGTCAGCGGCGCGAACCAGACCTTGCCGTCATAGGTGGCCACCTTCTGGCGGCCCGGGTCGAAGTCGGCGAAGTCGTACTCGGCCGGATAATAGTCGGCCAGCGGCGCGATCCAGCCGGACGAGGCGAACAGCGCGACATTGGCCTCGTCGACATAGTAGACGTTGTAGTTGCCGACCGTGGAGGCGTCGGCGCGCGACTTGGCGCGGCGGTCATTCTCGTTGAGGTAATCGATCTGGAAGCCGGCGCCGGAGAGCTTCTTGAACTCGTCCTTGGAGTCCTCCAGAAGCGTCAGCCCGTCGCGCGGCTGCGCCAGCACCTTGACCGGTGCCGAGCAGACCGGCGCCTGCGCGAGTGCCGCGGTGGATACGGAAGCGGTAAGCACGAACGCTGCGCCGAGGCTGGCAGCGAGCCGATTTGATTTCATTGATTTTTCTCCTCCAGGAACATTCGCGGGAAGCGGAGGTCCTCGGGCCAGACGACCTTCATCGTCCCCCGGGCGACCTGCCACCCGTCGCCAAAATGAGGAGTTGGACGGGACGAGGCTAGAAGCCTTGTTGCGGCAAACCTGTACTTTTATGCATTGTGCGACGCAAAAAATGGCACAAGCAGAGTCTGTCTGTCACATGAGTATCAGTGTCGTTGGGAGTAGCTGATTTCAAGCTGGTCAGGCCCGTAGTGTCAGCCGCTGCCGCGACAGCTTGCGGTAGGATGACGGCGTCATCTTGTGCTTGCGCAGGAAGGCGCGGTTGAAGTTGGAGATGTTCATGTAACCGACCTGGAAACAGATGTCGGTGATCGGGATGTCGGTATCGGCGAGCAGCTTGCAGGCTTGCCAAAGTCTCAGCTTGGCAACGTGGTCGCTGAAGCTGTTACCGGTGTTTTTCTGGAAGAAGCGCGAAAACGTGCTTTCGCTCATCCCGGCAAGTGCTGCCACTTCCGGCAGCTTCAAATCTTCGGCGAAGTGCTGGAAGAGATAGGTCAGCGTACGCTGGATGATGTCCAGCGAGGCGGCGTCGAGCACCGGCGAGAAATCCGGTGACGACAAGAGCTCGTATTCATCGGTCTTGGCCAGCAAATCCACCAGTTCGAGGAACAACCGGAAGCGGGTGAGCCCGTGCACGGTGCCCATCCGCTCCATCAGCGCGGCGCCGTCGATCGCGGTGCGGCCATGGAAGGCCATGCCGCGCAGCGAGCGCTCCAGGAACGGCTCCAGCTCGCGCAACTCCGGCAGCAGCTCCGCCGAGCCGCGCAGCCGCTCCGGGTCGAACTGCAGCACGATATCGCGGCCCTCGATCAGCTCGCCCGGCTGCACCGCCGTCACCCAGTCATGCGGCAGCCCGCCGCCGACGATTGTCAGATAGCCTGGCCCGAACTCGCCGATATGGTCGCCGACCAGCACCACGCCTGACGATTTCCTGAGCAGATGGATCTCGTATTCGGGGTGAAAATTCCAGACGTTGCGTTCCCACGGATAGTCGTCCAGCCGCCACAGGAAGCTCTCGCTCGCCTCGGTGACGATGTGCTCGAAGGCGGGCACAGTTCGCGGGATCGCGGCCGTGTTCTTTCTGCGCCTGAACGGCATCCCATTCCTCCCGGCATCTCTCGCCGGCTGTGTGTCTTCGGACATCCGTAGCAGCCCCCGGCCGGCAAGTGAACGTGCCGCCGGTCCGGCCTGCTGGATCAATGACTGGCCGCGCCTCCTCCCTTGCCAATATGTCGCATTTCGTTCACAAGACGGCGCAAACGGCGCCATTTTGCGCCGTTGCGTGCGGCTTCCGGGATTGGTCCCGACGCGCCGCGATCTGAAAGAGCGGAAAATGTCTGCGATCGAAGCCGGCGCTCGCGCGCCGGAAAATCTTTGGCGTCAGGAAATCAGGGCGACGCTGGCGCTCGCCTGGCCGATGGTGCTCACCAATCTCGGCCAGACCGCCATGACCGCGACCGACGTCATGATGATGGGCCGTTTGGGGCCTGACACGCTGGCCGCCGGCGCGCTCGGTTCCAACCTCTATTTCATGCCGCTGATCTTCGGTCTCGGCCTGATGCTGGCGACCTCGCCGATGATGGCGACCGAGCTCGGCCGTCGCCGCCATTCCGTGCGCGACCTGCGTCGCACCGTGCGCCAGGGTCTATGGCTTGCGGTCCTCGTCTCGATCCCGATCTGGCTGTTCCTCTGGCACGGCGAGGAAGTGCTTTTGGCCATGGGCCAGAAGCCGGATCTCGCGCATCAGGCCGGCATTTACCTGCACTGGCTGCAATGGGCGGTGCTGCCCTTCTATGGCTATATCGTGCTGCGTTCCTTCATCTCGGCGCTGGAGCGGCCGGGCTGGGCGCTGATCATCGTGTTCGTGGCCGTGGCCTGCAACGCCTTCTTCAACTGGGTGTTCATGTTCGGCAATCTCGGCGTGTCGGCCATGGGCATCGCCGGATCGGGCCTCGCAACCTCGCTTTCCAGCACTCTTATGTTTGCCGGCTTGGCGGCCGTGGTGCTGCTGGAGAAGAAGTTCCGTCGCTATCGCCTGTTCGGCCGCTTCTGGCGCTCCGACTGGCCGCGCTTTCGCGGCCTGCTCAGGCTCGGCCTGCCGATCGCCGGCATCCTCGCCTTCGAGGTGACGATCTTCAACGCGGCGGCGCTGCTGATGGGCCTTATCGACGCGGATTCGCTGGCTGCTCATGCGATTGCCATCCAGATTGCCTCGATCTCCTTCATGGTGCCGCTCGGCCTCAACCAGGCGGTCACGGTGCGTGTCGGCCTTGCGCATGGCGCCGGCAATCCGGAAGGCGTCTCGCGTGCCGGCTGGACCGCCTTTGTCATCGGCGTCTCCTTCATGGCGCTGATGGGTCTGGTGATGATCCTCTGGCCGCATCTTCTGATCAGCGCCTTCATCGATCTTGCCGATCCGGGTAACGCCAGGGTGATCACGCTTGCCGTGTCGTTCCTGGTGTTCGCCGCGCTGTTCCAGATTTTCGACGGCGCGCAGGCGGTCGCCGCCGGCATGCTGCGCGGCCTGCACGACACCAAGGTGCCGATGATCTATGCCGCGATCGGCTATTGGGGCGTCGGCTTGCCGCTCGGCGTGCTGCTTGCCTTCCATTTCGGCTTCAACGGCGTCGGCATCTGGATCGGCCTGGCGTCGGGTCTGGCCGTGGTGGCGGCGCTCCTGCTCGCGCGCTGGCTGCGGCGCGACCGCATCGCGCCGGCGCTGTCGTTCAGTCATTGAGCAAAAGGCCGCCGGTTAGAGCAATTCCAGGAAAAGTGTGAAGCGGTTTTCCTCCCGGAATTGCGTGAAAACAAAAAGATAGAGCGGTTCGCCGTTTCCGTGAAACGGTGAACCGGTCTAGCCGGCGGCCGCGTTGTATGCCTGCCTCAGCCCTTCTTGAGAGCCGGGCTGAACACCATCAGGCTGAGAATCTCGAACAGCACCTGCGCGCCGACATGGGCGGTGTTGGTGGTCGCGTCATACTGCGGCGCCACCTCGACGACGTCGCCGCCGACGATGTTGAGGCCCTTCAGGCCGCGCAGCAGCTCGAGCACCTCGCGCGTCGTCAGTCCGCCGACTTCCGGCGTGCCGGTGCCCGGCGCGAAGGCCGGATCGATGCTGTCGACGTCGAAGGAGATGTAGGTCGGGCCGTCGCCGACGATTTTCCGCGCCTTCTCGATGATGGCTGGGATGCCGAGGCCGGTCACCTCCTCGGCATGGACCACCGTCATGCCGGATTCGTAGGTGAACTCCCACAGATATTCGGCCGAACCGCGAATGCCGATCTGGATGGTGCGGGTGGGATCGAGCACGCCGTCCAGCACCGCGTTGCGGAACGGTCCGCCGTGGTGGAACTTGGTCATGTCGAACAGCCCGCTTGTGTCGCAATGGGCGTCGATATGGATCATGCCCACCGGCGCCTTTTTGCCGACCGCCTTCAGGATCGGATGGCTGATCGAGTGGTCGCCGCCGACCGAAAGCGGCAGCACGCCGGCGTCGACGATCTGGTTGGTGCGGCGCTCGATGTCCTCGTGGCTGATTTCCAGCCGGTAGCGGCTGCGGAACGGCGTGTCGCCGATGTCGGCGACGCGCAGCTCGTGCGTCGGGGCGCATTCCAGCACGTGATTGTAGGGGCCGATGCGCTCGATCGCGCGCAGCGCTCGTGGCCCGAAGCGCGCGCCGGGACGGTTGGTGACGCCGAGATCCATCGGCACGCCGATCATCGCCACCTGCAGGTCGCCGAAATCCGGATTGTCGGCGGCCACCTGCCGGTAGGGCGCCGCAAGGAAGGTCGGGATGCCGGAATAGGGGGCGAGCCGCGTGCCGCTCTTCGAAAAGATCTTGTCGGCGACCTTGCGGAATTTCGGGTCGAACATCTCGCCGCCATGGCTCTCGCCATATTTGCGGCGCAACGCTTCAAGCTTGCCGCGATCGTAACCCATGTCCGGATACTCCTGTCTCTTGTCTGGCGGAAGTGTCCGGTAGCCCATCCGAAAAATCAATCGCGTTCGGATCGCGACACTTGCCGCAGGCCGCTTCTTTTTGTCGGGCCAGCTTGCAAAGCGGGCAGCGCTTGCAAAAATTCAATGCTATGAGGCAGTCGGCTTAAAACGAAGGCCGGAAGAATGTCGCCTGAGGCGGTTTCGGCGCGACCCTTTCGGAGCAAGCAGCGAAGGCGGCAGCAAGTATGGCAAAGACCGATATAGCGCGGCGCGTCTACAACCACACCTGGAAGCTCGACCCGATCGTCCGCAGCCTGCTGGACACCGATTTCTACAAGCTTCTGATGCTGCAGATGATCTGGGGCATGTACCCCAAGGTCGACGCCACTTTCACGCTGATCAACCGCACCGCTTCTGTGCGCCTGGCCGACGAGATCGACGAAGGCGAATTGCGCGAGCAGCTCGACCACGCCCGCACCTTGCGTTTCACCAAGAAGGAAATGATCTGGCTGGGCGGCAACACCTTTTATGGCCGCAAGCAGATCTTCGAGCCGGAATTCCTGGCATGGCTGGAGGATTTCCGGCTGCCCGACTACGAGCTCACCAAGCGCGACGGCCAGTACGAACTGTCCTTCCCCGGTCCCTGGATGTACACCACGCTCTGGGAGATCCCGGCTTTAGCCATCATCAACGAGTTGCGCTCGCGCGCCGCGCTGCGCTCCTTCGGTCCGTTCGCGCTTGACGTGCTTTACGCCCGCGCCAAGGCCAAGATGTGGGACAAGACCGAGCGGCTGAAAGCGCTGCCCGGCATCCGCATTTCCGATTTCGGTACGCGCCGCCGCCACTCTTTCCTGTGGCAGCGCTGGTGCGTCGAGGCGCTGAAGGAAGGCATCGGCGACGCCTTCACCGGCACCTCCAACGTGCTTCTGGCCATGGACAACGACCTCGAGGCGCTCGGCACCAACGCGCATGAACTGCCGATGGTGTTCGCGGCACTCGCCAATTCCGAGGAAGAGCTGCGGCAGGCGCCTTACAAGGTGCTGCAGGACTGGCAGCGCTACTATGGCGGCAATCTCCTGATCGTGCTGCCCGACACCTTCGGCACCGCTGCGTTCCTGCGCGATGCGCCGGACTGGATCGCCGACTGGACCGGCTTTCGCCCCGACAGCGCGCCGCCGATCGAAGGCGGCGAGAAGATCCTCTCCTGGTGGCGCGAGAAGGGCAAGGACCCGAAGCAGAAGCTGCTCATCTTCTCCGACGGGCTCGAGGTCGAGACCATCGAGGAGGCCTATCGTCACTTCAGGGGCAAGGTGCGCATGTCCTTCGGCTGGGGCACCAACCTCACCAACGATTTCGAAGGCTGCGCGCCGACCGAGACCAAGAGCCTCGACGCCATCTCGCTGGTCTGCAAGGTCAGCGAGGCCAATGGCCGCCCGGCGGTGAAGCTCTCCGACAACCCGGCCAAGGCCACGGGGGACGAGAAGGAGATCAAACGCTATTTGCGCATCTTCGGCGAGAAGGGGCGGGTGGAGCAGTTGGTGAAGGTGTGAGGGTAGCCGGTGCTTCGGCATCGCCCACGCGAGACGGCAAAGTTGGATAGGCTGAGTTCCTTCGCGCCCCCCTCTGTCCTGCCGGACATCTCCCCCACAAGGGGGGAGATTGAGCCCTCTTCATCGCTTTCGCCAATCTCCAACGTTGCAAGAAAAGCGCCGGCGCTGAAACCGCCAATCTCCCCCCAAGTGGGGGAGATGTCCGGCAGGACAGAGGGGGGCGCCGTAGAGCGCCTACCTTGGGGGTTAGCCTTAGCAGCCACCATCCTCGCCCTCCACCCCACCGCCGCCCTCGCCCACGCCTCCGACCGTGGCCACGTGCTGCTTCTTCCGACGGGCTACTATATCGCCGGCGGCGCTCTTGCCGTGGCCGTCAGCTTCCTAGCGCTGGCGCTGCTGCCGCCCGCTGCCCTCGACCGCTTCTGGCGCAAGCGCCTATCCCTGTTCGCCTTCGGCGACGGCCTGCGCGCCATCGTCAGCCTATTTTCCTTTGCCGGCTTCGCCCTGCTGATCGCCGCCGGCCTGTTCGGCAGCCGCGACCCGCTGTCCAACCCGCTGCCGCTCGTCGTCTGGACGCTGCTCTGGGCCGGCTTCACGCTGCTGCACGGAATCTTCGGCGATCTCTGGTCTTGGCTCAATCCGTGGTACGGACCTTGGCGCGTCGTGAGCCGGCTTGCCGGCAAACGCGGGAGCGAAACCTGGCCCGCGAGCCTGCCGCCATGGCTCGGCTTCTGGCCGGCCTTTGTGCTGTTCTTCGCCTTCGCCTGGTTCGAGCTGATCGACCCGGCGCCCGACGATCCCGCGCGATTGGCTGCGGCCGCCGGCCTCTACTGGCTGATCAGCTTCCTCGCCATGCTCCTTTTCGGCTACGGCGACTGGAGCCGGCGCGGCGAATTCCTGAGCGTCTTCTTCTCGATGGTCGCCTGCTTTGCACTTTTCGAGCGTAGCGAAGGCCGGCTGAGGCTCTGCTGGCCCGGAGCGAAACTGCTCTCTGCCGAGCCGTTGCCGCCAAGCGGAACGGCCTTCCTCTTGCTGGCGCTGTCCTCCGTATCCTTCGACGGCCTATCGAAGACCTTTTTCTGGCTGGGCCTGTTCGGCATCAATCCGCTGGGATTTCCGGGCCGCACCGCGCTGATCGGCATCGGCAGCCTCGGCCTCGTGCTCTCCTTCGTCCTGCTTGCGGCCGTGTTCGCCCTTGCCATCTTTCTCGGCTTGCGTCTTGCCGGCGACGAACATTCATTCCGGGAAACTGCCGGCCTGCTGGTGTGGTCGATCGTACCGATCGCGCTCGCCTACCACATCGCGCATTACCTGACGGTGCTGCTCGTCGACGGCCAGTACGCGCTGGTCGCCTTGTCCGATCCCTTCGCGCTCGGCTGGAACCTGTTCGGCACCGCCGATTGGATGGTCGAGGCGGGCGTCGTCGCCGGTGCGGAGTCGGCCTGGTGGCTGTGGAACCTGCAGGCCGGCGTCATCATCGCCGGCCATGTGCTTGCTGTCCTGGTCGCGCATGGCCTCGCCTGGCGTCTTCACCCGCAACCGTCGCGTGCCGCGCTGAGCCAGTTCCCGCTGACGCTTCTGATGATCGCCTACACGATATTCGGTCTATGGCTGCTTGCCACGCCGACGGCGGGATGAGACAAGGGCGCCTCTTGCTACGCAACTCCGGACGGAAGCCGCCACATACTTTTCCTGGAATTGCTTGCCGTCGGGGAAGCTCGCTTGCCACGTCATGGCTTTGGTGATTTAGTTTGTACACATGCAATTTTCGCGTCCTCCGAGCGAGGAGGATCGAGCCGCCTTATCGCTGGTCAAAGCTGAAAAAACAGGGGAACGGACATGGCTGACAAGAACGGATTTTTCGACCTCTCCAAGACCACGCTTTCGCGCCGCGCCGCGCTGAAGGGCATGGCCGCCGGCGCCGGCCTGGCGCTGGCGCCCGGCTTCGTCCGCTATAGCCAGGCGCAGAGCTCGGCGCCGATCAAGATCGGCTTCCAGTCGCATCGCACCGGCATCGGCGCCGCCTATGGCCGCTGGTACGAGAAGACGAGCGCCGCCGCCGTCAAGGCGATCAACGACGCCGGCGGCATCGGCGGCCGCAAGGTCGAGCTGGTCATCGAGGACGACGGCACAGATCCCGCCCGCGGCGCCGAGGTGGTCGGCAAGTTCGCCAAGCAGCACAAGACCGACATCGTCTTCGGCACGCTGTTCTCGCACGTCGTGATCGGCTCGGCGCCGGCCGCCGGCGAGAACAAGATCCCCTATTTCGTCGTCAGCGAAGGCCACCACGTCGCTTCGACCAAGCTCAACCGCTACGTCTTCCAGCCTGGTATCACCGACGTGAAGAGTCAGATCCAGGCGATGGCGCCGTGGATCGCCGCCAACGCCGGCAAGAAGGTGACGCAGATCTTCCCCGACTTCGCCTTCGGCTATGACCATCGCGACTACCTGCCGCCTGCGCTCAAGGCGCAAGGCGCCGACGTGATCGCGCAGATCGCCATTCCGCCGACGGAGTCGTCCTTCACCAAATACTTCCCCCAGATCCCGGCCGAGACGGAAGTCATCTACCATGTCATGGTCGGCCCGGCCGTGCTTACTTTCGTCAAGGAGCTCGGTGAGTTCTATGGCTCGCAAAGGCCACAGCTTTTCGGCTTCATCGACTCGCTCGAAGCCGTCGACATCAACAGTCCCGGCCTCGAATTCCTCGACGGCAGCCATTTCTGGGAAGGCTCGCCGCGCTATGCGCAGCCTGACGATTCAGCCGCCCAGAAAGCCTATCGCGCCGCCGTCGGCATCGACGATAACGGCGCCGCTGTCGGCGACCCCAAGGACGTCTCCACCGCCGCCCACATGTTCGGCTGCTGGGAGACGCTCTACGTCGTCAAGAAGGCGATGGAGGACGCCGGCTACAAGGGACCGGAAGACCGCGCCAAGCTGGTCGAGGCGACCGAGGCGCTGAAGGAATTTGCCGAAGGCCCGGAACATCCGCAAGGCCCCAAGACGTTCAACGGCAAGATCCACCAGTGCTTTGGCATCCAGAACATCTCCAAGGTCGAAGGCGGCAGGTTGAATGTCGTCCACAAGACCAAGATCGAGGACGGCCTCTACGAGCCGGAAGGGGACTACACGACGCAGGCGCTTTAGGCTTGGCCATCCTGACGAGCGTGGCCGCCAAGCCACCCCCCTTTGTCCTGCCGGACATCTCCCCCTCAAGGGGGGAGATCGGATTTCGCCGCGGGTTTCGCCAACCACCAACGACGGCAGATGGTCGCCTTCGCAGGAACTGCCAATCTCCCCCCTTGAGGGGGAGATGCCCGGTCCACCCTCCGAAGCTGCTGCGCAGCTGCTGCGGAGGACGGGCAGGGCAGAGGGGGGTGCCTCGCGCATCCGTTCGCGTGTAATGCACTTCGGACCCCATCTCCTGCTCGCCGCCCTCGAAGGCCTCGTCACCTCGGCCGTATTGGCGCTGACGGCGCTTGGCCTGTCGCTGGTGTTCGGCGTCATGCGCATCGTCAATGTCGCCCATGGCGAGTTCTTCATGCTGGGCGCGGTCCTCGCCTGGGCGATCTCGACCGCGATCCCCGGCCATCCGGCGATCGGCTTCGTCGCAGCGCTGGTGATCGCGCCCTTGCTGGTCGGACTGGTCGCGTTTCTTTCTGAATGGCTGGTGCTGCGCCGGCTGAACTACAATCCCGAAAGCACCATCGTCGCCACCATCGGCATGCTTTACATCATCCAGCAGCTTGCGCTGACCTTCTACGGACCGGAAGCGCGCCCCGTGGAACCGCCCTTCAGCTACCGCATTCTTTTGCCGTGGTTCGGCTATTCCGGCTATAAGCTCTCGGTGGTCGCGGCCTCCGCCGTTCTGCTGGTGATCACCTGGCTGGTGCTGACACGGACCAAGATCGGCCTGATCATGCGCGCCACGCAATATGACCGCGAGACGGCCCAGGCCTTTGGCATCCCGGTCGAGCGCGTCTATGCCGGCGTCTTCGCCGTCGGCGCCATGCTGGCGGCAATCGCCGCGGTGCTGATCGTGCCGATCAGCCAGGCGCATTACCTGATGGGGCAGGACCCGCTGTTGTTGTCCTTCATCGTCGTCATCATCGGCGGGCTCGGCTCGCTGCGCGGCACCGTCGTCGCCGCCATCCTGATCGGCCTCTCCGACGGCATCGTCTCGATGTTCTTCTCGCCGACTTTGGCCAAGATCATCGCCACGCTGGTGGTCGTCATGGTGTTGGTGTTCAGGCCGCAGGGGTTGTTCGGGACGACGCAGCGATGAGGGATGCTTCACCGGCAAAGACCTACGCCCTGCATATCGGCGTCATCGCGCTTCTGTTTGCGCTGAACTTCGTCTTGCCGGACTACCACCAGGGCCTCTTTGCCCGCATCATGGCGCTCGCCGTTTTCGCCATGGGCTACAATCTGCTCTTTGGCTATGTCGGCCTGCTCAGCCTCGGCCATGCGATGTTCTTTTCGGCCGGCCTCTATGGCGCCGGGCTGACCGTCTATCATCTCGGCTGGGGTGTGCCGGAAGCTTTCCTTGTCGGGATCGTCTGCGGCGCCCTGCTCGCCCTGGTCATCGGCCTGCTGGCGCTGCGCACTTCAGGTGTGGCCTTCATGATCGTCACCATGATGTTCGCGCAGGTTTTCTATCTGCTCATCCTCTATTTCGCGGCCTGGACCGGCGGCGACCAGGGCCTGGTCGTTCAGCAGGCGTCGCGCACGCTCAACCTCGGCGGCGCGTCGCTCGACTTGACCAATCCGACCGTGCGCTACATGAGCGCTCTGGCGCTGTTTTCGGTCGTGCTGTTCATCACGCTTGCCGTCGTCCGCTCCCGCTTCGGCCGCGTGCTGGTCGCCATTCGCGAGAATGAGGAACGCACCAGGATGCTGGGCTACGACACGGTCGCCAACAAGCTCGCCGCCGTCGTTGCCTCCGGCGCCATTTGCGCCGCATCTGGCGCCGCCTATGCGCTGCTGTTCGGCTATGTCGGATCGAGCTTCGCATCGGTGCAGTATTCGATCCTGCCTTTGCTCTGGGTGCTGCTCGGCGGCGCCGCGACCACGCTCGGGCCGCTCGTCGGCACGCTGTTCATGTATTATGTCACCGACATCACCAGCGGCTTCACCTCCGCCTATCTGCTGATCGTCGGCGTGGCGCTCATCCTGCTGGTGCTGTTCTTCCCAAAGGGGATTCTGGGCAGCATCCGCCAGCGTTGGCTGGGGTGGCTGCCATGACGCCGCTGCTCACCACCAAGGGCCTGTCGCGTCATTTCGGCGGCCTGCGCGCCGTCGACGGCGTCGACTTCGCGCTGATCCCGGGCGAGATCCGCGCCATCATCGGCCCCAACGGCGCCGGCAAGACTACCTTCGTCAGCCTGCTCAGCGGTCGCATCCGGCCGTCGGCCGGCATGATCGTCTTCGATGGCGCCGATATCACGACCATGCCGGCTTACAAAAGGGTTCGCCTCGGCGTCGCCTACACCTTCCAGATCACCAGCGTCTTCGCCAACCTCACGGCATTCGACAATGTCGCGCTGCCGGTGCAGCGCACGCTGACCGACGGCCGCTCGAGGGGACAGGTGAGGGCCGGCGTCATGGCGGCGCTGGGGCGCACCGGCCTCGCCGACCGGGCAGGCACGCTGGCCGCGCACCTTTCCTACGGCCATCAGCGTCTGCTCGAAGTGGCCATGGGCTTGGCGCTGAAGCCGCGCCTGCTGATCCTCGACGAGCCGACGCAAGGCCTGGCCGACAGCGAGATCGACAATTTCACCGCGCTGGTACGCGAGATCGCCAAGGACGCTACGGTGCTGCTTATCGAGCACAACATGCCGGTGGTCATGCAGCTTGCCGACCGCATCACCGTCTTCAATTCGGGAAAGATCCTCGCCGAAGGCACGCCGGAACAGATCCGCGCCAACGCCGAGGTGCAAGACGCCTATCTCGGAGCGACCCATGGCTGATCCGCTCGTGGTCGATCGAAGCCTGCTCGCCATTTCCGGCCTCGACTGCTTTTATGGCGAGGTGCAGGTGCTCTACGGGCTCGACCTCGTGCTGAACAAGGGCGAGGTGCTTTGCCTGTTCGGCCGCAACGGCGCCGGCAAGACGACGACGCTGAAGGCGATCATGGGGCTGGTGCCGGCGGCGGCCGGCTCGATCGCGCTGGATGGCAAGGAATTGACCGGCCTCGCCGCGCATGACGTGCCGAAGGCCGGCGTCGCCTATGTGCCGCAGGGCAGGCGATTGTTTGCCGACATGACGGTGGCGGAAAACATCGAGATCGGCTTGATGGCGCGGGGCAGGGACAGGCAGACGCGCGAGAACGTCCTCGACCTCTTCCCGCTGCTGCGAGAGCGGCTGAAGCAGCGCTCAGGCACGCTTTCGGGCGGCGAGCAGCAGATGCTGGCGATGGCGCGCGCGCTCTGCCTCGAGCCGCAGGTGCTGTTGCTCGACGAGCCGACCGAAGGGTTGATGCCGTCGATGATCGCCAGGATCCGCGAGACGGTGGCGAAGCTGCGCGACCTCGGCGTTTCGACCATCCTGGTCGAGCAGCGCGTCGACGCCGTCCTTTCGGTCGCCGACCGCGTCTCATTCATCGAGAATGGCCGCAACCGCGAGACGGTCGATGTCGAGGAACTGCGTGTGGATCCGTCGGCGGTGCGGCGCTACGTGGGGGTTGGGTGACGAGAGGAAGGTCGGGTTCACCAGCCGGACGTTGGCGCTGCCCCTCACCCTTACCCTCTCCCGTGAAGGACGGGGAGAGGAGGGCGCTGGCGCTGGAGCTTGTCCCTTCTCCCCGTCCTTCACGGGGAGAAGGTGCCGGCAGGCGGATGAGGGGCAGCGCCGACGCGGATAGTGCTTCGCTTCACCCGAAGAACAAAAATCCCGCGATCAAAAAAATCGGGATCAGCACCAGGCCCGACCATGCCATGTAGCCGAAGAAGCCCGGCATCTTGAAGCCGCGATGCCTGGCGATGGCAAAGACCATGAAGTTCGGCGCGTTGCCGATATAGGTATTGGCGCCCATGAACACGGCGCCCGCCGAGATCGCGGCGAGCGTCGAGGCGGCCTCCGTCATCAGGTGCTTCGCATCGCCGCCGGCAAGCTCGAAGAACACCAGATAGGTCGGCGCGTTGTCGAGGAAGGACGACAGCGCGCCGGTCAGCCAGAAATAGGCGAGGTCGTTGGGCTGGCCGTCGGCCGAGGTGACCAGCGCGACCAGCGGCGCCATCGCGCCGTCGTGCCCGGCCCTCAGCATGGCGACGACCGGCACGATGCAGATGAAGATGCCGGCAAAGAGTTTCGCCACTTCGGCGATGGGGCCCCAACTGAACCCGTTCGCTTCGCGGTGGCTCTTGTACGAGACTTTGAGCGACAAAAAGGCCAGCGCCAGGATGATGGCGTCGCGCACCAGGTTCTGCAGTTCCAGAGCGACGCCGAAGACGGAAAAGCTCACGCCGGGCTTCCAGCTCGCCGAAAGCAGGATCGCGCCGATGACGCCGGCAAGCAGCGGCAGGTTGGCCAGCCCGCGCAGGCGCACCTCCGTGTCCGGCGTCGGGTCCTTGATTTTCGGCATGCCGGCCTCGCGGCGATGCAGGACGATGTCGAGCATGAGGAAGATGAGCAGCACCAGTCCGCCGACGAACAGCGTGTCGGGCAGGATGTGTATCGTCGTCCAGAAAAAATCGACGCCGCGCAGGAAGCCGACGAACAGCGGCGGGTCACCGAGCGGCGTCAGCGAGCCGCCGATATTGGACACCAGGAAGATGAAGAAGATCACCACATGGGCGTTGAACGGCCGGTTGTCGTTGGCGCGCAGGATCGGCCGGATCAGGATCATCGAGGCGCCGGTGGTGCCAATGACCGAGGCAAGGATCGCGCCGATGAGCAGCAGGCCGGCATTGACCAGCGGCGTGCCGTGGATGTTGCCGGCAACGAGGATGCCGCCGGAAATGGTGAACAGCGCGAACAACAAGATGATAAAGGAGAGATACTCGGTGAGCAGCGTGTGCAGCACCGCTTCACCAGCCGCCGGAATGCCGAAGGCGACCGCCAGCGGAACCACGACAAAAGTCGCCCAGGCGGCGGTGATCTTGCCATAGTGGTGCTCCCACACATGCGGGAAAAGCAGCGGCCCGGTCGCGATCGACAAAAGCAGGCCCGCAAAAGGCAGCGCCCACCAGAGCGACATCGCGGCGCCGGGCAGCGCGTCGTGAGCCTCGGCGGATAGCGCCTGTGCGGGAAGCAGCAGCGCTACGGCAAGCGCGATGAAGGGTGAGAAAAGCCCCCTCGACCGGCTGCTCCGCGCCTTCCCTTCTCCCCTTGTGGGAGAAGGTGGATCGGCGCGATAGCGCCGAGACGGATGAGGGGTGCTCCAGCGGAGTGAGACGCTGGCGTTCCCTGGAACCCCCCTCATCCGTCGCCTTCGGCGACACCTTCTCCCACAAGGGGAGAAGGGGGAGCCCGCATCCCGGCGCCGCAAACTGGCGACATCCTCGCCCCACGCGGAAGGTATCCTCGCCTGCCCCACCGGCGGATCAGTCCGCCAAATGGTCTTCGAGCGTCACGCCAGCCTCGCGCATGAGCGCGATCATCGTGTCGAGCGAGCCGTTGAGGTCGATGCCGCGGCAGGCGTCGAGCCGCACGGTCGTCCTGAACCCCTGCTTCACTGCGTCGAGCGCCGAATAGGCGACGCAGTAATCGGTGGCGAGCCCAACCAGCGTGACGGCATCGATGCCGCGTTCCTTGAGATAGCCGGCAAGGCCGGTCGGCGTCGTATGATCGTTCTCGAAGAAGGCCGAATAGGAGTCGATGGCCGTGCGGAAACCCTTGCGGATCACCAGTTCCGCCTTGGTCCATGCGAGGCCCGAATGGAAATCGGAACCGAGGCTGCCCTGGATGCAGTGATCCGGCCAAAGCGTCTGCGGCCCGTAGGGCATCTCGATCGTTTCGAAGGGCTGCTTGCCGGGATGGCTGGAAGCGAAGCTCGAATGGCCGGCGGGATGCCAGTCCTGCGTCAGCACGACATGCTCGGTCCGCCGGATCAGGTCGTTGACCAGCGGCACGATCTCGTCGCCGCCGGAAACCGCCAGCGCGCCGCCAGGGCAAAAATCGTTCTGCAGATCGATGACGATGAGCGCTTCGTCGGCCATGGGCTCCCCTTCGGTTCGGCTCGGGCCCCAATCAGATGCCGCTGACGCGACCGGAGGCAGACCCTCGACCAGATGGCTGGCTGCGTCAACCTCTACAGGCATAACAAAGCCGAGGCGAGAGCCTCCGCTTTGACAATTGCGGCGAAGTTGATATCATTTGCATACGAATGAATTTGCCCACGCCCGGCGCCGGCAGGTTCCCTCGGAAAGGCCCCTTTTCGGGAAGGCAAGGCGTGATCCGTTACGCGAAACCCACCACGGTCGACGAGGCGCTCGCTCTTCTTGGCGAGGATCGCTGGCGCGTCCTCGCCGGCGGAACGGATTTCTATCCGGCGCAGGGCGCAAAGCCTTTCCGCGACAACATCCTTGACATCAATGGTCTTGCCGTGCTGCGCGGCATCGTCGAGACGGATGATCATTGGCGGATCGGCGCCCGCACCACCTGGACCGACATCGTGCGCCACCCGCTGCCGGCGGCGTTCGATGCGCTGAAGGCGGCCGCGCGCGAGGTCGGCTCCGTTCAGATCCAGAATGTCGCGTCCGTCGCCGGCAATCTCTGCAATGCCTCGCCCGCCGCCGATGGCGTGCCGGCGCTGCTGGTGCTCGAGGCGGAAGTCGAATTGCGCTCGGCGAAGGCGACCCGCCATCTGCCGCTCGGCGAATTCATCCTTGGCAATCGCCGCACGGCGCTGCGGCCCGGCGAGATGGTCACCGCCATCCGTGTCCCGAAGCCTTCCGCCGCCGGCGCGTCGGCCTTCGTCAAGCTCGGCGCGCGGCGCTATCTCGTCATCTCGATCGCCATGGCGGCAGCTCGCCTCGTGATCGCGGACGGCGCGGTCGCCGATGCGGCGATCGCCGTCGGCGCCTGCTCGGCCGTTGCCCGCCGTCTTGCCGGCGTCGAGACGGTCCTTCGCGGCCAACCCGCGACAGCCGCGCTTGCCGATGCGGTGCTGTCCGCGCCGATCGACGAACTGTCGCCAATCGGTGACGTGCGCGGCAGCGCCGAATATCGGCAGGGTGCGGGGCGCGAGATCGTTGCGCGTGCCGTGCGCGCCGCCGTCGGCCTCGGCGAAAGCAAGGTGGCGGCATGAGCATGGCCCAGCCCGGCATGGTCCAGCCTGCTATGCAGCGCGCCGACATCGCCTTCGAAGTCAACGGCGCCGCCGTCAGCGTCTCGGTGCCGCCGGTGCGGCGGCTGTCGCAGGTTCTGCGCGACGAATTGCGGCTGACGGGCACCAAGGTCGGCTGCGATGCCGGCGATTGCGGCGCCTGCACGGTGCTGCTCGACGGCGATCCCGTCTGCGCCTGCCTCGTGCCGGCGGCCTCCGTCTCCGGAGCTTCCGTCACCACGGTCGAGGGCCTTGCCAATGGCAGTCTGTCCGCCTTGCAGGCCTCGTTCCTGGAGCACGGCGCCGCGCAGTGCGGCATCTGCACGCCGGGCCTGCTGGTGGCGGCCACAGCGCTTTTGGAGCGCAACCCGTCGCCGAGCGAGGCCGAGACGCAGGATGCGCTGGGCGGTGTGCTCTGCCGCTGCACCGGGTACAGGAAGATCATCGCCGCGGTGATGGATGCTGCGAGCTTCGAGGGCGAACCGCCGAAGGTCAGCGCCGCCCCTCATCCGCCTGCCGGCACCTTCTCCCCGTATAGTGACGGGGAGAAGGAAAGCGCTTCAGCGCTGACGCTCCCCTCTCCCCGTCCTTCACGGGGAGAGGGTAAGGGTGAGGGGCAGCGCCAACCTTGCCGGCTGGACCGAGATCTTGACCATCGCTCGCCCGACGTCGGCCACGCTGTCGGCGCCTCGCCGATCCGCCTCGACGGCGTGCCGAAGGTCACCGGCGGCGAAAGATTTGGCGGCGACAGCTTCCCGGCCGATGCGCTTGCCGTGCTTGTGGTTCGCTCGCCGCACTATCATGCCCGCTTCAGCTTCGGTGACCTGTGGGCATGGGCGGACGCGCATCCCGGCATCGCCGGCGTCTTCACCGCCGCCGATATTCCGGGCAAGAACTGCTACGGTGTCATCGGGCCCTTTGCCGACCAACCAGCGCTTGCCGAGGGCTTCGTGCGCTTCCGTGGCGAGGCGGTGGCGCTGGTGGCGGGCGAGCGCGAAGCGATCCTCGATCTCGACCTGACGGACTTCCCCATCGCCTGGACGGAGCTGCCGCATCTGCTGCATCCACGCGAGGCGAAGGCCGACGGCGCCGCGCTGATCCACAAGCACCGCCCGGCAAACCTGCTCACCTCCGGCTATGTCGAACGCGGCGATCCAGACGGCGCGCTCGCCGGCGCCGCCGTGACAGCGTCCGGCACCATTGAAACCTCCTTCGTCGAGCACGCTTATATCGAGCCCGAAGCCGGCTATGCTTACATGGACGGCGACACGCTCGTTGTCGTCGCCTGCACGCAGGCTCCCTATATGGACCGCGATGACACGGCCAAGGTGCTAGGCCTGCCGGTCGACAAGGTGCGCATCGTGCCGACCGCCACGGGTGGCGGTTTCGGCTCGAAACTCGACGTCTCGCTGCAGCCCCTCATCGGCCTTGTGGCGATGAAGACTGGCCGGCCGGCGGCGCTCGCCTACACGCGCAACGAATCGATGATATCGACCACCAAGCGCCATCCCGCCGAGATGAAGGCGACCATCGGCGCCGATGCCGAAGGCCGCGTCACAGGCATGGTGTTCCAGGGCGACTTCAACACCGGCGCTTACGCCAGCTGGGGCCCGACCGTCGCCAACCGCGTGCCGGTACATGCCTCCGGCCCCTATCTGACGCCGAACTACCGCGCCGAGGGTCGCGCGATCCATACCAACGGCCCGATCGCCGGCGCCTTCCGCGGCTTCGGCGTGCCGCAGGCGACCATCATGCAGGAGACGCTCTATGACGAGCTCGCCGGCAAGCTTGGCATGGACCGACTTGATTTTCGCTTGAAGAACTGTCTTCGGAACGGCTCCGAAACGGTCACCGGTCAGCGACTGGAGTCGGGCGTCGGCATTGGCGAATGCCTGGAAGCGCTCCAACCGCACTGGTCGTGCGCGCTTGCCGAAGCGGAAGCCTTCAATGCGACCAACACGGCAAGCAAACGCGGCGTCGGCGTCGCCTCCTGCTGGTATGGCTGCGGCAACACCTCGCTGCCCAATCCATCGACCATCAAGGTCGGCATCTCGGGCTCGGGTGAGGTCATCCTGCACCAGGGCGCCGTCGACATCGGCCAGGGCTCGAACACGGTCATCACCCAGATCTGCGCCGACGCGCTCGGCCTGCCGCTGGAGAAATTCCGACTGAAGAGCGCCGACACTGCCATCACGCCCGACGCCGGCAAAACATCTGCCTCGCGCCAGACTTTTGTGACCGGCAAGGCCGCCGAAAAGGCAGGCCGCGCGCTGCGCGAAAAGATCCTGCGCTTTGCCAATGTGTCCGATCAGGCGACGATCGCGCTCGACGGCGCGAATATCTCCATCCACGAAGGCGACGCGGCGCGGCGGGTCGATCTGTCGGCGCTGAAGGCCGATGCCGACGGCTTGGTGTTCGTAGCAGAAGAAACCTATGACCCGCCGACGCTGCCGCTCGACGGTAGGGGGCAGGGCAAGCCTTATGCCGTCTATGGCTATGGCGCGCAGATCGCCGAGCTCGAGGTCGATCTCAGGCTGGGCACCGTCAAGCTGATCAAGATCACGGCCGCGCATGACGTCGGCAAGGCGATCAACCCGATGCTGGTCGAGGGCCAGATCGAGGGCGGCATCGCGCAGGGCATCGGCATGGCGCTGATGGAGGAATACATCCCCGGCCGCACCGAGAACCTGCATGACTATCTGATCCCCACCATCGGCGACGTACCGCCGATCGAGCACATTCTGGTCGAGATTCCGGATCCGGAAGGACCTTTCGGCGCCAAGGGTCTGGGCGAGCATGTGCTGATCCCGACGGCGCCGGCGATCCTCAACGCCATCCGCCATGCCACAGGCGTCTTGATCACCAAGGTGCCGGCGACGCCGAGCCGCATCCTGGCGGCGATCCTTGAAAAGGAGGCGCGCCTATGAGCGAGCTTGCCGAACGTTTCGAAACCCATGATCCCGGCGAGAAGCAGGTGGCGGAAAAAATCCGCTGCGATGCCTGCCCGGTCATGTGCTACATCGCCGACGGCCGCACCGGCGCCTGCGACCGCTACGGCAATGTCGGCGGTCGCATCGTGCGCATGGACCCGCTGACCATCCTCGACCACGCGGCCGAGACCGGCGGCGCGGTCGTGCCATTCATCGCCGAGGGCGAGGAGTGGGACGGCGAACTGGTCAACACCGGGCGCCGCTTCGTCACTGCGATCGGCG
This sequence comes from Mesorhizobium sp. WSM4904, assembly GCF_029674545.1. Taxonomy (NCBI): domain Bacteria; kingdom Pseudomonadati; phylum Pseudomonadota; class Alphaproteobacteria; order Hyphomicrobiales; family Phyllobacteriaceae; genus Mesorhizobium; species Mesorhizobium sp. WSM4904. The sequence goes on along the minus strand of NZ_CP121354.1, from coordinate 473,429 downwards.
CCGGCACTACCTATCCCGACTACAAGCCGGCGCCCTTCATCGTCAGCCAGGAGGTCGAGGGCGTCGATCTCGTCACCGTCGTCACCGAAGGCATCTTCTCCTACTGCGGCGTCAAGGTGAAGATCGACACCGATCGCCACATCGGCGACGAGACGGCGACCGTGCGTTCGGAAGGCGAGGCGATCGGCCATGTGACGACGGGCGAGTACGGCTCGCAGATGCTGTCGCTCGGTGGCGTCCATCATCTGACCGGCGGCTCGAAGGCGGAGGGCCGCGCCACCTGCGATGCGCTGCTCAATCTCTGCAACAGGAAGCCCGTCGAGCTCACCATCGATGGCGGCGCCACCGTCATCGTCGAGGCCGGCAAGGCGCCGGTCATCGACGGCAAGGTCGAGCATCGCATGCGCGTCGGCTGCGGCTCGGCCACCATCGGCATGTTCGCCACGCAATGGCGCGGGCTGGTCGACGAGGTGGTGGTGGTCGACGACCACATCACCGGCGTCGTCTCCGAGCACCAGGCCGGCAAGGTGCTCGGCTGGGAAGATACGGGGATAAAAATCATCGGTCGCCGCTCGACCCCCGGCCGCTATTTCAAGGTGTCGGAGCCAGGTCTCGGCTGGGGCGGCACCACGATCTCCGATCCGCTGTCGATCCTTGGCGACTGGAACGCCAAAAAAGGTGCCCGTCCCGGCCTGTCGCTCATGATGGTGTCGACCACCGGCGAGCAGTTCGCCTATTACGAGCTCGACGAGCAGCTGAGGCCGGTCGAAAAGCCGTTCCCGGAACGGCTGCAGAAATCCGTCGGCCTGATCGAGGACAATTGCGAGCCGGCGCTATGCACCGTGCTCTTCATCGGCGGCGCCGGCGGCTCGTTGCGCGCCGGCGTCACCGAGAATCCGGTCAACCTCACCCGCTCGGTGCAGGGCCTGAAAACCTATGTGACGGTGGGCGGCGCGCCGGTCTATGTCTGGCCGGGCGGCGGCATCACACTGATGGTCGACGTCACCCGTGTGCCGGAAGGCGCCTTCGGCTATGTACCGACGCCGGCGCTGGTCGCCCCCATCGAGTTCACCATGCGCCGCGACGACTATGTCCGGCTCGGCGGCTATGAAAGCGAGATCCGCAGCGTCGGGGATATCCTCGCCAAGGGCGGCGAATACCTCAATCCGCGCCGTGGCGCCGGCGCGCCTGCCGGCAATCCCTGGCCGCCGCTGGCGCAGTTGCGCCGCGGCCGGGCCAACGGAGCCGAGGGATGAACGGCCCGCAGGCGCATTGGCTCGCCGACGGCCGGCGGCTCCATCTCAATCATGGGCCAATAGACCTGATCGTCGCAGCCTTCGGCGAGGCGGGTGAACGCCGCGCCGCCTATGCCCAGGCTGTCGAACGCTTCCAGACGATCTTGAACGAGCTGGTGGAAGAACTTCCCGAGTTGCGTCGCCCGGCGTCCCTGCGGCCGCGTACTTTCGCCGGCCCGACGGCGCGGCGCATGGAGGCGGCTGTTTCGCCGTTGGCGGAAGGCTTCATCACACCGATGGCCGCCGTCGCCGGCTCGGTAGCCGACGAAGTTCTCGGCTCGTTGCTTGCCGGACGCCGGCTCGAACGCGCTTATGTCAACAATGGCGGCGACAGCGCCATCCATCTTGCCAAGGGCCAGTCGATGGTGCTGGCGATCGCCGGCACCGGCCATGGCATGGCCGATCGCATCGTGATCCATGCCGAGGACGTCGCGCGCGGCATTGCGACCAGCGGCTGGCGCGGCCGCTCCTTTTCGCTCGGCATAGCGGATGCGGTGACTGTGCTTGCGCGGACCGGAGCCGAGGCCGATGCCGCGGCAACGCTCATCGCCAACGCCGTCGATCTGCCCGGCCATGCCGCCGTCCATCGTGTGCCGGCACGCGACCTGGCACCCGACAGCGACCTCGGCGACCGGCTGGTGACGCAAGGCGTCGGTGCGCTTGCCCCCGATGCGGTGACGCGGGCGCTGGACAACGGCCTTGCCGTCGCCGAAGATTTTCGCCGGCGCGGCTTGATTGCCGCAGCGGCGCTGTTCCTGGCGGGCCAGTCCCGTATCATTGGTTCCGTGGCGCTGGCCGCGCCCAACAAGCATAAAGCGAAGGAAACTGCCCATGCCTGACTTTCCGATCCGTAAGGTCGCGGTTCTGACCGAAGAGATTTTTCATGACGGCGGCCCTGTGGCCAAAGAGCCGCGCCGCCGCGCTGCCGCTCTCGCAGTGGTCAAGAACCCGTTCGCCGGCCGCTATGTCGAGGACCTGCAAGGCGCGATGGAGGACCTGAAGCCGCTTGGGCTCCTGCTTTCCGACAAGCTGATCGCGGCACTTGGCGGCGACGTGAAAAAGATCGACGGCTACGGCAAGGGCGCCATCGTCGGCACGGCCGGCGAGCTCGAGCACGGCGCGCTGTGGCATGTGCCGGGCGGCTATGCCATGCGCGAGCGCCTCGGCGACGCCAAGGCCATCGTGCCCTCGGCCAAGAAGGTCGGCGCCTTCGGCGCGCGGCTCGACGTGCCGCTCGGCCACATCAACGCCGCCTATGTGCGCAGCCATTTCGATGCCATGGAGGTCGGCGTCAGCGACGGGCCGCGCCCCGACGAGATCCTGTTCTGCCTCGCCATGACTTGCGGTCCGCGCGTTCATAACCGCATGGGCGGCCTCGCGGCAGAGGACATCAAGGCATGGGACGGCCTGAGATGAGCGGTGAGGACAATCTGCTGCGCCTGGTCGAAGGCGAAGAACCGGACGAAAACAACTACCATCTGCAGGACCAGGTCGGCTTCATCCTGCGCAAGGCGCATCAGCGTCATGTCGCGATCTTCGCCTCGCACATCGCCGATCTGACGCCGCCGCAATTCGCTGCCTTGGCCAAGCTTTACGATATCGGTGAGACCTCGCAGAACCAGCTGGGTGCCTTGATCGCCATGGACGCCGCCACCGTGAAGGGCGTCATCGACCGGCTGAAGGCGCGCGGGCTGGTCGAGCTTTCCAAGCACGAGGTCGACAAGCGGCGGCTGCTGGTCAATCTGACGCCGGAAGGCCGCGAGGCGATCGAGCGGCTGATCCCGCTCGCCCGCACGATCACCGAGGAGACCCTTGCGCCGCTGACAGCCAAGGAGGCCGCGACCTTCCTGCGGCTGCTGGCGAAGCTGGCTTAAAGCGTCGTCGCTCGAATCCGTTTCGACGCGACGCAGCTTTAAGGCTGCCTGCCCGATGCATCCACGGTCGTACCGGAGGCGCCGATTTTGATTTCGGCGATGCCGGCGGTGCGTCGCCAGATCACGGCGACGACCAGCATCGCGATGTAACCGTCAACGGCATAGTGCCAGCCGGTATAGAAGGAACCGAACAGGATGAGGATCGCGAACGCCCAGCCTGCCGCGCCGAGCCAGCGGTTGAGTCGTGCGAGGTAGAAAGCGTTCAGCGTGGCGACCGCCACGTGCATGCTGGGCATGGCCGAAATCCCAGAGCCAAGCGCGGGCATATCGGCCTTGTAGCTGGCAAGAAGGTAACGGGAATATTGCAGCGCAAGCTCGTTGTGCTGCCTCACCACCTTCAGAAGCTCCGCATAGCGGTCGCCGCCCAAGAATTCGTCGTAAAAGATAGGCCCGACGGAGGAGAACAGCGTTGCCAGAAGCGTTCCGACCACCATTGTGACGAGCGCAAGGGCGGTGAGATAGCGCAGGTGCACCAGCTGATTGGAGCACAGCGCCGCAAAGAACACCATGCCGAACCATTCGAGAAACCAGATCTTGGAATAGGCCGTTCCTATGAGCAGCGCCAAAGTGTCGGAATCGAATGCATGCGCGATTTGCCACGGCGCCTGACCATGCAGGAGCTCGTCGAGGTCGGCCAAGGCTTTGTCGCTATAGAAAGGCACGATGTCCGGGATGTTCACCTTGCAGGTCGTGTATGCGGCAAGCAGCAGGATGAAGACCGCCACGACGAGTGCGGCTCGCATCCCGTTCGCTCGAACCAGAGTCGCGATGAATCCGATCGGCGCTTTTGGCGAAATGATTATTGCCGCCGGGATCATCACGGCGAAGAAACAGATCGGACCCCCGACAACGAGTTCCGACAGATAGATTTGCGCAACGTCCGAGTACATCGACGGCCAGATCAGGGCCGCTCCGAGGATATAGAAGAGGCAGAGCGCGAGCAGTTTACGCGAAACACCGTCTAGTTTTGCGACATCCGCCGGCTGGCCAGACCGCGATCGCGGCAGGCTCTGCAAACTCGCATCCTCAAGCACCCCGTCGGACAAGCCCATGAACGCCCCTGCTCCGCCGGGGTTCTATTTATAGTTGCGGGCTTAATATATTCTTATCCAGTTGGGTCGGTTTGAGGGGCAAGATGACCTTTCTTCGAACTGCCATCACGCTTTATCTTGTTCCTTGAGCATGACTTTTCTAAAAGTCGCCGCCCAATCTTCGTATTTTAGAAATATGTGATTTAGATAAAATCGAATATAATGGCGCGATACCTGCAAGCCGGCCGACGGTTCGTCAACCCACGCCGAACATCTCCTGCGCCTGTTCGGGCGTATAATAGCCGAGCCGGACATCCTCGGCGATCAGCCTCGGGTCGCGTTGGCGCGGATCGCCATAGCCGCCGCCGCCCGGCGTGCCGACGCGTACGCGGTCGCCGGCCCTAAGCGCGATGTCCTGCTCCTTGGAAAGATGTGGTGGCACATGCGCTTCGCCGCCCCGAAATACGGTCACGCTGTTCGGCGCGCCGTCCTTGCCACCGAGCGCGCCCTGCGGCCCGAAGCGGCCGTGATCCATGACGAAGGAGGCGCGGGCTTCGCCCCGCAATATCTCCACCTCATAGGCAAGGCCGAAGCCGCCGCGATGCTTGCCGGCGCCGCCCGAGCCCTCGCGCAGCGCGTAGTGCCGGTAGAGAACCGGAAAAGCCTGCTCCATGATCTCGACCGGCGGCGATTTCGAAATGCCGATGGTAGAGCAGCCGTTGCTCAGGCCGTCATGGCCGGCATTGCCGCCATAGCCGCCACCCGAGATCTGGTACATCACGTAGTCGCGCCCGCGCGCCGGATCGTTGCCGCCGAGCGCGAAATTGCCGCTGGAGCCGGCGGGTGCCGCCGTCACCTTCTCCGGCAGCGCCTGCACCATCGCCGCGAACACCGCTTCCGCGATGCGCTGCGAGACCTCCGCCGCGCAGCCCGATACGGGGCGCGGATATTTCGCGTCGAGGAAGGTGCCTTCCGGCCGCTCGACGTTCAGCGGCTCGAAGGCGCCGGCGCTGATCGGCACCTCGGGAAAGATATGGCGCATGGCGAGATAGACCGACGACAGGGTCGTCGCCAGCACGCTGTTCATCGGTCCGGCGCAGGGCTTTGACGAACCGGCGAAATCGAAGGTCAGCGTGTCGCCCTTCTTCTCGATGGCCAGATTTATGGTCAGCGGCTCGTTCACCACGCCGTCGGAATCGACGAAGGCCTGCGAGCGATAGACGCCGTCCGGTATCACCGCGATCGAGGCGCGCATCTGGTCGGCGGCGCGTCGGCGCAATTCGGCGATCGCTTCGATGACGGTTTCGTCTCCGTAACGATCCAGTATTTCGTTTAGCCTGTCCTGGCCGATCAGCAACGCGGCAGCCTGCGCGCGAATATCGCCGATGCGCTGGTCGGCGACGCGGATGTTCGAGCAGATGATGGCGTAGATTTCCGGGTCGAGCACGCCCTTCTTGAACAGTTTTACCGGCGGCAGGCGCAAGCCTTCCTGCTCGACTGCGGTGGCCGACGCCGAGAAGCCGCCCGGCACAGAGCCGCCGATATCAGGCCAATGACCCGTGTTGGAAAGCCAGCAGAAAATCTTGCCGTTTCGATAGACCGGCATGACGAAACGCACATCCATCAGATGCGTGCCGCCGAGATAGGGGTCGTTGACGATATAGATGTCGCCGGGCTCCGGCGCCAGGCAACGGCCGTCGGCGATCATCTCGATCACCGTCTTGGTCGAATATTGCATGACGCCGACGAACACCGGCAGGCCCTGGCTGCCTTGCGCGATCAGCGAGCCGTCGGCCGCCGAATAGATGCCATCCGAGCGATCGTTGGCCTCGGCGATGACCGGCGAGAAGGCCGCGCGGGAAAACGTCAGATCCATCTCGTCGCAGACCTGCTGCAGCGCCGCCTGCAGCACCGAAAGCGTGATCGTGTCGAGCTTTGCCCCTTGCACTGGCATTGTCAGGCCTCGCCGATGTCGATGATGATGTTGCCGTCGGCGTCGGAACGCGCATGGTCGCCGGGTTCCAGCACCGTGGTTGCGTCCATCTGCTCCAGGATCGCCGGCCCTTCGATTGTTGCATCGAGCGGCAGTTTTTCGCGGTCATAGACCGGAGTGTCGTGCCAGTGCCCACTGTACCAGACCGGCCGGATTTCGCGCAGCGCCTCCTCGAGCGTCGCCGCGCGCCCCGCCGGGTCGATCAGCTTCGACAGATCGATTTGCGGCCGCACGCCGGTGACCGAGGTATTGAGGTTGACGAGATTGGCGCGGATCTCGGGCAGCTCGACCTTGAAGCGCGCGAAATAGGCCTTTTCGAAGAGTTGCTGCAGCGTCGCGCGCGTCACCGATGAGGACGGCAGCGGCACGTTGATGATGTGCGTCTGGCCAACGAACTGCATGTCGGCGGAATGAGTGACGCGGATCGCGTCCGGCTTCACCGCTTCCTTGGCGATCAGCGCCTCGCCTTCGTTCCGGTGCCGTTCCAATACCTCGCGAAGCTTCGCTTCGTCGAGGCTCGCCACCGGCTGGTTGATCGTGTTGACGAAATCGTGCCTGAGATCGGCGACGACGCAGCCGAGCGCATTGGTGATGCCGGGGCGCGCCGGCACCAGCACACGTGGCAGGCCGAGCTCGCGGGCGAGTGCTGTCGCGTGCAATGGCCCGGCGCCGCCGAAGGCGAACAGCGCGAAATCGCGCGGATCGTGGCCGCGCGACACAGACACCATGCGGATGGCGCCCGCCATCTTCATGTTGCCGAGCCTCAGGATCGCGCCCGCCGCTTCGACGCCGGAAAGGCCGGTGCGCTTGCCGATCTTGTCCTCGAAGATCGCGGTCACGCGCTCGACGGTGACCGGATTGTCGACGGCGAGCAGCTTCTTCGGCGCCAACCGGCCCAGCACCAGATTGGCGTCGGTGATGGTCGGTTCGGTGCCGCCGCGCCCGTAGCAGATCGGGCCGGGATTGGCGCCGGCGCTTTCCGGGCCGATCTGGATCAGGCCGGCCGCGTCGACGCGCGCGATCGAGCCGCCGCCGGCGCCGACGGTGTGCACCGCCACCATCGGCACATGGATCGGCATTGCATACTCGATCTCGATCTCGTTCGAGACGGCGGGCTCGGCGTTGCGGATAAGCGCCACGTCGGTCGAGGTGCCGCCCATGTCGTAGGTGACGACATTGCCGAAGCCGGCGCGTTTTCCGGTATAGGCTGCCGCGATCACGCCCGATGCTGGGCCCGACATCACGGTCTTGGCCGATTCCTGCGTGACGAAGCGGGCCGAGATCATGCCGCCATTGCCGTTCATGATCAGGAAGTCGCGCGCATAGCCTTTCGCCGCCAGCTCCTTGCGCAGCCGCTCGACATAGCGCTCCAGGATCGGCTGCACCGAGGCGTTGACCGCCGCCGTCACGCCGCGCTCGAACTCGCGCGCTTCTGAAAGAAGCGCATGGCCGGTGGTGATATGGCCGTTCGGCCAGAGTTCCGCCGCGATCTCCGCCGCGCGGCGTTCATGCGCCGGGTTGGCGTAGGAATGCAGGAAATGGATGACGAGCGACTCGCAGCCGGCGGCGAGCAGCCGCTTCACCGCGTCGCGCATCTCCGCCTCGTCGAGCGGGACGCGAACGGCGCCGGACGCCTCGACGCGCTCCGAGACCTCGAGTCGCAGATCGCGCGGAATGACCGGCACGAAGGTGCCCGTCATGCCATAGGCTTGCGGCCGGGTGCGCCGGCCAAGCTCGATCACGTCGCGAAAGCCGCGCGTGGTGATCATGCCGGTCCTGGCCAGCCGGCGTTCCAGCACGGCGTTGGTGGTCGTCGTCGTGCCATGGACGATGAGGTCGATACCGTCGACCGGAAAGCCGGTGGCGGCAAGTGCGGCGACCACGCCGAATGCCTGGTTCTCCACTGTGGTCGGCGTCTTGGCGATATGCACCTTTCCGCCTGCCTTGCCGTCGATCAGCAGCAGGTCGGTGAAGGTTCCGCCGACATCGATGCCTGCGACAACATTTCCCGCCGACGCCGAAAATTTCTCATCCATTGTCGAAACCCGAAATGCTAAAACTACGGACATGTCCCAGTTTGGAAAGGTGTTTTATGCCTCGATCTTGACCCCAAGATCGTTTGTATACTAATAAGTTTCCAACACAAGGGCTTACTGCTGGCAGTGTGTGAGAAGCACGTCGGGACCCGACCGTCCGGACGCGCACGCAAAAGTTTGGCGCCAGAACCTCGCGTCTGGGCCGGAAAGTTGGGTTTGATGAACACGACATCCGCGGTCAACATCGCCGGCGCCAGGCCGGTCCAGTTCCCGATCCCGGCCAATGTCTATGCCGAGACGGTGGTGTCGGTGAAGCATTACACCGATCGGCTGTTCTCGTTCCGCATCACCCGTCCGCAGTCGCTGCGCTTCCGCTCCGGCGAGTTCGTCATGATCGGCCTGCCCAATGCCGAGAAGCCGATCTTCCGTGCCTATTCCGTCGCCAGCCCCGCTTGGGACGACGAGCTTGAATTCTTCTCGATCAAGGTGCCGGACGGTCCATTGACCTCCGAGCTGCAGAAGATAAAGGTCGGCGACACCGTCATCATGCGCCAGAAGGCGACCGGCACGCTGGTGCTCGACGCCCTTACGCCCGCAAAACGCCTGTTCATGATCTCGACCGGCACCGGCATCGCGCCCTTTGCCAGCCTGCTGCGCGATCCCGAGACTTATGAAAAGTTCGACCACGTCTTCCTGACCCACACCTGTCGCGACAAAGCCGAGCTTGTCTACGGCCAGGAGCTGGTGGCGGCTCTGGAAAACGATCCGCTGATCGGCGAGCTGACCGGCGGCCGTGTCACGCTCTACAATTCGACGACCCGCGAGGAATCGGCGCGCATGGGCCGCATCACCGCGCTGATCGGCTCGGGCAAGTTCTATTCCGACCTCGGCATCGACAAGCTCAATCCCGAGACCGACCGCATCATGATCTGCGGTTCGATGCACATGTTGAAGGACGTCAAGGAACTCGCCGAAAGCCTCGGCTTCCAGGAAGGCTCGCTCAGCCATCCGGCAAGCTTCGTCGTGGAGCGCGCCTTCGTCGGCTGAGCGTATCGCACCCGCCAGCTCTGTTGGAAGCCACTGAGATTTACCGACGACATTCGTGCTTCGTCATTCTAGGGCGGAGCAAGGAGCGGAGCGACGCGCGCAGACCCTAGAATCCATGCCGTTACGCTAAGGCTTTGCGGCGGTTACAGAATTCTGCACCGTTGCACTCTACGGCAGAGGTCACGGCATGGATACTCGGGTCAAGCCCGAGTATGACGAAGGGATGGGCGTTTCGGCCAATCTCCAACGCCGGGAGCGCCTACTCAGGATGATGTTTTGACCATGCGGTCAAAAACCTGCTGCCTTGCCGGCCTTTTTCCGCTATGACCCCTTGAAAGACTCGTGAAGCGTCGCTGCACGGGCTATCCTTCGGCGCAAGCAGCTGAATGAAAGGGCAGGAGATGAGCAGCACCATCCGCGAGGCCGGCGCAGGCGCGTCCAAGGTCATGCCGCTGCCGGCGCGTGCCGCCGCCAACACGCCGATGCCGCTGGAGCATGGCATTGCCCGCAATCCCGGCATGAAGCTCGACCTCGGTTTCCTGGAATCGGTGCGCAGCGTCAATCGCTCGGCGCTGGAACGTCGTGTCGCCACGCTCACCAAACGGCGCTCGATCAAGGCCGACAACCAGGCCGCCTGGCTGCTGCGGGCGATTGCCTGCATGGATCTCACCACGCTGAACTCCAACGACACCGACGAGCGCGTGCGCAGGCTCTGCGCCAAGGCGATCAATCCGCTGCGCAAGGATATCGTCGAGGGTCTCGGCATCGCCGGTGAAACCATCCGTCCGGCGGCGGTTTGCGTCTACCACCCCTTCGTCGCCACCGCTGTCGAGGCGCTGCGCGGCACCGGCATCCATGTCGCCGCCGTTTCAACCGCCTTCCCGCACGGCCTGGCGCCGCTCTCGACCCGGCTGCAGGAGATCGAGGCCTCGGTGCGCGACGGCGCCGATGAGATCGATGTCGTAATCCCGCGCGGCCTGGTCTACGGCGCCAAGTGGCGCGAGCTGTTCAACGAGATCGTCGCCATGCGCGCCGCCTGCGGCGACGCGCACTTGAAAGTCATCCTCGGCACCGGCGATCTCGCCACGCTGCGCAATGTCATGCTGGCCTCGATGGTGGCGATGATGGCGGGCGCCGACTTCATCAAGACCTCGACCGGCAAGGAAAGCGTCAACGCCACGCTTCCCGTCGGCCTCGCCATGGTGCGCGCCATCCGCGCCTATTTCGAGGAGACCGGCTACCTGATCGGCTTCAAGCCGGCGGGTGGCATTTCCACCGCCAAGGCCTCGCTCGACTGGCTGGTGCTGATGAAGGAGGAACTTGGCCGGCCGTGGCTCGAGCCGGAGCTGTTCCGCTTCGGCGCCTCCAGCCTGCTCACCGACATCGAACGCCAGCTCGAGCATCATTTGACCGGGCACTATTCAGCCAACCATCGCCACGCGATGGCGTAGCACCCACCCTCCCCCTTGTGGGGAGGGTCGCCGCGAAGCGGCGGGGTGGGGGTCGAAAAAACAAATCAACCTGTCAAATGCACCAGTCCGCTAGCCATCTACCCCCACCCCGATCGGCTCTGCCGATCGACCCTCCCCACAAGGGGGAGGGTAAAGGAGGCGCCCCATGAACATCCTCGAACGCTATCACGCCATGGAATACGGCCCGGCGCCGGAGGCCCGCAACGAAGCCGATGCCTGGTTGGCCTCGCGCGATTTCTCCAAGTCCCTGTTCATCGATGGCGCCTGGAAGGCGGCGGCGAGCGGCAGGACTTTCGACACCAGCGAACCGTCCTCCGGCAAGCTGCTCGCCAAGGTCTCGGATGCAGGCGGCGCCGACATCGACGCGGCGGTCGCCGCGGCCGCCAAGGCGCTGCCGAAGTGGAGCGCGAGTTCCGGCTACGCCAGAGCCAAGGTGCTCTATGCCATCGGCCGCGCCATGCAGCGCCATCAGCGCCTGTTCGCCGTGCTGGAGACGATCGACAACGGCAAGCCGATCCGCGAGAGCCGCGACATCGACGTGCCGCTGGCGATCCGTCACTTCATCCACCATGCCGGCTGGGCGCAGACGCTGGAGAAGGATTTTCCCGACCACAAGGCGGTCGGCGTCGTCGGCCAGGTCATCCCCTGGAACTTTCCGCTGTTGATGCTGGCCTGGAAGATCGCGCCCGCACTCGCCGCGGGCTGTACGGTGGTGTTGAAGCCGGCCGAATTCACGCCGCTTACCGCGATCCTGTTCGCCGAGATCTGCGAGCGGGCAGGCGTGCCGAAAGGCGTCGTCAACATCGTCCAGGGCGGACCGGAAGCGGGTGCGGCGATCGTCAATCATCCCGGTGTCCAGAAGATCGCCTTCACCGGCTCTTCCGAGGTCGGCAAGATCATCCGCAAGGCGACCGCCGGGTCGGGCAAGAAGCTTTCGCTGGAACTCGGCGGCAAGTCGGCCTTCGTCGTCTTCGAGGATGCCGATCTCGACAGCGCCGTCGAGGGTCTGGTCGACGGCATCTGGTTCAATCAGGGCCAGGTCTGCTGCGCCGGCTCGCGCCTGCTTGTGCAGGAAGGCGTAGCCGAGGCTTTCATCGCCAAGGTCAAGGTCAGGATGAGCCGGCTGCGCGTCGGCAGCCCGCTCGACAAGAACACCGATATCGGTCCTTTGGTCGACCGCACCCAGCTCGACCGCGTCAAGGGCCTGATCGCCGAGGGCGCCAGGCAAGGCGCGGTCTGCTGGCAGCCCGACGCCGCCTTGCCGACGACGGGCTACTATCACCTGCCGACGCTCGCGACCTCGGTTTCGCCGGCTAATATATTGGCGCAGGAGGAGGTGTTCGGACCGGTGTTGGCGACGATGAGCTTCCGAAACACCGAGGAAGCGATCGAGCTTGCCAACAACACGCGCTACGGCCTTGCCGCTTCCGTGTGGAGCGAGAACATCAACCTCGCCTTGCATGTCGCCCCGCAATTGAAGGCCGGCGTGGTCTGGGTCAACGGCACCAACATGTTCGACGCCGCCTGCGGCTTCGGCGGCTACCGCGAAAGTGGCTTCGGCCGCGAGGGTGGCCGCGAGGGCATGTTCGAATATCTGACGGCGAAGCTTCCTATCGGCCCGGCTATCAAGCCGGCCACCGCCGGCTCCGCTCAGCCAGCCGAACAGGCCGACGGCACGGCGATCGACCGCACTGCAAAGCTGTTCATCGGCGGCAAGCAGGTGCGCCCCGACGGCAATTATTCGCTTGGCATCGCCACCGCCAAGGGCAAGCTTGCCGGCGAGGTCGGCCTCGGCAACCGCAAGGACATCCGCGACGCGGTCGCCGCGGCGCGCGCCTGCAAGGCTTGGCCCGATGCGACTGCCTTCAACCGCAGTCAGGTGCTTTACTACTTCGGCGAGAACCTTTCCGGCCGCGCGGACGAATTCGCCGCGCGCCTCGTCCAGCTCACCGGCGTCGCTCCCAAGGCGGCGCGGGAGGAGGTCGAGCAGTCGATCGAGCGGCTGTTCCTCTATGCCGGCCTCACCGACAAGTTCGAGGGCCGCGTCCACCAGCCGCCGGCCCGTGTCGTGACATTGGCGCTGCATGAGCCGGTCGGCGTCGTCGGCATCGTCGCGCCGGACAATCAGCCGCTGCTCAACTTCATCTCGCTGGTGGCGCCGGCGCTTGCCATGGGCAACACGGTGGTGGCCGTCCCGTCCGAACGGCACCCGCTTTTGGCGACCGACCTCTACCAGGTGATTGAATATTCCGACTTGCCTGCCGGCGCCGTCAACATCGTCACCGGCCGCAGCGCCGAGCTTGCGGGCGTGCTGGCCAAGCACGACGATGTCGACGGGCTCTGGCTGTTCGCCGATGCCGAAACCTGCGCCAGGGCGGAGGCCGACTCCATCGGCAACCTGAAGCGCGTCTGGACCGGCAACGGCCGCAGCCTCGACTGGGCCTCGGGCGAAGCCGCCGGCGAGGCCTTCCTGCGCCGCGCCATCGAGGTCAAGAATGTCTGGGTGCCTTACGGCGACTGAACCCTGCGACGGAAGTGATGTTCGCTTCCCCTTTGCGACGTTGGTGGTTGGCGAAACCGGCGATGAGAGCGCCCCTCTCCCCGTCACTATACGGGGAGAGGATGCCGGCAGGCAGGTGAGGGGCAGCGCCGGCGCTCAAAAGGGGGCGACAAGACAGATCCGAAACCCGAAACGATGCCTGTTCCAGGCTTGACGCCTCGTCACGTGTTCTTTAACCAGAAAAAACAATTGGTCCTCGGCAGATGGCAGGTCAGGCGCCAAGCTCGCCTGGCGCATTGCGCCTAGTTTGGCTGCCGGTAGAAAGCTTGCGGCACCCGGAGGGAAGAATGGCGGATCTGGCAGGCAAGGTGGTTGTGGTCACCGCGGCGGCGCAAGGCATCGGACGCGCGAGCGTGCTGGCTTTTGCCAGGGCCGGCGCCACCGTTCACGCCACCGACATCAACGAGCCGCTCCTTGCCGAGCTCGCCAAGACTTCCGGCATCAAGACGCGCAAGCTCGACGTTCTGAACGATGCGGCCGTCGCGGCTGCCTTCGCCGAGATCGGCCCGGTCGATGTGCTGTTCAACTGCGCCGGCTTCGTCCATTCGGGCTCCATCCTCGAGATGAAGGATGAGGACCTCGACTTCGCGCTCGACCTCAATGTCCGCTCGATGATCCGCACGATCCGCGCCGTGCTGCCAGGCATGCTGGAGCGCGGCGACGGCTCGATCATCAACATGGCGTCGCTGGCGAGCTCGCAGAAGGGCGTGCCGAACCGTTTCGTCTATGGTTTGACCAAGGCGGCCGTAGTCGGCCTCACCAAGGCGGTCGCCGCCGACTATGTCGCAAGAGGAATCCGCTGCAACGCCATCTGTCCCGGCACGGTCGAAAGCCCGTCGCTGCAAGACCGCATGCATGCGCAGGGCGACTATGAGGCGGCGCGCGCGGCCTTCATCGCGCGCCAGCCCATGGGCAGGCTGGGCACGCCCGAGGAGATCGCCGATCTCGCCGTCTATCTGGCGGGAGCGAACTACACGTCGGGTCAGGCCTACAATATCGACGGCGGCTGGTCGATCTGACCGCCGCCGGGAAAACATCGTTGACGAACAGGAAGATCGCGCCCAACGCCGCGTTTATCGGCAGAGGATCGGAAAGTCTGAAAAATCCTTCCCGCCGGCTGCCCTGGTCGCCGTGCACGCTTGTCGGAGATCGGCTCGATGGATACGGTCCGCCGGTTTCCGCAGTGAAGCGGTCGCCTGAGCGAAGAGTTTTGCAAAACGGCCTTCGGCCGCAAGTAGGAGAACGAAGATGAAGTTGCTGCGCTATGGCGAGGTGGGGAGCGAACGTCCCGGCCTGCTCGATCAGGATGGCACGATCCGCGACCTTTCGGCCTATGTCGCCGACATCGCCGGCACCGCGCTTCATCCGGCTTCGCTGGAGATGCTGTCGAAGCTCGATCCGAAATCGCTGCCGGCGGTCTCCGGCAAGCCGCGCATGGGCGCCTGCGTTGCCGGCACCGGCAAATTCATCTGCATCGGCCTCAACTATTCCGACCACGCCGCCGAGACCGGCGCCACCGTGCCGCCGGAGCCGATCATCTTCATGAAGGCAAGCTCCGCCATCGTCGGGCCGGATGACGACGTGCTCATCCCGCGCGGCTCCGTCAAGACCGACTGGGAAGTCGAGCTCGGCGTCGTCATCGGCAAGACGGCGAAGTATGTCAGTGAGGAAGACGCGCTCGATTATGTTGCCGGCTATTGCGTCGCGCACGACGTGTCCGAGCGCGCCTTCCAGGCCGAGCGCCAGGGCCAGTGGACCAAGGGCAAGTCCTGCGACACGTTTGGGCCGATCGGCCCGTGGCTGGTGACCACGGACGAGATCGCCGATCCGCAGAACCTCAAGATGTGGCTGACCGTCAACGGCAAGACCATGCAGAACGGCTCGACCAAGACCATGGTCTACGGCGTGAAGTATCTGGTCTCCTATCTCAGCCAGTTCATGTCGCTGCATCCCGGCGACATCATCTCCACCGGCACGCCGCCCGGCGTCGGCCTCGGCATGAAGCCGCCGGTATTCCTCAAAGCAGGCGACGTCGTCGAGCTTGGCATCGAAGGCATGGGCCAGCAGAAGCAGACGTTCAAGGCGGACGAATAGGCGGATCAAATCGCAGGGCTGCGCCGCCCCTCATCCGCCTGCCGGCACCTTCTCCCCGTGAAGGACGGGGAGAAGGGACAAGCTCCGGCGCTGGCGACCTCCCTCTCCCCGTCCTTCACGGGGAGAGGGTAAGGGTGAGGGGCAGCGCCGACCTGCGTCACGATCCTACTTCAACACTCTTCCATTCGCTCCAAACCGATATGTCTTCGCCGGGTCCGGCGTCGCGTAGAGCGTAGCGCCCGGCTCGGCGTTGTAGACGCCGAAGATGCGCACGGTGAGCAGGCCGGCCTTCTCGCAGTCGAGATAGAGGTTGGTGTCGGCGCCGAGATGCTCGGCATGCACCACCGTGCCTTTCCAGGCGCCGGATTTCGCATCGACGGTCAGATGCTCTGGCCTGACCCCGACGGTCTTCGCCGTCTCGCCCAGCTTGGCGCCGTCGATGAAGTTCATCTTCGGCGAGCCGATGAAGCCGGCGACGAATTCGTTGGCCGGCGAATTGTAGAGCTCCATCGGGCTGCCGATCTGCTCGATCCGGCCGGCGTTGAGCACGACGATCTTGTCGGCCAGCGTCATCGCCTCGACCTGGTCGTGGGTGACGTAGATCATCGTCGCCTTCAGCCGCCGGTGCAACTGCGCGATCTCCAGCCTTGTGTTGACGCGCAGCGCGGCATCGAGGTTCGACAGCGGCTCGTCGAAGAGAAAGAGCTTCGGCTCGCGCACCACGGCGCGGCCGATGGCGACGCGCTGGCGCTGACCGCCCGAGAGTTCCGCCGGGCGGCGCTCAAGATAGGGCTCGAGCGACAGCATGGCCGAAGCGATCTTGATGCGGCGCTCGATCTCGGCCGAGGGTGTGCCGGCCTGCTTCAGGCCGAGGCCCATATTGTTCTTGACCGTCAGATGCGGGTAGAGCGCGTAGGTCTGGAACACCATGGCGATGCCGCGTTTGGCCGGTGGCGTGACCGAGACGTCGTCGCCGTCGATCAGCACCCGGCCGGAGGTCGAATCCTCCAGCCCGGCGATCACGCGCAGCAGCGTCGACTTCCCGCAGCCGGAAGGTCCGACGAAGACGACGAACTCGCCGTCATTGACCTCGAGGTCGATGCCCTTCAGCACCTCGACCGGCCCGAAAGCCTTCTTCACATTCTCGATGTTCAGCGAGCCCATGGCTTTGTCCCCGTTCTTATAGTTTCAGGTGTTCTAGAGTTTGACTGGGGCGCCGCTGCGCACGCTCTCGTCGGCGGCAAGGCAGACGGCGAGCGACTTCACCGCGTCGTCCATGTGGCGGGTGAGGTCGATGTCCTCGCGGATGGCCTTCAGCAGGAAGGCCTGTTCGCGGTCGCAGAGCTCCTGGTGCCCAGGCTCGCCTTCCATCGACAGCAGCTCGTCTTGCCTGGCGAACTTGCCGTCCGGACCGGTCGCAGCGTTGTGCAGGCGGATGGTCGAGGTCTTGGTGTGGGTATCGATGTCGTCGGACTTCACGCCCTCCTTCATCACGATCGACACGCAGCCCTTGGGCGACATCACGTCTTTCACGAAGAAGGCGGTCTCCGAGATCATCGGACCCCAGCCGGCCTCGTACCAGCCGACCGAGCCGTCCTCGAACAGCACCTGCAGATGGCCGTAATTGTACATGGAGGGCGCCACCTCCTCGGTCAGCCGCACCCCCATGCCGCGCACCTCGACCGGCCTGGCGTCGGTGATCTGCAGCATCACGTCAAGATAGTGCACGCCGCAGTCGACGATCGGCGAGGTCGTCTGCATCAGCTGCTTGTGTGTCTCCCAGGTGTGGCCGGAGGACTGCTGGTTGAGGTTCATGCGGAACACGTAGGGACCGCCGAGCTTACGCGCCTCGGCGATCAGCCTCATCCAGGACGGATGGTGGCGCAGGATATAGCCGATCACCAGCTTCTTGCCGTTGGCCTTGGCCGCGTCGACGACGCGCTTGGCGTCCGCCACGGTGGTCGCCAGCGGCTTCTCGACGAAGACATGGCAGCCCGCCTCGAACGCCCTCACCGCATAGTCGGCATGGCTGTCGGAATAGGTGGCGATCGCGGCGACGTCCGGCTTCTCGTCGCGCAACGCATCCTCGAAGGAGCGCCTGATGCCGTAACCGGCGAGTCCGTCCGGCAGTGGCACGTCGGAGCGATTGACGAGCGCCGCGATCTCGAAGCCCGGATTGGTGTGATAGGCGAGCGCGTGACTGCGGCCCATATTGCCGAGGCCGGCGACGACGACGCGAAGGGGTTTATCGCTCACCTGACTACTCCAGTTTTTCTTGAGAGGGTGAAGCTGAGCCCTACGGAGAATTGGCGCCCCTCGCTCACTTGACGGCTCCGGAAGTAATGCCGCGGATCAGCTGCCGCGAAAAGATGACGTAGAGGATGAGCACCGGCAGGATCGCCAGCGACAGCGCCGCCAAGATCGCGTTCCAGTTGGTGACGAACTGGCCGAGGAAGAGCTGCGCGCCGAGCGTCACCGTCTTGGTCTGTTCCGATGGCGCCAGGATCAGCGGGAACCACAGATCGTTCCAGATCGGGATCATGGTGAAGACGGCGACCGTCGCCATCGACGGCCTGACCAGCGGCAGCACCAGGCGGAAGAAGATCGTGTATTCCGACAGCCCGTCGATGCGCCCCGCGTTCTTCAAGTCGTCGGAGACCTGTTTCATGAATTCCGACAAGATGAAGATGGCTAAAGGCAGGCCCTGCGCCGTGTAGACCAGGATCAGCGCCGTCAGCGTGTTGACCAGCCCGGTCGCCACCATCAGCTGCAGGATGGCAACGGTGCCGAGGCGGATCGGGATCATAATGCCGAGCGCGAGATAGAGTCCCATCATGGTATTGCCGCGGAAGCGGTACTCCGACAGCGCGAAGCCGGCCATCGCGCCGAACAAAAGCACGAAGAACAGCGAGGCGACGGTGACGACGAGGCTGTTCTGGAAATAGTGGAAAAAATCACCCTGGCCGAACACCGTCGTGTAGCCGATCAGGTCGAAGGTCTTCGGCGTCGGCGGCGTCAGCGGCGCGCCGAAGATGCCGGCGCGGGATTTGAACGAATTCACCACCACCAGGATCACCGGGAACAGCGCGATCACCGTGTAGGTCAAAAGCACGGCATGGGCGCCGATGGTGCGGGGCAAGGAACGGGTGGCTGTGCTCATGGCGCCCTCAGAACTGGTAGCGACGCAGGCGCGTCTGGACGAGGAACAGGTAGACGCAGACGCCGGCAAGGATGATCAGGAACATCATCGTGGCGATCGCCGCGCCCATGTTCGGGTCGCCGACCTGCAGCTGGAAGCCGAAGAAGGCGCGGTAGAGGAAGGTGCCGAGTATGTCGGTCGAATAGTTCGGTCCGGCGAGCGCGCCTTGCGCCGTGTAGATCAGGTCGAAGGCGTTGAAATTGCCGACGAAGGTCAGGATCGAGATGATGCCGATCGACGGCAGGATCAGCGGCAGCTTGATTTTCCAGAATTGCGCCATGCCGGTGACGCCGTCGCATTCGGCGGCCTCGATCACCTCGTCCGGGATCGACAGCAGTGCGGCATAGATCAGCATCATCGGGATGCCGACGAACTGCCAGACCGAGACCAGGCTGAGCGCGGTCAGCGCATATTGCTCCTTGCCGAGCCACGGCGTGAACAGGCTCTTCAGCCCGACGAAGTCGAGCAGGTGCGGTGCCACGCCCCAGATCGGCGACAGGATCAGCTTCCAGGCGAAGCCGACGATGACGAAGGACAGGATCGTCGGCACGAAGATCGCCGTGCGGTAGAAGGCGGCAAACCTGAGCCTCGGGCTGGACAGAAGTGCCGCGAGGAGCACGCCGATCGGGTTCTGCACCAGCATGTGGATGATGAAGAACCAGACGTTGTTCCTGAGTGCGTTCCAGAAATTCACCGACCAGTTGGGGTCGCCGAACAGCGTGCGGAAATTGCCGAGCCCGACGAACACCTGGGACTGCTCGATGTTGCGGAACAATGAGAGTTGGAGGGTGCCGAACAGCGGCAGGATCATGATCGCCGTGTAGACGAGCACCGCCGGCGCCAGGAAGACGCCGATATGCCAGCGGATCGGTTTCTTGGGTCGTGTTTGTGCGGCCATGAGTTCGGTCCCCGCCGTCTCTCGGTTCCAGGTCGATGAATGCTTAGCTGATGCCTCGATGCACGGCCTGACTGTCCTCATAATGCGAAGGACAAGGCCAGCGACAGTGCGGCTTCGTCTTCCCGCAAGGGTGAGGGTAAGACCGAGAGGCGGCGCCGACAATCGCTATCTAGGAACTGTCCGAATGCCGGCCGGGCATGCGCCCGGCCGGTTCGATAGCGAAGATTACTTCGCCGGCTTGTACCAGCTGTCGAGGCCGTCCTGCAGCTTCTTGGCCGCGGCTTCCGGCGTGTCGGTGCCGTTGATCACGTTGGCCGATTCAACCCAGGTCTCGTTCTCGAGGTTCGGCGTGCCGCGCGACAGGATCTGATAGGTCGAGCGGATCGTCGACTTGCACTTGCCGCGCCAGGAGACGAATTCCTGCGCCAACGGGTCTTCCATCTTCACCGGCGTGCTGTTCAGGCTGAAGAAGCCCGGCAGCGCGTTGGCGTAGATGGTGGCGAAGTCCGGCGAGGCGACCCAGGCCAGGAACTTCTTGGCCTCTTCCGGATGCTTCGAGGCCGCGTTCAGGCCCATGCCGATGTCGGTGTGGTCGGAGATGTAGCAGGTGTCGCCGGCCTTCTGCACCGGCGGCGGGAAGGCGCCCATCTTGAACTGCGCCTGCGTGTTGAACAGGCCGATCTCCCACGAGCCGGCCGGATAGATGGCGGCGCGGCCGAGCGTGAACAGGTTCTGGCTGTCCGGATAGGTCTGCGCCTCGAAGCCGTCACCGAGATAGGGCTTCCACTTGGCCAGTTCCTTGTAAGGCTCGACCCACTGCGGATCCGTCAGCTTCTGCTCGCCCTTGATCAGCGCTTGGCGGCCTTCCTCGCCCTTCCAGTAGTTCGGGCCGATGTTCTGGTAGCCCATGGTCGCGGCTTCCCAGAGGTCCTTGGTGCCCATCGCCATCGGGATGTAGGTGCCGTCCGCCTTGATCTTGTCGAGCACGGCGTAGAACTCTTCATTCGTGGTCGGCACCTTGAGGCCGAGCTTGTCGAAGGCGTCCTTGTTGTAGATGAAGCCGTGGATGACCGAGGCCATCGGCACGCAGAAGCTCGACTTGCCGTCGTCGGTCTGCCAGGCCGCCTTGGCGACCGGCGAGAAGTTCTCCATGCCGGGCAGCGAAGTGAGGTCGGCGAGGTTGCCCTTCTTGAACAGCTCGAGCGACTTGTCGAACGGCCGGCAGGTGATCAGGTCGCCAGCCGAGCCGGCGGTGAGCTTGGCGCCGAGCGCGGCGTCATACTCGGTCGGCGCCGACGGCGCGAACACCACCTTGATGCTGGGGTTCTTGGCCTCGAAGGCCGGGATCAGCTTGTCCTTCCAGATGGTCAGGTCGTCGCCGCGCCAGCTCTCGATGTTGAGTGTGACATCCTCGGCGAGCGCCATCCCGGTGGTGCCGAGAATGCTCGTGCCGAGCAGCAGTGCCGTCAGTAGTTTGGTCGTCATGTTCAGTCTCCCTGTTGACCTTTTTCAGGTTCGGTTCTGATGAGAACAGCGGCTAGCGCCCCTTGCTCCCCTCGATCGCGGAAAGCGCCGGCCTTAGCTTCTGGCCGGCTCCTTCCAGTATCTTCTCGGCCGCGTCGGCGTTGGCAGCGCCTGCGGCGAGCAGAATGGCAGTCTTGACGCCGCCGCCGCTCTCTTCGAGCAGGCGCGCCGCGTCGTCGCGGCTGCGCCCGCTGATGGCGGCGACCATCCGGATGGCACGCTCGCGCAGCTTGATGTTGTCGGCGGTGAGATTGACCATGTAGCCGTCATGCACATGGCCGAGATGGATGGCCGCGAGCGTCGACAGCATGTTGAGCGCGAGCTTCTGCGCCGTGCCGGCGCCCATGCGGGTGGAGCCGGCGATCAGCTCCGGCGGCGTTTCGAGCAGGATGGCGACGTCCGCCTCGCCGAACAGCGGCGCGCCCTTGTTGTTGGCGATGGCGATCGTTGCCGCGCCGCGCCGCTTGGCATCGCCGATAGCCTGGACGGCATAAGGCGTCGAACCGCTGGCGGAGACGGCGATCAGGCAATCGCCCTTGCCGATTTTGGCCTTCGCCACGGCTGCGGCGGCTTCCTCGGTATCATCTTCCGGCCCGCCGGCAAGCGTATGGAACGCCTCGTCGCCGCCGGCGATCAGGATGGCGATGCGGTCACGCGCGATGCCGAACGTGCCGGGAAGCTCCAGCGCGTCGGCAACGGCCATCAGGCCGGAGCTGCCGGCCGCGGCATAGGCGAGCCTGCCGCCGGCCTTCAGTTGTCTTGCGATCAATTCGGCGGCCTCGGCGATCGCCGGAATGGCGCCGTGAACGGCCTTCGCGGCCTCGATCTGGGCGTTGGCAAGGAACGCCAGGATGGCTTCCGGGGCCTGGACATCCAGCCCCTCGGCGTTCTGATGAAGCGCTTCCGTGCGCGTCTCGGCCATCCAGCGTCCTCCAACTGAGCGAACAATACCAAAAAAATACCACTTGTCCACATCCATTAACGGATTTCGTGCGTCGGAACTGCCTAGCTGGCAAATTTCTGTGATTTTTCAATCAAATACCCCTTAATCTTTTTTGAACCGAAATTAACGCTTGGCTATTGGTATTTTATTGGTATTATTCGGCGCGAGGAGAAATCGCGTGAAATTCGTGCTTGGCATCGATGGCGGCGGCACCAGCTGCAGGGCGGCCCTTGCGACCGTCGACGGCAACGTCGTCGGGCGCGCCAAAAGCGGCGCGGCCAACATCCGCACCGACCTCACCGGCGCGCGTGCCAACATCGTCGAGGCGGCAAGGCAGGCTTTTCTCGCCGCCGGCCAGGATCCGGAGCTGATCCCCGAGACGCCTGCCATTCTCGGCCTCGCCGGCGCCAATGTCGGCACCTACAGGCAGCAGCTGGAAGCGGTCCTGCCCTTCAGCAAGAGCCGCGTCGAGACCGATGCCGAGATCGCGCTCGAAGGGGCTGTCGGGTCCGGCGACGGCGCCATGGCGATCCTCGGCACCGGCACCGCCTATATGGCGCGCAAGAACGGCAAGTCGCGCGCCATCGGCGGCTGGGGCTTCCAGGTCGGCGACCAGGGCAGCGGCGCCCGCATCGGCCGCGACCTGCTCGAGCAGACGCTGCTTGCCTATGACGGCATCCGCCCCGGCTCACCTTTGACAGACGCCATGCTCGCCGTGTTCCGCAACAATCCCGAGGACGTGGTCGAGTTCACCACCAATGCCAAGCCCGGCGACTTCGGCGGTTTCGCGCCCAAGGTCTTCGAGCATGCCGCCAAGGGCGACCTCGTCGCCAACTTTATCCTCGACAGGGCGGTTGCCGATGTCGAAGCCTCACTCGGCGCGCTCGATCTCGCCGATGATGCGCCGCTGTGCCTGCTCGGCGGCCTGGCGCCGCTTTATGCGCCGCGCCTGTCGGCGCGCTTTCAGGCGCTACTGAAGGCCCCGCTCGACGACGCACTCGGCGGCGCGGTGCAGATGGCCGTACGCATCTTCGCCGGCAAATCGGGGGATGGCCGATGAGCGCCGCCGACCAGATCTTCGCCATGCTCAAAGAGTCCTCGCAGAGCGGCGCGCCGCTCTACCTGCAGCTCAGAAAGAGCATCGAGGAAGCGGTCAATCGCGGTCTGATCGGCCCTGGCGACGCGCTGCCCTCCGAGCGCGACATCGCCAGCAAGGCCGACATCTCGCGCGTCACCGTGCGCAAGGCGGTGCAGGATCTGGTCAAGGGCGGCATCCTCGTCCAGCGCCATGGCTCCGGCACCTTCGTCGCGCCGCGCATGGAGCGTGTCGAGCAGTCGCTGTCAAGGCTCACCTCCTTCACCGAGGACATGGCGCGCCGCGGCATGGTCGTGCGCTCGGCCTGGCTCGACCGCGGCCTCTATGCGCCTTCTCCGGACGAGATGATGGTGCTCGGTCTGTCGTCGAACGAGCTGGTGGCGCGTGTGGCGCGCCTGCGCATCGCCAACGACACGCCGCTGGCGATCGAGCGCGCCGCGCTCTCGGCCAGCGTCCTTCCCGATCCCGAGGCGATAGGCTCCTCGCTCTACGCGGCGCTGGAACTGACCGGCAACCGCCCGGTGCGGGCGGTGCAGCGCATCTCGGCCGCCAATCTCGGCGACGCCGACGCGCGCCTGCTCGAAGTGCCGCCGGGGGTTGCCGGCCTGCACATCGAACGTATTTCCTATCTGGCGAGCGGCAAGGTGATCGAGTTCACCCGCTCGATCTATCGGGGCGACGCCTATGACTTTGTCGCGGAACTCCGGCTGACCGGGCCGGGAGAGGAGATCCGGCCATGAGCGCAGCCACCACTCACATGCGGCGCGAGATCGAGGAGATCCCGGCGGCCACCGCCCGCCTGCTGGATGGCTCGGCCAAGGCGCTGGCCGAGGCCGGCCGCGGCCTTCGCGAGCGCGATCCGAGTTTCGTCGTCACCGTGGCGCGTGGCTCGTCCGACCATGCCGCCACGTTCACGAAATATGCCGTGGAACTGACGGCCGGCCTCGCAGTCGCCTCGGTCGGCCCGTCGATCGCTTCCATCTACGGCGCGAAGCTCAGACTCCGCGGCTCGGCTTGCCTGGCGATCTCGCAGTCGGGCAAAAGCCCGGACATCGTCGCCATGGCCGAAACGGCGAGGGTCGGCGGCGCGCTGACCGTCGCCATCACCAACACGGCCGACTCGCCGCTGGCGCGCGCCTCGGACTACGCCATCGACATTCTCGCCGGGCCGGAGCGCAGTGTCGCGGCCACCAAGACCTTCGTCAATTCGGCCGTGGCCGCCCTGGCGCTGATGGCGCACAGCACTGGCGATCAGGCGCTGCTTTCAGCGCTTGCCCGCCTGCCCGAACATTTCGAAAAGGCCATCGCTTGCGACTGGATGGCGCTCGCCTCGGCACTCGAGGCCCCGCAGTCGCTGTTCATCCTCGGCCGTGGCCCGTCCTTCGCAATCGCCAGCGAGGCGGCGCTGAAGTTCAAGGAGACCTGCGCCATGCACGCCGAGGCCTACAGCGCAGCCGAGGTCATGCATGGGCCGCTGGCGCTGGTCGGACCGGGTTTCCCGGTCCTGGCGCTCGCCGCCCGTGACGCCTCGGAGCCTTCGGTGGCCGAGGCCGCCGACAGCGTGGCGGCCAAGGGCGCCGCTGCTTTCGTGACTTCCGACAAGGCAAAGAGCGCCAGGCTGCTGCCGCATGTGGCGACAGGCCACCCGCTGACCGACCCGCTGCCGCTGATCGTGTCCTTCTACGGCTTCGTCGAGGCCTTCGCTCGCCATCGCGGCCTCGACCCGGACATGCCGCGTAACCTGCGCAAGGTGACGGAAACCGTATGAGCGACCGTTTCGCCCTCACTGGCGCCCGCATCTTCGATGGCGCCGACTGGCATGACGATGCGGCGCTCGTCGTCAAGGACGGCATGGTCGAAGCCATTCTGCCCACTGGCGCCATTCCGTCCGGCGTATCCTTGGTCGAGACTGGCGGCGGCCTGCTGGCTCCCGGCTTCGTCGACATCCAGGTCAATGGCGGCGGCGGCGTCATGCTCAATGATCATCCCGATGTCGCCTCGATCGAGACCATCTGCCGGGCGCATGCGCCGTTCGGCACCACGGCGCTGCTGCCGACGCTGATCACCGACACGCCGGCGATCACCGCCGCGGCCGTCGCCGTCGGCGCCGAGGCTGCGCGGAAGAAAGTTCAGGGTTTCCTAGGCCTGCATCTCGAAGGCCCGCATCTGTCCATAGCGCGCAAGGGCGCGCATGATCCGGCCCTCATCCGGCCGATGACGGATGCCGACCAGGCGGCGCTGATCGCCGCGCGCCGGGATCTGCCGGTGCTGCTCACCACGATTGCGCCGGAATCGGTCGAGCCGGCCCGCGTCACGGTGCTCGCCGGGGCCGGCATCATCGTCAGCCTCGGCCATTCCGACACCGACTACGCCACGGCAACGGCCTTCGCCGAAGCGGGTGCCTCGGTCGTTACCCATCTCTTCAACGCCATGAGCCAGATCGGCAATCGCGAGCCCGGATTGGCCGGAGCGGCCATCGACACAGGCGGTCTCTACGCCGGCATCATCGCCGACGGCATCCATGTCCATCCCGGCACGATGACGCTAGCGCTCAATGCCAAAAAGGGGCCGGGTAAGATCCTTTTGGTCACCGACGCCATGGCGACGATCGGCACCGACATGACCTCCTTCACCCTCAACGGTCGCACCATCTACCGCAAGGACGGGAGTCTCAGGCTCGCCGACGGCACGCTGGCCGGCGCCGACCTCGACATGATTTCGGCCGTGCGCTTCGTCCATCGCGTCGTCGGGCTCGATCTCGACGAGGCCCTGCGCATGGCCTCGCTCTATCCCGCCGAAGCGATCGGCCAAGCGCACCGCCTCGGCCGCTTCGCCAACGGCACGGCGGCAGACATTGTTGGTCTGTCGGCGGAGCTGGATGTCAGGAATGTCTGGATCGGCGGCGAGAAGGTTTTCGCAGCATAGGCCTATTCCTTCGTCATCCTCGGGCTTGACCCGAGGATCCATGCCGCAACCTCTGCCGTAGAGCGCAACGGTGCAGAATTCTGCAACCGCTACAACGCCTTAGCGTAACGGCATGGATCCTAGGTCTGCGCGCGTCGCTTCGCTCCTTGCTTCGCCCTAGGATGACGACGCAGTATTATTAGCCGGCTTTGGCATAGATATCCTTATAGGCCTCGCGCAAAACATTCTTCTGCACCTTGCCCATCGTGTTGCGGGGCAATTCGTCGACGAAGATCACCTGCTTCGGATGCTTGTATTTCGCCAGCCGCCCGGCGATGGCGGCGGCGATATCGGCGGCGCTGATCGCCGATCCCGGCTTGCGTACCACCACCGCCGTGACCCCTTCGCCGAAGTCCGGATGGGCGACGCCGATCACGGCGCTTTCGCTGACGCCGGCAAGCGCGTCGATCTCACTCTCGATTTCCTTCGGGTAGACGTTATAGCCGCCCGAGATGATCAGGTCCTTGCCGCGGCCGACGATGTGGACATAGCCGTCGGCATCGATCAGCCCGAGATCGCCGGTGATGAAGAAACCGTCGCTGCGGAACTCGGCCTTGGTCTTCTCCGGCATCCGCCAATAGCCGGCAAAGACGTTCGGCCCCTTCACCTCGATCATTCCGATCGCGCCCTGGGCCAGCGGCTCGGCCGTCTCGGGATCGGTGATGCGCAAGGATACGCCGGGCAAGGGAAAACCGACCGTGCCGGCGCGCCGCTCGCCGTCATAGGGGTTGGACGTGTTCATGTTGGTCTCGGTCATGCCGTAGCGTTCGAGGATGGCGTGCCCGGTGCGCTCTCGCCAGGCGTTGTGCGTTTCGGCAAGCAGCGGCGCCGAGCCTGAGATGAACAGCCGCATGTGGCTCGCCGCATCTCTCGTCAGCCCGTCCTGCTGCAGGAGACGCACATAGAAAGTCGGCACGCCCATCAGCGCGGTGGCGCGAGGCAAAAGCAAAATGACACGGCCAGGATCGAACCTCCGTTCGAACAGCATTTTGGCGCCAGCCATCAGGATGACGTTGGTGGCGACGAACAGGCCATGCGTGTGGAAGATCGGCAGCGCGTGGATCAGCACGTCGTCGGCGTCGAAGCGCCAGTGCTCCACCAGCACGCGCGCGTTCGAGGCGAGGTTCTCGTGGCTGAGCATGGCGCCCTTGGAGCGGCCGGTCGTGCCGGAAGTGTAAAGGATGGCGGCAAGATCGTCCGGGCCGCGCGCCACATCCGCAAAATCCGCCGCCTGCAGCGCGGCGCCATCCGCGAGCGTGCCCCGCCCGTCGCGGCCAAGCGTCAGCGTTGCGGCTCCCGCCGCCGCGGCAAGCGCCTCGATATCCGACGCTTTTTCGGGATCGCAGACGACCAGCCGCGGTTCCGCGTCGCGGAAGAAATAGTCGAGCTCCGGCAGCGTGTAGGCGGTGTTGAGCGGCAGGAAGACGGCACCGGTGCGTAAGGACGCGAGATAGAGGAGCAAGGCTTCCGGCGTCTTCTCCACCTGCACGGCGACCCGATCGCCAGGGTGGACGCCCGCCTGCACCAGCGCGTGCGCCAATTGCGCGGATCGTGCCAGCATGTCGCCATAGGAGATCGAACGCCCGTCGTCCGTCTCCATCAGCAGGCGACCGGGTGCCGGCATGCTGGCCCGAAAGGCGTCGAACAGATGGTTGGCCATGTCGTCCTCTGGCGTCGAATGCTCGCCAGAGCGAATATCAGATTTGCCGGCCAGGGCAATTCCAGGAAGAGTGCGTAACGGCCGCCCGCACGGGCAGCTATCTGCGGCCGCGTGAGGCCTTGGCTGAACCGGCTCTCTGATCGTAGCCCCGGTTGAGGCGCGCCATGCACATCTCGGCCGTCAGCCGGTAGTGATTGAGCAGGGCCTCGACCGCGCCGTCGGCATCGCCGTCCAGCGTCCGCTCGGCAATCGTGCGGTGTTCGCCAAGGTCGTCGCGTTCGGAGCCGGGGCCGCGCTGCGAGATCAGCCGGTAGCGGGAGGCCTGGTCGGAAAGCTGATCGCAAAAGCCGATCAGCCAATGCGACCGGCATGCCGAAATCAGCGCGCGATGGAAGGCGCGGTGCAGCGTCTCCCATTCCGGATTGTTGGTTGCCGGATCGTCGGGCTGGCGGCGCTCGGCGCGCGCCAGGCGGTGCAGGGCCAATACCAGCTGCTCTTCCCATTCGGCCGTGCGATGCGCGATGGATTCGCGCAAGGCGCGTTCTTCCAGCCAGCAGCGGGTGCGGGTGAGCTCCTCCAGCTCGGCCGCGCTCACCGGCATCAGGAAGAAGCCGCGCTGGTCATGGCGGCCAAGCAAGCCTTCGGCGGCAAGGCGGTTGAGCGCCTCGCGCACCGGCGACGCGCCGGCGCCATAGCGGGAAACGACCCATTCGACGCGCAGCTTGCCCTCGGCCTCCAGGGCTCCGCGCAGCAGGTCCTCGCGGAGTTGATGATACACCGAGCTGGCCAGCGTGCTCTTGGCACCCTTGCCTTCGCCCGTATCGGCGTTTCCGTATGTCAATCGAACTCCCATTGCTTGCCCCTGTTTTGTCAGGGCCCATCGGCGAAGCAATCTCCGTACATGTATCATACAGCCGGGCACTGCCGCCTAAAAGCGGAAGGTGGCGATATTCGACTTTAAGAAATAAAAATCAGCCGGAAAAAGCTGACGTTGTTGGGCGGCTTGATATAACTCGGTATATTGAACAGGCGTTCAGCAGCGCTGCGGCTTTTGCTGGAAATAAGCTGTCGATGTCTTCAATTGGCGGCTTTGTCAGCTGCTGAACGGATTGCCTCGATATTTGCCCGATAGGCTTCGACCGTGCCGCCCTTGAAGATCGCCGCCCCCGCCACCAGCACGTCGGCGCCGGCGGCCGTCACCAGCGGTGCCGTTTCCGGCGAGACGCCGCCGTCGATCTCGATGCGGATCGGGCGGTTGCCGATCAACGCCTTCACCCGTCTCACCTTGTCGACGATCGCCGGGATGAACGCCTGCCCGCCGAAGCCTGGATTGACGGTCATGATCAGGATGAGGTCGAGCCGGTCGAGCACATATTCGATCGCCGTTTCCGGGGTCGCCGGGTTGAGCGAGACGCCGGCCTTCTTGCCGAGGCCTTTTATCGTCTGCAGCGAGCGGTCGAGATGCGGGCCGGCCTCGGCGTGCACGGTCATGCCGTCGCAGCCGGCCTCGGCGAAGGGGGCCAGGTAGGGATCGGCCGGCGCAATCATCAGATGGCAGTCGAAAAAGGCCTTCGTGCGATTGCGGATCGCCTTGATCACCGGCGGGCCGAAGGTGATGTTGGGCACGAAGTGACCGTCCATGACATCGAGATGGATCCAGTCGGCCCCGGCCGCCGCGACCGCCTCGACCTCATCGCCGAGCTTGGAGAAATCCGACGCCAGCACCGATGGCGCGATCAGGGTCTTCTTGCTCATGAAAGGCCTCTCCCGGCATCCACGTCGGCGCGCTGGGTTGCGCGCCTTCCTTGCGCGTCTGCCTAGACCATCGTCTGGTCAAGGGGAAGCATGTTTTCCGCATCGGTCGGCGGGCGTACGGGAACGCAGCTCCGGCGCGGGAAAGAAGGACCCGCCGGATTGCTCCGGCGGGTCTTTGTCTTCAGCCATCGGAAGTTACGGCTTGAAATTCTGGATGTTTGCGCCTGCCGGGTCCTGCAGCACCCGCCTCGGCTGGCGCTGCGGAACCAGCTGCTGCAGGATGTTCGGATTGAGCAGCAGGTCCGGACCGATCTCCACGCCCGGCCGCCTGCGGATCGGGAAGCAGTCCGGATACCGTCCGGTCGTCCCGACCGGGCAGCGCCGCCTGATGATCGGCTGGCAAATGCCGCCGATCATCTGCGAGCCCGGTGCGCATTCAGCGTCTTCGAACGTGCCGCACCTGCCTTCTATCACCTCGGTGCCACGCGGGCATACACAGGCGCCGCGTTTGTTGAGGACCTGGCCGCGGATGGAGCAGGTTTGCGGCTTCCTGACCGGCGCGCAGACCTTGCCCCGCACCTCCGTCCCCTTCGGGCAGACGCAGTCGCCGTCGGCATTGCGCACCTGGCCGCGGATGCGGCATTGGCTGGGCGGCTGCCGGTCGGGCATACAGGCCTTGGCCGCCCGGTCGAGATGCGTGCCGTCGGGGCAGACGCAGCCGTTCGCCGTCGGCACCGCACCGCGGATCGTGCATTTCGGCGGGATGACCTGGCAGACGCCGTTCACCAGCTCGCCGCGCCGGCACACGCAATTGCCGTCCTGGTCGCGGTATTGGCCGGGACGCAGCGTGCATTGCGGCTCCTGCGGCTGCTCGCTTTGCACGCACTTGCCGTTTTCTAGCTCCGTGCCGCGCGGGCAGACGCAGCGCCCGTCCTCGGTGCGGACCTGGCCCTTGAGCAGCACGCAGCGCGGCGGCACCGGCAGCGGTTGCAGCTTGCCGCCGCCGGAACTGCACTGGCCATTGCGGAAGCTGGTGCCATCCGGGCAGGTGCAGCGTCCGGCCGCGTTCAGCACCATGCCGTTCGAGCACAGGTTCTTCACCTCACGCCTGATGGTGAAGGGGTGGCAGGCATAGGCCTTGCCGCGGTCGACCTGCCCGTTGGTTGGGGCAGGCGACAGCACGTCGCCACCGCTTTGCACCGGCGTGTTCGGCGACAGCACGCCGACGCAGTTCTGTCCGCTGACCGTGCCCTGCAGATTGGCAAGCCGCGCATCGTCGGGAAGGATCACGGTGACATGGTGCGTGTGGCTTTCGCCGGCGCTGAGCGTCAGGTTGGCGATGCAGGATGCCGGCAGCGTCGCCGGCTCCGGCGAGCAGCCGAAGGGCGGGTCGACAGAGGTAATCTGGACACCTTCCAGGCGGCCTATGCCGTCCAGGCCGATCGCATCGCCAATGCGAACCGGGCCGGAGAAGGCGTTCGGCCCGTCGTTCGTGATGGTGATCTCGAACGAGCAGGGTTGGCCCGGCTGGCATTCGCTGTCGCCGGTCTTCTCGACACGCAGCGTCGAGGTACCGCCGCCCTTGGCGCAGGCCTGGCCGATCGGATAGACGATGTCGTCACCCGGCGCCGGCCCATAGGAGCCGCGCGCGCAGTTCTCGAATTCGCCATTGCCGCTCACCGTCACGTCGAAGTGCCGGCTGGTTCCAGGCGTCATGACGGCGCCGGGAAGCTGGCACGACACCGTGTTGGCGGGCGCCGGCCCGCAGGCCCACTCCGCGCCGTCCGGGGCGATGGTCTGGATCGCGACCGGCGCGCCACCCGACACCAGCGCGGCGGCATCGTCGACCCGCACCGGGCCGGTGGGAGCAGCCGTGCCGGCATTGCTGACGGTGATGCGGCAGGAAACCGAAGCCGCGCCGGCAAGCGAGGCGCCGCACGTCTTGGTGATGCGCAGGCCGGGCTGGCCGCCATTCGGATGGCGGATGCGCTCGGTCGCGCAGGCCTTGTTGTTGGCGAGGTCGGCTTCGCCGGGAATGGCCTTCACCTCGGCGCAGTTCTCGACCATGTCCGGCCGGTAGTTTGCCGGCATCACCGCCTTGACCACGATCGGCGTCGAGGCGGCGGGAGGTAGGGAGATGCCGGCATTGTCGCAGCGGAACTGGCCGGGGCCGTTCGGCCCGCAGGTCCAAGGCGGGCTCGGCCCGAAGGTCGATGAGGTCGGCGCGCCGCCTGGATAGGTGTCGATCACCGTCAGCGGCCCGTGATAGGTGCCGGTGCCGTTGTTGATGATGTCGATCACGAAAGTGCAGATCCCGTCCGACGTGCAGACCGGGATGCGGGCGCGCTTCTTCAGGATCAGGTCGACCTTCTTCTCGACCGGAGGCTGGCACTGCGGGTCGCGATCGCCGCGGCGGCAGATCGGGATCGAGGCGCAGCCGCGGTCGTTCTGCTGGCTGCCGAACAGCGGCTTGCCGCTGGCCTGGTAGTCATAGGCGGCGCAATTGCGCAGCACGCTGCCCTGCCAGCCGCCGGCCGGCTTGAAGCCGAGCTTGAGGACGACGGAGGCGCCGGGATTGAGTGTCGTGACCGGATGTGTGCAGGCCGTCGGCGTCGTTCCGGGCACGCAGACCCAGGGCGGGTTCGGCCCCGAGGACAGCATCGAACCGGCCGGCAACGTCACCTCGTCGAGCACGATCTTGCCGTTGTAGGGCCCATCGCCGACATTGGTGACCGTGATGGTGAAGTCGCAGCCGCCGGCCATCGTGCAGCGCGGCACCCCTGCCCACTTCTCCACCTTGAGATCGGGCTGCTTTTCAGGCGGGCACTTGAGATCGCGCGGAATGACGATGTCGATCTCCTGCGTGCAGCAAAGTCCCCAGCCTTCCTTCGGCCCGGCATGGCTGTCGATGCCGGTGACGACGAGATGGACGGCCTCGCCCGGCGAAGCGCCGATGATCTTCCAGTTCAGCACGCCGCCGCCGGCAGGCACCTGCTGCGTGTCGGGCACGATGGTGATGCCGGGTGTCGTCGTCGACACCTGCACCCATTTGCCGCCCATCTCCGGCCCGACCGGCATGTGGTAGATGAAGGCGCCGCCGCCGGGCACGCAGTCGACCGTGCCGCGCTCGACCTTGAAGCATTCCTTGGCCGGAGGCGGCGGGTTGCACTTGGTCAGGTCGATCTTGATCGAGGTCTTGACGCCGGTGAGGAAATCGCCGTCGTCGGGCTTGTCCGGATCCTGCGACGGGATCGTGGTTGCCGGACCACCCCTGAAGGCCACTTCGATCAGGCCCTGGTTATCGGCCGTCGCCGGCGCGGGAAAGGCGGCATGGTCTATCTTGGCCGTGATACGGAAGGTGATGACGCGTTCATTCGCGGCGCCGGCGCCGTCGAGGTTGGAAGCGCTGATCCGGAAGTTGGTGACGCTCGCCGTATCGTTCGGGTCGGCCGATGTGCCGATCGCAGCAGCGGGCAGCGGTCCGCCGGAGGCGCTGGTGCCGTCGCCGGCGACATCGACGCTGACGATCTGCAAGCCGTGCGGAAGCTGGTCCTTGAAGTCGAGCCGCGTCGCTTTCAGCAGCGCCGCCACGCTTGGTCGGTCGAAGTCCTGTGGATCACCGTGGATGCCGAAGCTCAGGACATATTCGACGGAATCACAGCCTCTCTGGCCGCCTCTCTTGGTGAAGAACGGCACGATTCGTGCGAGCTCCGGATTGATGCCGTGCTGTGCAAGGGCGGGTTCTGGATTGGCGGCAGGAGCCTTGTCTTGGGCGAGCGCCGGCAATGCCGGCATCATGGCGACGGCGACACCGGCCGCCATCAGCCAGCGCGCACCGCGCCTGGCGTATGACAGGGGTTTCATGATCGTCTCCATGAGGGTTTTGCGCGAAGCATGGCGGGAAAGGACGGGACTGTTCATCTGTCCCTCCCTTCGCAACTGACGTCCGGCGTTCTGAGCGGCAGCGTCATCTTGCAGCAAGGATAGTAGCCGCCCTTGTCCTGGTCGGACTTCCGGTAGAAGCAGAGCCCGACATTGACGGTCTCGCCCGGATTGTGGCCGGTGATGTCGATCGTGTAGGGCTTGCCCGGAGCGTGCGACATGGGTGAGGTCACCGCGACGCCGGGCGTTTTGGACTGAGCCTTGATCGAATCGCCGCCTAAGCCGGCATGGTCATGGAGATAGAGATCCGCCTGGAGGCCGCGTGGTGTGCAGAAATACTGCACGTCCGCGACATCGAGACATGGCGGCAGGTTGCCGGGCGGTAGGAAGTCCGGCGGATAGAACGGGGGCAGATAGCCGCCCGGGATTTCCTCGTAGTAGCCGGCGCGGCCCTCGCAGGGGCGCCAGACCCTGACGTCGCCGACATGGCCCTGGACGTCGGGGTCTTCGAAATAGCCGTCGAAGTCGACGAACCATGAGCCGAAAGGCGGCACGTTAGCCGGCTTGACCAGCGCGCTGGGCGTCAGCTGCACGCCATGCACGGCAAGCGGCCCGCCGGCGGCGAGCCGCTCGGCAAGTTCGGGATTGTCGCGCAGTTTGTCGCCGGTGTTGACGACCGTGTCGGTGCAAACCGAGGTGTCGAGATTGCCTTCGGCATCGTAGCGGTATTGCAGGTCGACGCCCCCGGCCGACTGGCGATTGCCTTGCGGGAAGCCGATCGCATATTCCTGCGGCACTTCCACCCAGACCGATTCCGTCGCCGGATCGTCCGGATCCTCGTGCTGGTAGCGGATGACCTCGCCTTTGCCGGAATCGGCGAAGCGGCCGTAGTCGTAGCGGTTTTCCGCCGGGCCGCGCTGGGCGAGGTACATGAAGCCCTTGTTGTCGAAGGCGATGTCGGTGACGGCGTAGTCCTGGCCGGCCTTGACCGTCAGCTCCCAGCGCGGATCGCCGGCAAAGCTTCCGTCGCTCGCAATGCCGATCGACCAGATTTCGGCTTTCTCGCCGACGGAATAGTAAAGCCGGCCGCCATGATAGGCGACAGCCCAGACGCGGCGCGCATCCTGCGTATAACCCCAGGTGTCGGGGTCTTCGCTGTCGAAGGCGGCGGCCTGGATGTCCATCACGGCCCCGTCGTCGGCGACCGGGGCCAGCCCATGCGCCGGACGTCCGGCAACGCCATGGTCGAACGTGTCGATCAGATTGCCGTCGACGTCGATGCGATGGATCAGGCCGGTGTCGAGATCCGAAGCGAAGAACTCGCGATGGGTCGGGTCGAAGGCGAGGTTGCCGATGCCAGGCCCGCTATTGGTGTCGATGTCGGCGAATTTCGATACTGCGCCCGAAATGCCGTCGATCTTCCAGATCGTGCCCGGTCCGCCGCCGTTTTCGGTGCCGAACTGGCCGTCCATGAAGACTGCGCCCGCGGTGCCGCGGCGCTGCCGCTCGGGGCGGCCGTCGTCGTCGGCGTCCGGCGTGACGATCTCGATGCCGTGCAGCGAGGTCGCCGCGGCATAGAGATTGGGGATGCCCGATGGCACGCCATCGCGCACGCCGTCGTCATAGGTGAGGCCGAACACCTCGCCGACCTGGCCTGCCGTCACCTCGAAAGGCGGCGGCGTGTAGACGAGTTGGCCGGAAGCCGGGCCGCCGAGCCGCGAGACATTGAAAATCCGCAACGAGGCTTGAGAGGTATCGATGAAGGTTTCGTCGACCGGGTCGGAGCCGGGCGGCAGGCCCCCTTTTCCCGAATCGGAGGAGTCGAAATCTGGAGTGACGGTGCCGGGAAAGCCGGTCACCGCCATCGAGCCGGGATAGATGATCTGCGTTTCCTGGGCCTTCGCCGCGCTGTTTGGCCAGAGGCTGGCGGACAGCGCCAGCGCCAGGATTCCGCTGGCCGTCACTATGGCGCGGCGCAAACCGCTGGCGCGAGAAGCCACGAACGAGCCGCGGTCGCAAGACATTGAGCTCCCCCCGAAGTCGTCGGAAGAACCCCCGATTTTCGCCGCGCAAGTCAAAGCAAGTCGCAGCGTTCCGGCTCGTTCGTCCCTGATAGAATTGTCTGTTTTCCGCTTGGTCACGATACGCCGGCTCCCCGGCAGGGTCAACGGAAGCAGCCGGAAGCCGAGCGTATCGACCCGCTCCCGAAAGCGATGATCGCGCTGGACTCCTGTTGTTCCCGGAGATCGCCGAGTCTCTGGGTTTCTGGTCATTGGGGTTCCTTTCCAGTCCGCACGATCGCGGTGTGCCTGGCCGTCAGTCGCGGCCCGAGACGGAAAGGTTCAATGCGAGGAATAGGGCGAGGCGGAAGGTCTGTCCTCGCCGCTCGGGAAAGTCACCAGATCCATTCGCCTTTGCCGAGCGTGGAGACCGCCTCGACGATACGCGTGAAGCTGGCGCGTGCCCGGTCGACCGTATGGCGGGCCCGGAGATAGCCGTGCACCAGCCCCGGCTCCTCGAACCAGTAGGCATGGCCGCCCGCCGCGACGACGCGGTCGCGATAAGCCTCGCCGTCGGACGACAGCGGGTCGCATTGTGCGGTGATCAGCACGGTCGGAGGCAGGTAGGCAAAATTGGCGTCGGCGAGCGGATACAGCGTGATGTCGCCGGTCCGGTCGACGCCGCCGGTGCGAATATGCTTGTAGAATTCGATATCGCGTGCGGTCAGCATCGGCGCCTCGGCATGCGTGACGTAGGACCCCTTGGAGCGGTCGCCGCCGAGGCTGGGATAGATCAGCAGCTGGGCCGCCGGCTTCTTCACATGACCGCGCGTCGCGTGGGCAATGGCGGCGCAGAGATTGCCGCCGGCGCTGTCGCCGCAGAGCAGGACCGGGCAGTCATAGGTCCTGGCAGCCCATTCGAAGGCGCTAAGCACGTCGTCGAAGGCGGCGGGGTGGAGATGTTCCGGCGCCAGACGGTAATCGACCGAGACCACCTCGTAGCCGGTGCGGGCGCAGAGTTCGGCGCAGACATCGTCATGGCTGTCCAATCCGCCGAGAATGAAGCCGCCGCCATGGGCATAGAGCACCATCGCGGCCTTGTCCGGTTCCGCGTTGCGATAGATGCGGATCGGGATGCTGTTGGTCGGCGTGGGGATGGCGGTCGTTTCCGTCGTCACGCCATGCGGGTAGCCGGCGAAAAACTCCCGGCACATCCGGTCGTAGATCGCCCGCTGTTCGGCGATCGTGTAGTCGATCGTGTCCGGCGGGTAATAGGAATTGGTCTTCTCGATGAAGGCCCAGGTCTCGGCGTCGATGAGTTTTCTGTAATCGGTCATGCCGGCCGCATCGATTGGAGATGACGGCGCGAGGCACCCCC
The DNA here is from genome assembly GCF_029674545.1 of Mesorhizobium sp. WSM4904. Classification (NCBI taxonomy): domain Bacteria; kingdom Pseudomonadati; phylum Pseudomonadota; class Alphaproteobacteria; order Hyphomicrobiales; family Phyllobacteriaceae; genus Mesorhizobium; species Mesorhizobium sp. WSM4904. The sequence goes on along the minus strand of NZ_CP121354.1, from coordinate 436,668 downwards.
CTCTGGCCTGCCGGCCATCTCCCCCGCAAGGGGGGAGATTGGATGTCGCGAAGGCTTTCGCCAATCTCCAACATTGCAGAAAGGGCGATGCGGCCGAAGCTGCCGATCTCCCCCCTTGCGGGGGAGATGCCCGGCAGGGCAGAGGGGGGTGCGAAGGAACGCCATCGTCTGCGGGTCTACCTGCCCTTCCACACCGGGTCGCGCTTCTCCGCGAACGCCCGGAAACCCTCCATATTGTCTTCCGAACCATAGAGGGTATCGACCGTCGGCAACTGCCTGCGGGTCACCTTGTTCATCGCATCCTGGAAGGTCAGCGCCTCGGCCACGCGCGCCGTCTCCTTGATCGCGGCGAAGACCAGCGGCGGACCGCTGGCCAAAAGCCGCGCGATCTCCCAGACGCGGTCCTCGAGCTTCTCCTTGGGCAGCACCTCGTTGACCAGGCCCCAGCGATGCGCTTCCGCCACATCCATCCAGCGGCCGGTGAACAAAAGGTCCATGGCGATATGATAGGGGATGCGCTTCGGCAGCTTGATCGTCGCGGCATCCGCAAGCGTGCCGGCGCGGATCTCGGGCAGCGCGAAGGAAGAGTGGTCCGACGCGTAGATCAGGTCGCAGGACAGCGCCAGCTCGAAGCCGCCGCCCACCGCCATGCCGTTGACGCAGGCGATGACCGGCTTGTTGAGGTCGCGCAGTTCCTGCAGCCCGGCAAAGCCGCCGACGCCATAGTCGCCGTCGACCGCGTCGCCGGCGGCGGCAGCCTTCAGGTCCCAGCCGGCGCTGAAGAACTTGTCGCCGGCCGTCTTGACGATGGCGACGCGCAAGCTGGCATCGTCGCGGAACGCCTTGAACGTCTCGCCCATCAGCCGCGACGTCTTGAGGTCGATGGCATTGGCCTTCGGCCGGTCGAGCGTCACTTCGAGGATGGTGCCTTCGCGGCGGGTGGTGATGACGTCAGCCATTCTTCTTTTCTCCAAGCACCAATAGCGCATCGGCGATCCAGGCGCCCTTGCCTTCGGCGCAGACGATCAGCGGATTGATGTCGAGCTCTTCGATCTCGCCTTCATTCTTCTGCACGAAGTCGGCAATGCCGGCGATGGCGTCGATGGCGGCCTGGACATCGGCCTTGGGTCGACCGCGATAGCCTTCGAGCAGGGGATAGAGCTTGAGCCCCCGCAATGCCGCCTCGATATCGTCGCGCGTCGCCGGCAACATCAGGGTCACGCTGTCGCGCAAAAGCTCGACCAGCACGCCGCCGGTGCCCAGCGTCATCACCGCACCGAACATCGGGTCGCGGGTGAAGCCGACGATCAGCTCGGCGACGCCGTCACGCACCATGCGTTCGGCATAGAGCCCCGTGCCGAGCGGCAGGAGGTCATGCGCCGCATTGCTGACGGATTCGGCGTCCTTGAGGTTGAGCCGCACCGCGCCGAGTTCCGATTTGTGGGTCACGCCCAGCGCCTTCAGCGCCACCGGGAAGCCGAGCGCCATCGACGAGATCACGGCCTCGACCGCGTTGAAAGCGCGCTCGCCCCTAGGCACCGGCAGGCCGGCCTCGATCAGGCGTGCCTTGGCTTCGGCCTCGTCGGGGGCGATATGCTTGCCATCGGTCGCGCCGGCCGCCGTGGTGTCGACCGGCTGCGCCTGTGGCTCACGCCACGCCCAGCCGATGAAGGCTGCCGCCTGCGCGGCATCCATCGCCTCGGAAATGCCGAACAAGGGCACCATGCCGCGCGCCATCAGCCCGGCGGTATATTCCTCCGGCAGGTTCTCCGGCAATGAGGAGACTATCGCGCCTTGCGCCCTGTTGGTCTTCAGCGCCGCCTCGAAGGCGCGCAGCGTCGCCCACCAGTCGGTGTCGGAGCAGCGGTCGGGGCGCGGGAAGTCGAGCACCAGCATGTTGAGGTCGAAGCCGCCCGACACCATGGCGGTGAAGGTGGCCGTCATCGCCGGCTCGTTGTTCCAGATGAAGGTGTGGTAGTCGAGCGGATTGGCGACCGCGACCAGCGGTCCGAGCGTCGATTTGACATGGGCGCGGTGCTCGGCGGTCATCGCCGGGAAATGCACCCAGCGCCCTTCGGCGCTGTCGGCCATCACCGATGCCTCGCCGCCCGAGCAGCTCATCGACGACAGTCTGTAGCCGGGCAAAGGTCCGGTGATGTGCAGGAGCTTCAGTGCTTCGATGAAGGCCGGAATGGAATCGACGCGCGCGATGCCGAGACGCTTCAGGAAGGCGCCGGAGGCGGCGTCGGAACCGGCGAGCGAGGCAGTGTGCGACACCGTCGCCTGCCTGGCCTGTTCGGAACGGCCGACCTTCATGGCGATGATCGGTTTTTTCAGCTCGCGGGCTCTCGCCGCCAGCCGCTCGAAGCCGGCGACCGAATCGAAAGCCTCGATATGCAGGCCAAGCGAGGTGACGCGCTCGTCCTCGATCAGGCCAAGCGCCATTTCGGAGAGGCCGGTCTGCGCCTGGTTGCCGGCCGTCATCAGGAAGGCGATCGGCAGGCCTCGTTTCTGCATCGTCATGTTGATGGCGATGTTGGACGACTGCGTGATGATGGCGACGCCCTTGCCTCCCTCCGGCAGCCTGATGCCGCCATGCTGGTCGGGCCAAAGCAGCGCGCCGTCGGCATAGTTGATCAGGCCGTAGCAGTTCGGGCCGATGATCGGCATCTCACCGGCGGCGGCAACGAGCTCGGCCTGCAGCCGCTCGCCGTCCTCGTCATAGGCTTCGGTCTCGAGGAAGCCCGCCGCGAAGCATACAGCGCCGCCTGCGCCGCGCTCGGCCAGCGCCTTGACGACCTCGATGGTGAGATGGCGGTTGACGCCGACAAAGGCGGCGTCCGGCGCGCCGGGCAGGTCGGCGACGGAGCGGTAGGCCTTGCGGCCGGCGACCTCGTCCTTGGTCGGATGCACCGGCCAGATTTCGCCGGCAAAGCCCATCTTGATCGACTGCGCCACGACGGCGGCGGCCTGCGCCCCGCCGAACACGGCGATCGATTTCGGGCGCAGGAGACGTTCGAGTTTATGCATGGTCATCTTTTCGTTTGAGCACGATCTTCCCAAGGCGGGTTCCGGTTTGGGGCGATCATGCTCTAAGCCCCGAACGGGCGCAGCAACGCCCGCGAAATAATATGTCGCTGAATCTCCGACGTGCCTTCCCAGATGCGCTCGACGCGGGCGTCCCGCCAGATGCGCTCGAGCGGCAGGTCGTCCATCAGCCCCATGCCGCCATGGATCTGGATCGCCTCGTCGGCAACGAAAGCCAGCATCTCGGTGGCCTTCAGCTTGGCCATCGCCATGTCCTGATCGGTGACGGTGCCCTGATCGTACTTCCAGCCGGCTTCGAACACCATCAGGTCGGCGGCCTTCAGCTCGGTCGCCATGTCGGCGAGCTTGAACGAGACGCCCTGGAACTTGCCGATCTGCTGGCCGAACTGCTGGCGCTGCGCGGCATATTCGATGGCGTGCGAGAGCGCGCGCTCGGCGCGGCCGAGGCAGGTGGCTCCGACCTGGAGCCGCGTGGCTCCGAGCCAGGAGTTCGCCACCTCGAAGCCCTTGTGCACCTCGCCGAGAACCTGGCTCGCCGGCAGCCGGCAATCGTCGAATTCGAGGATCGAGTTTGTGTAGCCGCGATGCGAGACGTTGCGATAGCCGTCGCGCACCGTGAAACCCTTTGTGCCCTTGTCGACGAAGAAGGCGGTGATCTTCTTGCGCTTGCCGCGCGGCGAATCCTCCTCGCCCGAGGCCATGAAACAAATCGCGAAGTCGGCGATGTCGGCATGGCTGATGAAGTGCTTGGTGCCGTTGAGCACCCAGTCCGAGCCGTCCTGCACCGCGGTCGCCTTCATGCCGCGCAGATCGGAGCCGGCGCCGGGCTCGGTCATCGCCAGGCAATCCCATTTCTCGCCGCGGATGCAGGGAAAGAGATACTTTTCGCGCTGCTCCGGCGTGCCGGCGAGCAGGATGTTGGACGGCCGCGCCACGCAGGTCCAGTGCAGCGCGTAGTTGGCGCGGCCGAGCTCCTTTTCGTAAAGCAGCCAGCTCACCGTATCGAGGCCGGCGCCGCCGACATCGGCCGGCATGTTGGCGGCGTAGAGCCCGGCCGCGATCGCCTTGGCCTTCAGCTCGTCGATCAGCTCGCGGCGCAGCACGCCGGTGCGCTCCACCTCGCGCTCATGCGGGTAAAGCTCGTTCTCGACGAAGGCGCGCGTCGTCTCGACGATGAGCTTCTGTTCTTCCGAAAGACCGAAATGCATCGCCTCAGCCCTTCTTCTTGCTCTTCTTCTGCTTGTCGGCTTTGGCCGGCTTTTCAGCCTTTACCGGCTTCGCCGCCTTCTTCGCCGGCTTGGCGGTCTTTGCCTTGTCGGCGGCTTTGGCAGCCGGCTTCGCCGCCAGCTTGGCGAGCTGCCTGGTATAATCCTTGTGCAGCGCGCCGGCGCCCCAGCCCTTGCCTTTGTTCTGCTTCGACAGCGCTTCCATGATCGCGACCAGATTGTCGTCGCGGATCTTCTCCAGCTCGCGGATCGACAGCCCGTTGGCCTGCTCGTCCGACTGCGTGGCGATGAGATCGACCAATTCGTCGTTGAATTCCGGCACGTCCATCAGCTTGGTCCACGGCCATTTCAGGCAGGGGCCGAACTGCGCCATGAAGTGGCGCATGCCGGCCTCGCCGCCGGCGACGCGGTAAACCTGGAACATGCCCATCTGCGCCCAGCGCAGGCCGAAGGAATAGCGCATGATGTCGTCGAGTTCCTCGACGGTGCAGATGCCGTCCTTGACCAGCCACAGCGCCTCGCGCCAGGCGGCCTCGAGCAGGCGGTCGCCGACGAAGGCCTCGATCTCCTTGCGCACCACCACCGGCTTCATGCCGATCGAGGCGTAGAGCTCCTTGGCGACCTCGATCGCCTCCGGGAAAGTCTGCTGGCCGCCGACGATCTCGACCAGCGGCAACAGATAGACCGGATTGAACGGATGGCCGACGACCAGCCGCTCCGGATGCTTCTTCATCGCCACCTGCATGTCGGTCGGCTTGATGCCGGAGGTCGAGGAACCGACGATGGCGTTGGCCGGCGCATGCTGGTCGATCTCGGCCAGCACCTTGTGCTTGAGGTCGAGCCGCTCCGGCACGCTTTCCTGGATGAAGTCGGCGTCGGCGACGGCCTCGGCGATCGTCTTGGCGAAGGTGAGCTTGCCTTCCTTGGGCAGGCCGCCGGGCAGCATCTGCTTGTAGGCGCGGCGCGCGCCTTTCATCACCTCGCTCACTTTGCGCGACGCTTCGGGATCGGGATCAAAGATCGCGACGTCGATGCCGTTCAAGAGCAGCCGCGCCACCCATCCGGCACCGATGACGCCGCCGCCGATGGCTGCCGCCTTGTTGATAACGCTCATGCTCAGGCTCCGGTTCTCGTCTTGGCTGTTTCGGGATCGGTAAGCGGCACGCGCTCGCCGGCGCGGATCACCACCGGGTCGTAGGCCTTGCGCGCGAAGACTTCGAGCACGAAGGGCCGGAAGAATTCGACCGGCAGCGTGTCGTAGTCGGGATCGAAACTCGACTGGTCCCAGCGCTCGCAGAACTGGTCGCAGTCGTCGAAATAGAGGTGGCCGGCAAAGCGGTCGCGCGCATGCCGGTTGCCGCCGAGATGATGCGCGTAATAGAGGCGCTGGAAATCGCCGTGCTTTTCCACCACCCAGGTGCATTGCTCGCGCACGAACGGCTTCAGGATCGTCGCGGCATATTCGTCGTGATTGTAGGGCGCATAGATGTCGCCGATGTCATGCAGAAGTGCGGCGACGATCCAGTCTATGTCGGCGCCGTCGCGCCAGGCGCGCGTCGCCGCCTGCAGCGAATGGCCGAGCCGGGTGATCTTGTAGCCGGACAGGCCCTCGTCGAGCTGCACCAGCGCGTCGAGCAGCCGGTCGCCGGTCTTGGCGGCATAGTCGATCTCGTGGGCGGTCAGGAATTCATAATCTTCCTTATCGCCGTCCTTCATCGCGGTGAATTTGACGGTAGCCATTTCAGGAGCCCTCAAATCACGCGGCGATCGGCGCCCGCTTGGTGAGGTTGAGCTTCTTGCGCACTTCCTCCGGCCCGAGCACGCGCGCGCCGAGATTGGAGACGATGCTCACGGCGCGCTCGACCAGCTGCGCGTTGGTCGCCAGCACGCCCTTGTCCAGCCAGAGATTGTCTTCCAGACCGACGCGGACATTGCCGCCGGCGAGCACGGCCGCCGCGACATAGGCCATCTGGTTGCGGCCGATCGAGAAGGCGGACCAGTTCCAGGTCGACGGCACATTGTTGACCATCGCCATGAAGGTGTTGAGGTCGTCCGGCGCGCCCCACGGCACGCCCATGCAGAGCTGCACCAGCGCGTCGGGCTTCAGCACCTGCTCCTCGACAAGCTGCTTGGCGAACCACAGATGGCCGGTGTCGAAGGCCTCGATCTCCGGCTTGACGCCCAGCGCCGTCATCATGCCGCCCATGGCGCGCAGCATGCCGGGCGTGTTGGTCATGACATAGTCGGCCTCGGCGAAGTTCATCGTGCCGCAATCCAGCGTGCAGATCTCCGGCAGGCACTGGCGCACATGCTCCATGCGGTTGGTGGCGCCGCCCATGTCGGTGCCTTTTTCGTTGAGCGGCAGCGGCGCCTCGGGCGAGCCGAACACCATATCGCCGCCCATGCCGGCGGTGAGGTTCAGCACGACGTCGACATTCGCCTCTCGGATACGCTCGGTGACCTCGCGATAGAGATGCACGTCGCGCCTGGGCTTGCCGGTCTCCGGGTCGCGGACATGGCAGTGGACGATGGCGGCGCCGGCCTTTGCCGCCTCGATCGCCGAATCGGCGATCTGCTTGGGCGAGCGCGGCACATTCGGGCTGCGATCCTGCGTGCCGCCGGAGCCGGTCACGGCACAGGTAACGAAGACCTCACGGTTCATCGCAAGCGGCATCGTCTTTCCTCCCAAATTCGATCAGCCATCCATGCCGAGCAAAAAGTCGGAAACCGGCTTTGCTGTGACGACATGGCCGAAGCTGGCCAAGAATGACCGACTTGTCGGAAACTGTTTTGCGTTTTACGAAGCTCTCATGATCAAAAGCGAAAAGCCGAGCATCTTTCGCTCCGAACGCGAAACGCTCAAGGTGACGTTCCTGGTGTTCTCGGGATCGTCCATCATGTGCGTGGCCTCGGCGGTCGACCCGCTGCGCGCCGCCAACCGCATTTCCGGCGAGACATTGTTCGACTTCAAGCTGGTCTCGGTCACCGGCGAGGCCTCGGTGACCACCTGCGGCCTGCCGGTCGCCGTCAGTGGCCGCTTCGATGCGGCCGAGCCGACCGACATGCTGGTCGTCGTCGCCGGCTTCGGCACGCAGAACTACGCGACGTCGGCGCTGCTTGCCGGTTTGCGGAGGGCAGCGCGTGCGGCCCGCGCCTGCGGCGGCGTCGAGGCCGGCACCTGGCTGGTGGCGCGCGCCGGGCTGCTCGAAGGCCGCAGCGCCACCACCCATTGGGAGGACATGGAGGATTTCTCCGCCGCCTTTCCCGGCGTCGACGTGCGGCCGGACCGCTATGTCATCGACGGTCCGGTCTTCACCTCGGGCGGCGCCTCGCCGACCTTCGACCTGATGCTGCATCTCGTCCGCACCCGGCTCGGCATGGCCGCCGCGCTCGATGTGGCGAGCGTATTCATCTACGACCAGGCGCGCGCCGCGACCGACGCGCAGCCGCTGGTCTCGCTCGGCCGGCTCGACGGCTACGATCAGCGCCTGGCGCAGGCGATCCGGCTGATGGAAGCGCATGTCGACCAGCCGCTGACCATCGACGCGGTGGCGAAGCGCGCCGGCGTGACAGCGCGGACGCTGGAAACCATCTTTCGCAAGTCGATCGGCGAGACGCCCGGCGCCTACTATCTGCGGCTGCGCCTCAGCGCCGCCAGGCGCCTGGTCGTCGACACACGCATTGCGATGGCCGACATTGCCGGGCGCACGGGTTTTTCCTCCGCCGCGGCATTTTCCAGGGCATTTTCCAAGGCATTCGGCGAGGCGCCGGTCAGGCTGAGACGCGGCTAGGGCAATTCCAGCGTGAAAGCGTTCACAAGCGCGCTCCGTCATTACGGCTGTAGTGGACGCCGGTCTCGTCGGCAACGGCGACAAGATCGACGTCGGAAAAGTGCGCGCGTTCCCGCTGTGTGCGCGTTCCCACTTCAAGATAGATAGCGTCGTTGCCGGAGCGGTTGACCAAATGGTGGCCGTTGGCGACGCCCGCCTTGAAGCCGGCCGCGTCGCCCGGCCGCAGCACGGTCTCGCCTTCGTCCTCCACCAGCGTCAGTTCCCCTTCCATGACAAAGATGAACTCGTCCTGATTCTCGTGCCAATGGCGCAGCGATGAGTAGGCGCCGGGTGCGAGCTTCGCCAGGTTGACGCCGAACTGGGTCAGGCCGGCTTCATCGCCGAGACGCTTGCGCGAACGACCTGCGACCAGCTTGTCGTACGGCGGCGGGTAACCGCCACGCGCGACGAACGGCAGAGCGGTGACGTTGATCTTCGGCATGATCTCACTTCCTTTCGACTATTGTGGCGGTTCCCATGCCGCCGCCGATGCGAGCGCGGAAGGCGCGCTCGCCGGACATAACGGAAAAAGGAAAGCCGATTGCGCAGATTCGCTCCCCGCGAGCCCGCTGGGGAACCCTGAGAGGGAATCAACCGCCGGTCCATCAGGCCACAGCACCCATCAAACGAAACTCAAAGCGCGCCGAGCGGATCCGTTTCAGCCCGGCGCGCCTTTAAGTATCCATTCGGTTGCAGCGGTGAGATCGTCTACCAGCGCCGTCGGTGCTGGATCGAAGCGCGTTTCATCGCCTGGGCGAAACTTGCCCGTCCGCACGAGCAGCGCCGCGCCAAGCCCCGCGCTGAGCGCGCCGGCGATATCGCTCTCGGCATCGTCGCCGACCATGACCGCATCGGCAGCCGGACAGTTCAGACGGGCGAGCGCCGAGTGGAAGAAATCCGCTGACGGCTTGCCGAGCACGACGGGGCTTCGCCCGCTGGCGAATTCCAGCGCCGCGACGAAGGCGCCGGTGTCGAGGCTGAGCAGGCCGTCGGCATCCTTGAAGGTGCGGTTGATGGCAAGCGCAAGAAAATCTGCGCCGGCGACCAGCTCGCGGAAAGCCCGGTTGAGGCTGGCATGGTCGAAAGCCTCGCCGGCATCGCCGATGACGACAGCGCGTCCGCTCCCGCCCTTCAGCCCGGAAAACTCGACCTCGAGGTCGGGATGGACGAGCAGGTGCGGCTGGCGGTCATGCTTGCGCAGCCATTCGACCGCGGCGCGCGCCGGCGTCAGCAATTCTTCGTCGGCTACCTCGATGCCCATGGCCGCAAGCTGCGTGATGATTGCGCTGCGCGGCGAGCGTGTCGTGTTGCTGACGAAGCGGAGCGGCAATTGAGCTTCGCGCAGACGCCCGATGGCCGCGACAGCGCCCGTAATCGGGGTGTCGCCATCATAGACGACACCCAGAAGATCGAGCAGCACCGCGCGTATCATCGATGCAGGATGGAGAAACCGTCTCCGTTCGTCAAATTGCGGAAGAATGAGGTCACTGAAGAATCAGTCACCGAAGAATCAGGCTGCGTCGCGGCCTTCGCGGACAATGCGCGAGCGCATGCTCTTGGCCAGCGCCGTTTCGAGCCGCGCGGCGACCGCGCGATCCCATTCATTTGTCTTGCGGGCGCCGTCCTTCGAATGCGGCAGCGCCATCAGCCGATCGATGATCGAGCCAGCCTCGCTGGGAGAGAGCAGGGCGTCGATTTCGCGTTCGTGCTGCATACGTTTCGCCTCCTTCTTTCCTTCCCGCCACGTCCCCACAATATAGGAAGTCCGTGACGGCTGTTTGAAGGCAAGAGCGGGGCGATTGAGAGGCAGTGCGGGGCAAGACCTTGTCGTCTAGGCTTGCCCCGCGTGGAAAGGCGCTTCGTGCACCGACTGTGTCAAAGCTGACGGTGCCACTAGTCGCTTCTTAACTGGACAGCGGTGCGGCGCTCATGGTGATTCTGCCCTCTGTTGTCACCTGTATGCTTAGGCTGGACAGACCAGTGGAAGGCAGAGGCGGCAATCTTCAGCCAGCAAGATCGTGTGCAATACTTCGCGCCGCGACAACCCGGCTTGATCGCCGAAATTTCTGATATTTTGTAATGTGCTTCACAGACCCCAGTGTATTCTTCGCATAGCGGAGCCTATTGGGGTTGACATAGGAGCGGACTATGGATGCCGCAGTGCTGAAGGCTGTTGGGCAAGTAGCCGGAATCGGCGGTCTCGCTTTGGGGGTATTCCTTATCCTTTTCCGCGAGATTATCCGTAAGAAAATCTTCCCCAAGCTCCCACCTGCCGAAGCCTATAGGCTTCTGAGGCTGATCGTTATCGCGGTGTGGTCGGTGGCTGTTGTGGGCGTCGCTGCTTGGGTCTACTCCAGCCAAGGATTGGCAAAAGCAGCGTCTGCTGATCACGGCAGCGTTGCCATAGGCGGTGATGTATCTGGATCCACGGTTGAAAATAAGGGTAGCGGCGACACGACAAAGTAGGGCATCGCCATGCGGATCACCGTCACAGCCATTACTGTCGCCCTGGCATTCTCAGTCGAGGGGTGGATGCCGACCTCGGCTGAGGCGCTCGGCGACACGGAGGCTCAGAACTGCGCAGTCGCGATTGCCGGTTCAGTCAACACCAGCCAGATTTCCAATGTCTGCGGTGTCCCGCCGGAAGTCTTGGCGGCGATCGTCAACGAGTTCTCGGAAGCCAGGAAGGCCTATCAGGATACGAACAAGACGCTTCAGGAACTGGCCGACGAGCGCAGGCAGACTGTCGACAATGTCCGGCAAGCGCTCGATCTGACGAACGGCCAGATACGGGCCGCTTTCGAAATCCTGGGGGAGACGAACGTCCCTTCCGAGCAGCTTGCGGGCAAATTGGTCGAGATCGCAACAAAGTTCAAAGACCTCCAATCGATAGCGGCAGCGCAGCCGGGCGACACTGCTGAAATCATCTCGCTTAAGGGGCGGGCCGAGGCTGCGACCAAGGCAGGCGAACTCGACAAAGCAGACGCCCTGCTTGCCGAGATCGACAACAAGCAAGCTTTGGCTCAAGACAAGCTTGCTACAAACCGAGCAGCCACGCTTGCCAACCGAGGCGACCTGGCACTTGGTCGTCTGCGCTACCCCGATGCGGCGAAGCACTTCGCGAATGCGGCGAACACAGTTCCAAAGGGAGAAGCTTATTCAGAACTCCGGCGTGAATATCTTCGGCAAGAAGCTTCGGCGTGGTATCACCAGGGCGACGAGTATGGAGACAACTCGGCGGCTGAGACGGCTGTTGCACGAGAAAGGCGTCTACTAGACATCACTCCAAGATCGGAATTGCCGCTCGACTGGGCAACAACGCAGAACGATCTTGGGGTGTCGCTATTCGCCCTCGCCGAACGGGAGGGTGGTACCGCACACCTGGAGGAGGCCGTGGTTGCTTACCGGGCGGCGCTGGAAGAAAGGACCCGCGAACGCGTTCCGTTTGACTGGGCACAGACGCAGAGCAATCTCGGGATCGCATCCTGGGCGATCGGCGAGCACAGCGGCGGGACAGACCGTCTAGAGGAAGCGGTTGTTGCATTCCGGGCAGCGCTGGAGGTGCAAACGCGGGAGCGGGCGCCATTTGCCTGGGCGCAGACACAAAACAATCTCAGCGTTGTGCTTCGAAGCCTTGGTGCGCGCGAAAGCGGTACAGCGAACTTGGAACAGGCAGTTGCTGCCTCCCGCGCGGCGCTGCAGGAATGGACCCGCGAGCGGACGCCTCTAGACTGGGCGAGGGCCGAGGACAATCTCGCATTGACGTATTGGGTGCTCGGTGAACGCGAGAACGATGCGGTTCGTCTTAAAGAAGCGATCTCGGCGTTCAATGAAGTGTTAGGGGAATGGACACCTGAACGCGTTCCCATCCGCTGGGGTGCCGCGCAGAGTAGCCTCGGCAATGCGCTTCGAGCGCTAGGTCAGGTGGACGACAACGCAGCAAGCCTCGAGGCGGCGGTCAGTGCCTACCGGGCGGCGCTGCAGGAGTTGACCCGAGAACGAGCGCCGTTCGACTGGGCGACCACACAGAACAACCTTGGCAGCGCGCTTTTGTCACTCAGCAATCACGAAGCCGGCACATCTCGACTCGATGAGGCTATCACCGCCTTTAACGCATCGCTGGAAGAGTGGACCCGGGAGCGGGAACCCCTGCGATGGGCAATGGCTCGGTTCAACATCGCAAACGCGCTGGTGGCTTTGGGCCGACGCCAACAAGACATGGCGCATGTTGAGGAGGCGATCCCGATATTCCGCGAGGTTCTGGAGGAGTGGACGCGAGAACGCGTACCGCTCGACTGGGCTCGGGCCCAAACTGGTCTCGGCGGAGCGCTCGCCATTTTCGATGCGCACGGAAATGGTACAGCCCTGCTGCAGGAGGCGATCGCCGCATACCAATCGGCGTCGGAGGAAGCAACCCGCGAACGGGCGCCGTTCGAATGGGCGCTAGCACAGGCGGCTCTTGGCGATGCACTTTGGATGTATGCAAAGCGGACGAAGGGACCAGAAAGTCTCGAGCGCGGAAAAGCGGCACTCGCGGCTTGGCGAAATAGCCAATTGGTGTTCACCCGCGAGCATCAACCGGAGCGGTGGGCGAATACGCAAAATTCGATCGGGTACGGGTTGGTTATTATTGGCGAATGGGAAAACGATGGTGCCCGATTCGCAGAAGCGGTCCCGGTCCTACGTCAGGCACTCGCAGTTCAACAGAAGCTGCAAGCAACTATGAGTGTCGCGTTCACGTCCGACAGCCTATGCCGCGCGCTGCTGGACATAGGCGATCGAAGCAAGGACCGCTCTCTCCTCCTGGAGGCCAGGCAACTTTGCGAGGATTCAGTCAACGCAAGGAAAGGCGCCGGCGCCGACATAGCCGAGACCGACGCCAATCTGGCGGCAATCGCTGCCGCGCTCAAGGCGCTGCCCTGAGCTCTTGGCCAAATGCAAAAGCGCTCCCGCCGATATCACACGTATCTGTTGACGATGTTTTCCAGCAGCTCCTGCCGGCCGGAGCGCGGCTGCGGCTCGATCTTCTTCTTCACCACCCGCTCGGCGATCTCTTCCAGCGTGCGCTTGCCGGACAGCATCGCCTTGCCCTCGGCGGTGTTCCAGCCGGCATAGCGCTCGGCGAGCGGTGCGGACAGCGCCTTGTCCTCGATCATTTCGGCTGCAGCCTTGAGGCCGCGCGCGCAAGAATCCATGCCGCCGATATGGCCGATCAAGAGATCCTCCGGGTCGAGCGACTGGCGCCTGAGCTTGGCGTCGAAATTGGTGCCGCCGGTCTTGAAGCCGCCGCCCTGCAGGATCTGGTAATAGGCCAAGGCCATTTCCGGCACGTTGTTGGGGAACTGGTCGGTATCCCAGCCCGACTGGTAGTCGTTGCGGTTCATGTCGATCGAGCCGAAGATGCCGAGCGCGTTGGCCAAAGCCAGCTCATGCTCGAAGGAATGGCCGGCGAGGATGGCGTGGCCCTGCTCGATGTTGAGTTTTACTTCCTTCTCCAGCCCGAAGCGCTTGAGGAAGCCATAGACGGTCGCGACATCGTAATCGTACTGATGCTTTGTCGGCTCCTGCGGCTTCGGCTCGATCAGGATCGTGCCCTTGAAGCCGATCTTATGCTTGTAGTCGACGACGAGGTTGAGGAAGCGGCCGGCCTGTTCCTGCTCGCGGGCGAGGTCGGTGTTGAGCAGCGTCTCATAGCCTTCACGCCCGCCCCACAGCACGTAGTTCTCGCCCTTCAGCTTCTTGGTGACGTCGATGCACTTCTTCACCGTCGCCGCCGCATAGGCGAACACGTCCGGGTCGGGATTGGTGGCCGCACCTGACATGAAGCGGCGGTGCGAGAAGAGGTTCGCCGTGCCCCAGAGCAGCTTGATGCCGGTTTTTTTCATCTTGTCGGCAAAGTAATCGGCGATCTCGTCGAGGCGCGCAGCGCTTTCGGAGAAATCCTTGCCTTCCGGGCGCACGTCGGCGTCGTGGAAGCAGAAATAGGGCGCGCCGAGCAGCGAGAACATCTCGAAGGCGACGTCGGCCTTGAGCTTCGCCAATTCCATCGTGTCGACGCCGCCGGGCTTGGCGAACCAGGGGCGATCGAAAGTCTGGCCGCCGAAGGGGTCGCCGCCCTGCCAGGCGAAGGAATGCCAGTAGGCGACGGCGAAGCGCAGATGATCTTCCAGCCGCTTGCCGGCCACGACCTCGTCCGGGTTGTAGTACCGGTAGGCCAGCGGATTGGTCGAATCCGGCCCCTCATACTTGATTTTCTCGATGTCGCCGAAAAATCCGCTGCTCATGGTTTCCTTCCTCTCCGAATGCTTCGCCCGATTACCTCAGGCGTAATTGGTTTCGCTCTTTCCTGGCGCGAAAAGGGTCATGTCGTAACGATCCAACGAAGGATGAAGACAATGACCGACCTCAACACGATCGCCCGCAACTACATCACCGCCTGGAACGAGAGCGACGCGACGCGCCGAAAGGCCTTGCTCGAGGCTGCCTTCACCAGCGACGTCAGCTACCGCGACCCGGTCATGCAGGGCGACGGCCATGAAGGCATCGCCGCGCTGATCGACGGCGTCCAGCAGCGCTTTGCCGGCTTTCGTTTCTCGCTGAAAGGCGAGCCCGACGGTTTCGCCGACCGCATCCGCTTCTCGTGGAACCTCGGGCCGGAGGGGAATGAGTCCGTCATCGAAGGCACGGATATCGGCGTCATCGAGAACGGCCGCCTGAAGAGCGTCACCGGCTTCCTTGACAAGGTCCCGGCGCAGTGAGGCCAACCGGGGAGGGGAGGCGCGAAGCACCCCCCTCTGTCCTGCCGGCCATCTCCCCCTCAAGGGGGGAGATTGGCTGTCACGTTGCTCTTCGCCAATCGCCAGCGTGGAAAAAAGTACGGCAGCGCTGAAGCTGCCAATCTCCCCCCTTGAGGGGGAGATGCCCGGCAGGGCAGAGGGGGGTGCCTCGCGCCCACTCATGCGGCTAGAGGGTGCCTCGCGCCCACTCACGCGGTTGCAGCCCTTATCGCCGGGTAGAGCGCGCGATAGCGCTGATAGGCGTCCGCGAAGGCCCCACCAAGTCCGGCATCCGGCTCGATCGTGGTGTCGGTCACGGGCGCCGTGCAGACGGCAATTGGATCAGCACCCGTCGCGGCAATCAGGCCGAGCCGCGCCGCGCCGAAAGCGGCGCCGAAATCGCCATCGGCCGGAATGTCGACCGGCAGCTGCAGCGCCGTGGCGATCGCCTTCAGCCAGTAGCGCGAGCGCGAGCCGCCGCCGATCGCCGTCACTCGTGTAAGCTTCGTGCCCGCCGTCTTCAGCGCTTCGAGACTGTCGCGGAAGGCAAACGCCACGCCTTCGAGCACGGCCTGCGTCAGCACGGCCCGGCCTGATTCATGCGCGAGGCCCGTAAATGATCCGCGGATAACGGAATCATTGTGCGGCGTGCGCTCGCCGGAGAGATAGGGCAGGAAAGAGACGTCCGTCGGCGCCTTGAGCTTGTCGCCGAGCTCGCCGGTCAGGTCGCCGGCGCTCTTCCCGGTGATCTCCGACAGCCAGTTGAGCGAATCGGTGGCCGACAGGATGACGCCCATCTGGTGCCAGGTGTTTGGCAGCGCATGGCAGAATGTGTGCACCGCGCTTTCCGGATTGGGCAGGTAGGAGGCGTTCGCCGCGAACAGCACGCCGGACGTGCCGAGCGAGACGAAAGCGTTGCCGGCGCCGACCGTGCCCATGCCGCAGGCCGACGCCGCATTGTCGCCGGCGCCGCCGGCCACCGGAATGCCTGAAGCAATGCCCCATTTCGAGGCGAGGTCGCCGCGCAAGGCGCCGGCCTTCGCGGTGCCTTCGACAAGCGACGGCATGTGCTTCTCGTCGAGCGACGTCGCAGCGAGCAATTCGGACGACCAGCGGCGCTTGCCGACATCGAGCCAGGACGTGCCGGCCGAATCCGACATTTCGGAAATGTGCTCGCCGGTAAGCCAGAGCCTCAAGAAATCCTTGGGCAGCAGTACCTTGGCAACCCTGGCAAAGATTGTCGGTTCGTTGTTCTTCACCCAGGCGAGCTTCGGCGCGGTGAAGCCCGGAAAGACGATGTTGCCGGTTAGCTCGCGGAAGCGCGGGTCGGCATCGAGCGCGGCAGCCTCGACATGGCTGCGCGTGTCGTTCCACAGGATGCAGGGGCGAAGCACCTTGTCCGAGGCGTCGAGAAGGGTTGCGCCATGCATCTGGCCGGAGAGGCCGATGCCCTTGACCGCGGCAAGCTCAGTTGGATGGGAAGCCTTGAGCTCGGCGATCGCCGCCTCGCAGGCCTCGATCCAGTGCGCCGGGTCCTGCTCCGACCAACCGGGATGCGGCCGCGAGACCTCGAGCAAGCCATGGCCCGAGCCGATGACCTTCTGGCGATCATCGATCAGCAGCGCCTTGACGCCCGATGTGCCCAGGTCGAGGCCGAGATACATGATGTCCTCCCATTGCCATTAATTTTTTCGGATCTCGAAAAAATCTGGCTTGGCCAGTTCTTATGCCAAGATCCGCCTCGGGTCAATTCTCTGACAAATCGGCCGCGCGGCGCGAGAACAGCGCCGACAGTGGGCTGTCCGGCCGCGCCAGCCGGCGCTCGGCGGTCAATGACCGCGCCAACGCACCGTCACCGGCCCGAAGTGCGGCCTCGATCAGGGTCAGGTCGATCACGTCGCGCTGCGCGTGACTGCCGCCGAAGCGGTGGGCAATCGACCGGATCGGCCGGATCAGGCGCGCGGCTTCGCCATAGTTGCCCTCGCCGAACGCCTTGAAGGCAAGCGTCAGCGAGTGGCCGACGTCGCGCGTGAAGGCGGCGTTGTCGTCATTTCCGCGCATCGCCTCGCGCTGCGCTTCGAGCAAGGTCTGCGCCGGCGCGTCCAATCCGGCCCCGACAAAGGCCATCATCGCATGTGCGTCGTTGAAGGCATAATTGCCGGCGGCGGCCTTCGGCGCCCAGTTGGCGGCAAGTGCGGCCCAGCGGTCGCCGACGTCGACGCCGCCGAGATGGAGACGCCACAGGATCGCGGAAGCGTCGACCATGTTGAGCGCCAGCGTCGAGCGGTCGCCATAGATCGGCCCGTCATAAAGCGTCAGAACCGCGTCCGTCTCGCCGAGGTCATAGTGGAACAGCGCCAGGTGCCACCAATTGTGGATTTTCAGAAAGCTGTCCTTCGACCAAGCATCGGGGTTGGCGCGCATCCAGGCGATGCCGTCCCTTTGCCGGCTCTGCATTTCCATGACATGCGCGACCGCGTGCTGCGCCCAGCCGTCGCGCGGCTCGATCTCGATCGCCTGCCGGCCAAGACTCTCGGCGCGGGCATAGTCGCCCATTTCCTCCAGTCCGAAGGCCTGCATGCCGAGGACGGCATGGTAGCCCGGCATGCCCTTCTGCCAGGCCGGCAGCGCCCGGCCGATCCGGTCGCGCAGCATGCGCGCATTGCCGGTGAAGAAGTCGATCTGATGTCCCACCTGCAGCGCCAGCGCGTCGAGCGGATTGTCGATCGCGACATCCTCCAGGACGCGGGCGGCGTCGTGCCAGCGGCCCGCCGCGAGACGGCCAAGCGCCGCGACATGCGCCCGCTCATGCGTGGTGCCGGCAAGCGACAGCGCCGCCGCATGGCAGGATCGCGCGACTGCCATGGCCTCCCGCTCGGTGGCCAGCCCGAACAGGTAGCCCTTGAACACATGCGCCATCACGAAACCGGGATCGTCGGCGATGGCGCGGTCGATCGTGCCGACCGGGTCGCCGATGAAGCATTGCAATTCATGGACGGCTCTGGCGTAGGACGAAAACCCGGCTTCGGTCGCGCCTGAATAAGCCAGGCCGAATGCGTCCTTCAGCGCCATTGAGTTGTCCTTCGGTGCTCTGCTGATCGGTATCCGATCCTAGAGCATCAAAAGCTGGTCCGCCAACCGAGACGGCAGCGTCCCATCGAGAGGCGCCGCCGGGCCTGCCCTCAATTCCCCGAGCGCATCGCTACCGTGGCGATGCCGGCGCCAACCAGCAACGTTCCGCCGGTGCGGTTGAAGATGCGGATCGCCTTCGGATTGCGCACGATGGCGCGTGCCCGCGAGGCGACCAGGGCATAGCCCAGGGCGTTGGTGAAGGCGAGCGCCAGGAAGGTCGTTTCGAAGATCAGCATCTGCGTCCAGAAATCGGCATGCCGGTCGAGGAACTGCGGCAGGAAGGCGACGAAGAAGGTGATGCTCTTCGGGTTGAGCGCCGTCACCAGCCAGGCATGCGCCATCATCCTTGCCGCCGACACCGCGTCGGTGCGCGGCTCGGCCTTCAGCGCGCCGCCGGCGCGGAAGAGTTTGATGCCGAGATAGACCAGATAGCCGGCGCCGATAATTTTGAGCACGGTGAACACGGTTGCCGATGCCGCAAGCAGCGCGCCGATACCCAGCATCGACAGCGTCATGGCGGTGAAGTCGCCGAGCGCGACGCCGACCGCCATCGGCAGCGCTGTGCGCCAGCCCTGGCCCAGCGCATAGGAGACGACCAAGAGGATTGTCGGGCCCGGGATGACGAGAAGGATGGTAGAGGCGGCGGCGAACGCAGCCCAGTTTTCGAAGGACATTTCCTCACTCCTTGAGCGCAAAGAACAGGATAAATCCTGGCGTCTTCGCGATTGTAAAGAGGTCATGGACAAAATCTTCGGTGCTGGCTTGCCTGGCTCCTCCGGCGATGTGGCGGGCCGTTAGGGTTAAGCCCGGCCTCGCGCCTTTCACGCTTTCTCAACCATGAATGATGAAAATGCCAGCCATTCGGCCGGACCGTGCTTCCCGCCGACAGCGTAGGGTTTGGTGTATGCGCGAGTTGCCGCAAAGTCTGACGCCGCCTTCGAACGGCGAAACCGTCGAAACCGAAATTCCGCTTTCCCGCCGCGCCATGCTTTCCGGCATGAGCGCCATGGCGCTGCTCGGCATCGCCGGCTGCAGCACCACAGAGACGCTCGATCTGCCGCAATTGCAGCTCGACAACACGACCACCGGCTCGGTGCATCCGATGCGACCGGCGATCAGCGTCGACAAGAACATCACCGGCCCGGACGTGATGTATGCTTCGCTCACCGATGGCGGCTTCCAGGTGCCCGCCGTGCCATGGCAGAAGGTCAAGCCGGAATTCCGCCGCCAGATCGTCGTCGACAAGACCGGCGAGGCGCCCGGCACCATCGTCGTCCACCTGCAGGAGCGCATGCTCTACCTGGTCCAACCGGGCGGCGACGCCATCCGCTACGGCGTCGGCATCGGCAAGGACGGCTTCCGATGGTCGGGCCGCGCCAACATCCAGTACGGCAAGGAGTGGCCGGTCTGGACGCCGCCGCCGGAGATGATCCAGCGCAAGCCGGAGCTGGTGAAGTGGCAGGGCGGCCAGCCCGGCGGCCTCACCAATCCGCTCGGCGCCCGCGCGCTCTACATCTACCAGAACGGCAAGGACACCGGCTACCGCATCCACGGCTCGCCGGAATGGTGGAGCATCGGACAGGCGATGTCGTCGGGCTGCGTGCGGCTGATCAACCAGGACATCATCGACCTCTACAACCGCGTGTCCAAGAGGAACCCGGTCGTCGTCGTCTGATCCGCCATCAGTGAGTTTTCTTCCGTTGCGCGATGCCGCAAGACAGGCGAAGGTGCCCTGAAAACCTTCGTCTCGGGAGAAGAAGATCATGGCCGGAACTTTCGTCATCGCGCAGGGCGGCGGCCCCACCGCCGTCATCAACCAGACGGTCGTCGGCGCCACGCTGGAGATCCGCAAACGGCATCCCGGCGCCAAGGTGCTGGGCTCGATCCATGGCGTGCGCGGCATCCGCGACGGCAACTATGTCGACCTTTCCGCCATTCCGGAGGACCGGCTGCGGCTGATTGCCGGCACGCCGAGCGCCGCCCTCGGCTCGACCCGCGACAAGCCCGACGCTGCCTATTGCGAGGTCATCCTCAACGGCCTGAAGAAGGCCGGCGCCGATGCCTTCATCTATATCGGCGGCAACGACACCTCGGGCACCCAGCAGATCCTGACCGATGCCGCCGGCGGCACGATGGCCTTCGTGCATGCTCCGAAAACCATCGACAACGATCTCGAGGAGAACGATCACACGCCTGGCTTCATTTCGGCTGCCGAATTCGTCGCCGGCGCCTTCCTCTCCGTCGATCTCGATTTCCGCGCGCTGCCTGGCATCTATGTCGGCATCGTCATGGGCCGGCACGCCGGCTTCCTGACCGCCGCCGCCGCTGCCTGGCAGCTCGATTCCGACAGCGGCCCGCATCTGGTCTATGTGCCGGAGCGCGCCTTCTCCGCCGAGCGTTTCATCGACGATGTGCGTAGGACGCTCGACCGCCACAAGCGCTGCATCGTCGCCGTTTCGGAGGGCGTCAGCACCGCCGACGGCAAGGCGCTGGTCGAAAGCCTGGTGCCGCCGGAAAAGCTCGAGCGCGACCAGCACGGCAACGTCAAACTGTCGGGCAGCGACCTGCCGGCGGCGCTCGAGCGGGCGCTGGCCGAAGGCCTGCCGGGCAAGCGGGCCCGCGTCGACGCGTTGGGCTACATGCCGCGCGGCTATGTCGGCGCGATCAGCCCCGTCGACGCCAAGGAGGCCTTCGATGCCGGCGCCTTCGCGGTTGCCGTCGCCGAGGAGGGCGGCGGCTCGGTGGCGCTGCAATATGATGGCGAAAAGACCGTGCTGAAGAAGGTGCCGCTGAAGGCGGTCGCCGGCAAGACGCGCCACATGCCGGACAACTTTATGAAGCCGGACGTCAACCAGTTGTCCGAGGCCGGCATGGCCTATCTCAAGCGGCTGGTGCCGGAAAAATACAAGGTCGGGAAGCCGTTCGTCTGATGGGCGACCTCGTTGTGGGCGACTGGTTCGGCAAGGCGATTGTCGATGCCAGGACGACGATGCTGACCGAGCCCTTCGTGCACGATTTCGTGCGCGCCAACATCTGGCATCTCGAGGGCCGTGATGCCGACCTGCTGGTCGACACCGGCATGGGCATCTGGCCGCTGGCGCCCGAGATCGAAACGCCGGCTGGCAAACCGCTGATCGTCGTCGCCACCCACATACATCTCGACCATGTCGGCTCGCTGCACGAATTCCCGCTGCGCATGGGGCCGAAGGTCAGCGCGGCGCAGTTCGACGACATGGATGATGCCGTCACTTATGCTTACATGTTCCACAATCTCGACGGCGCGGTATCAAAGCTGCCGGCGCCCGCCTGGAAGGCGGCCGACTATCGAATCCCGTCGGCGCCGCTCACACGAGCGCTCGACGAAGGCGATATCGTCGATCTCGGCGACCGGAAATTCCGCGTGCTGCATCTGCCGGGACATTCGCCGGATTCGATCGGGCTGTTTGACGAAGCCGACGGCCTGTTCTTCGCCGGCGACGCGATCTATGACGGCATGCTGATTGACGATCTGCCGGATTCGGATCGTGCTGCCTTTTGCCGCACCATGCAGCGGCTGCTCGACCTGCCGATACGTATCGGCCATGGCGGTCATGGCCCGAGTTTCAATGGCCAGCGCATGCGCGAGATCGCATCCGCCTACCTGCGCCGGAGAGAGCGGTTCGTGAGCGTTCTCTGAATTAAATCTTCGTAAGGTCGTGCCAAAACCCTAATTCGGGCCATTCCACGCCCTAGATGCAAGGCTGTCGATCCGGCCGGCTGCCATGCATGGCGAGACAGGCAATCCCGGTCGCCGACACACCGACGGGCGCGTCCCCTGAGAACCACCCGCGGCGCCGGATCAACTCTCGCCCGGACAGAAACGACCATGTCACCCATCAGCATTTTTCGCAGACATCGCGTCGCGGCCCTGCTGGGCGCTGCGCTGATCATTACCCCCGTTGTCGTCTCCTTTGCGCAAAATGAGGGCAACAGCGGCTTGAGCAATGTGGCCGCGACGACCCAGACCCCCGTCGCCGGCATCACCGCCCCCAACGGCTCGTTCGCGCCGGTCGTCGCCATCGCCAAGCCAGCTGTCGTGACCGTGACGACCATGATGAAGGCGCAGCCCGGAGCGATGGGCGATGGCTCGCCCTTCGACGGCAATTCGCCCTTCGATCAGTATTTCCAGCAGTTCTTCGGCGACCAGGGCATTCCGATGCCGAAGACGCCGCCGCAGCAGTCGCCGCGGCAGGAGGCTTTGGGCTCCGGCTTCATCGTCGGCTCGGACGGCACCATCGTCACCAACAACCATGTCGTCGACGGTGCGACCTCGATCAAGGTGACGCTCGACGACGGCACCGAGCTACCCGCCAAGCTCGTCGGCCACGATGCCAAGAACGATCTGGCGGTGCTCAAGATCAAGGCGAGCAAGCCGCTGCCGATCGTCAAATGGGGTGATTCCAACAAGCTGATGACCGGCGACCAGGTGCTGGCGATCGGCAACCCCTTCGGCATCGGCACCACGGTCACCGCCGGCATCGTCTCGGCGCGCGGCCGCGACCTGCACAGCGGGCCGTTCGACGATTTCATCCAGATCGACGCGCCGATCAATCACGGCAATTCCGGCGGTCCGCTGGTCGACGTCAGCGGCAATGTCGTGGGCATCGACACCGCGATCTATTCGCCCAACGGCGGCAGCGTCGGCGTCGGCTTCGCCATCCCATCGAACCAGGCGCAAAAGGTCGTCGCCAAGCTGATGAAGGGCGGCGATATCGAATACGGCTATCTCGGCGTGCAGATCCAGCCTGTCACGCCGGATGTCGCCAGCGCCATCGGCCTCGATCATCCTGGCGGCGCGCTGGTCGCCCAGGTCACCGACGGGTCGCCAGCGGCCAAGGCCGGTATCAAGACCGGCGACGTGATCACCGGTTTCGGCGGCCAGGAGATCAAGGATCCGAAGGACCTGTCGCGCGCCGTCGCCGACGTCGCGCCCGGGGCCAAGGAGACGCTCAACGTCTGGCGCAAGGGCAAGGCGCTCCAGATCTCGGCCGATGTCGGCCGCAACACCGAGGATACGCAGACCGCTTCAGCTGGCCAAGGGAGCAAACCGCCGGCCGGACAGGGCCTGGGCGTGCCGTCGCTCGGCCTTGGCCTGACCGATCTCACGCCTGACATCCGTCAGGAACTCAACCTCGCCGACAACCAGCGCGGCGCCGTGATCGAGCGTGTCAATCCGGACAAGGCGGCCTCGGCCGCCGGCCTGCAGCCCGGCGACGTCATCGTTGCCGTCGACCAGACGCCGGTGAGGAGCGCCAGGCAGGCGAACCAGGCGATCGCCGAAGCCGCCAAATCCGGCAAGAAGTCGGTGCTGCTGCTGGTCGATCGCGCCGACGCGCAGATATTCGTCGCCGTGCCTTTCGCCGCCGGGTGATTGCCCGCAAGGACCTGCCGGCGGGGAGCAATTTCAGAAAAACTGCGTCGCGGTTTTCCGTCCGAAATTGCGTCAAACAAATATCCAGTCGGCAGGTCCTCTTCCAAGAAACCGGTTGCCCGTCGGGGCGTCTTCGAGAAGACTGCGGCACAACCTGCCCAATCGAAGGAGGCGTCTCGATGGTCACCCGCGGCTTCTTTTCCGGACGGCGTCCTCCATCGGACACCGATGCGCGCATCCCGCCGGGGCAGTACTTGGAACAGGGTTTTCCGGTTCTCTCGGCAGGGCCGACGCCGCGCTTGCGCACCGAGGACTGGTCCTTCACGCTCAAGCATGGGCCAAAGCCGATCAAGAAATGGAACTGGGCCGAATTCAACGCCCTGCCGCAAAACAAGATGACACGCGACATCCATTGCGTGACCGCCTGGACCAAGTTCAACACGCCCTGGCAGGGCGTGCTGATCGACGACATCCTCGCCGATGCCGGCATCGAGCCGCCGACTGGCTTCACGCTGGCGCATTCCTTCGACGGCTATTCCACCAATGTGCCGACCAAGGACCTCGTTACCGGCAAGGCGATGGTGGCGCTGTTTTACGAGGGCAAGCCGATCGCTCCCGACCACGGCGGACCCGCGCGGCTCCTGGTGCCGCACCTCTATTTCTGGAAGTCGGCCAAATGGGTGAACGGTCTGCAGTTCACCGAGCGCGACGAGCCTGGTTTTTGGGAGTTGCGCGGCTATCACATGTATGGCGACCCCTGGCGCGAGCAGCGCTATTCAAGCGATTCATGAGGGGCGATCCATGAGGGGCGATCCCATGAAGGGTGACCCATGAGGGGCGACCCCGTGAAAGGTGACCCATGAGCGCCGAACCGCAGCCGCAGTCGCCGTGGCAGACGGCCACGATCAGCCGCGTCGAAAAGCGCACGCCGCGCGTCACCAGCTTCTGGTTCCAGCCGTCGCGTCCGTTCACCCATCTGGCGGGGCAGCATGTCGATGTCAGGCTGACGGCGCCGGACGGCTATCAGGCGCGCCGTTCCTATTCCATTGCCTCGGCGCCTGAAGCAGGCGCCGCCATCGAGCTGGCGATCGAGCGGCTCGACGATGGCGAGGTTTCGCCTTTCTTCCACGACGTGGCGGAGGTCGGCGACGAGATCGAATTGCGTGGACCGCTCGGCGGCCACTTCATCTGGGAGGTGAGCGACGGCGGGCCGATCCTTCTGGTCGGCGGCGGTTCCGGCGTGGTGCCGCTGATGGCGATGGTGCGCCACCGCACCCTGCAAAGATCGGCTGCGCCGGTCGCGCTGGTGTTTTCGGCGCGGACCTGGGACGAAGTGATCTTCCGCGATGAATTGATCGGCCTCGACAACCGCCGCGACGGCTTCGATCTGGTGCTGACGCTGACGCGCGAGCAAGCCCGCCGCCCCTCCGACTATTCCCGGCGCATCGACGCCCATATGATGGTGCAGGCCATGGAACGGCTGCCGAAGGCGCCCCGGCTCGCCTATGTTTGCGGCTCGAATGCATTCGTGTCGGCCGCCGCTGAAGCCATCATCGACGCCGGCGTTCCGGCAGCGCTCATCCGTACGGAGCGCTACGGGGTTTGAAGCGGCATGGACCTGTGGCCGGCACCGCCTCCGAATCGCGTCCCCGATCAGCCTCAAAAGGGTCAACAGTATCGAAAAGTGACTATTAGGAGATTCTAAAATCGAACCGAACGGTTCGTTTCTGTTGACGGTGCGTGCAGGACGGGTGAACATTGGCACTCCGATACACTTGGTGAGTCAAGTGCCATGATCATGTAACACACTGATTTAAAAGCAAAAAAATAGATGGTAGGCATGCTTATCATAATTTCAAGGTGTGGGCTCATGGTCCAGCCGGAACAACTTCGTGATTGGAATCCGGCAGCCGGCTCACCCACATCGGGGCTGTCCGAACGACGCGATTTCATTCCCAAGACACGCCGCTAGACGGACGGAAAAAAAAGATACTGGAGTACCAAAAATGAAAAAGATTGTTCTCACTGCCGCCGCCCTTCTGGCCATTTCCGGCAGCGCCTTCGCCGCGAGCGACAACTATGGTTCCAACGGCGCCAACCAGCCGGCTGCCGCGGTCGACACGTCCTACACGGCTTCGACCCACAAGTCGGCTCCGGCCGCTCAGCAGCCGGTCACTCAGGGTGCTGACCGCAACCTCTTCGGCAACAACTAACTGCCGAAGCGCGGCCGTGATCCGAAAATGAGGGGCCATGGCCGACAGGAGACGGACGGCGGGGTTCACCCGCCGCCTCCAAGAATTCAGGAGTACTGAAAATGAAGAAGATTGTTCTTGCCACCGCGGCCGTTCTGGCCCTGTCCAGCGCTGCCTTTGCGGCCAGCGACAACTACGGCTCCAACGGCGCCAACCAGCCGGCTGCTGCAGTCGACACCACCCGCACCTCGTCGGTCGGCTCCGACTCGCCGGTCCGCAAGCTGCTGAACTCGTCGAACGACGCGCAGAAGTCGGCCCCGCAGGGCAGCGACCGAAACCTGTTCGGCCGCTAAGCCTCCGGCATTCCAAGCCGGCATTCCAAGTAAGAAAAGAGCGGCGGGCCATGCCCGCCGCTCTTTCTTGGCAGGTGCTGCTTAAAGCAATTCCACTCCAGAGCGTTTCACCGTTTCACGGAAACGGCGAACCGCTCTATCTCTTTGTTTTTACGCAATTCCGAACGGAAAGCCGCTTACACCTTTCCTGGAATTGCTTTAGCCGGTGTCAGGCCGCCTTCGCCTCCTCGCGATGCAGCGTGAAGGAGTGCCCGTCGGCGTCGAAGATGTGCAGGTCGCCGGCGCTGGCGTTCAGCCGCAAGGTCTCGCCGCGCTTGACCTCGACATTGCCGGGCAGCTTGGCCACCAGCGGCAGGTCGGTGCGGCCGATATCGACATAGACGAGCTGAACCTCGCCGAGCTGTTCGATATAGTCCACCTTGCCTTCGAACAGGTAATCCGTGCCGGTGGCGATCGCGAGATCCTCCGGCCGCACGCCGAAGCTCACCGCGGCGCCGTTGGCCGAGGCGGGCGTCGCGATCGGCACGGTCGCCTTGCGGTCGCCGACATGGCTGACCACGGTCGGGTTGCCGGCCTTCTCGATCTTCGCCGGCAGGATGTTCATGGCGGGCGAGCCGATGAATTGGGCGACGAACAGGTTGCCCGGCCGCTTGTAGAGCTCCATCGGCGTGCCGACCTGCTCGACAACGCCTTCCTTCAGCACCACGATGCGGTCCGCCAGCGTCATCGCCTCGACCTGGTCGTGGGTGACGTAGATCATCGTCGTGTTCGGCATCTGCTCCTTCAGCTTGGCGATCTCGATGCGGGTGGCGACGCGCAGCGCCGCGTCGAGGTTCGACAGCGGCTCGTCGAACAGGAACACCTTCGGATTGCGCACGATGGCGCGGCCGATGGCGACGCGCTGCCGCTGGCCGCCCGACATCGCCTTGGGCAGGCGGTCGAGATATTTGGTGAGCTGCAGGATTTCCGCCGCCTGGCGCACGCGCTTGTCGATCTCGGCCTTGCTTTCCTTGCCGATCTTCATCGAGAAGGCCATGTTGTCGTAGACGGTCATATGCGGATAGAGCGCATAGGACTGGAACACCATGGCTATGCCCCGCTTCGACGGCGGCACGTCGTTCACCACCTCGCCGTCGATCTGGAGCACGCCGGACGTGATCTCCTCCAGGCCGGCTATCGACCTCAGCAAGGTCGACTTGCCGCAGCCCGACGGTCCGACGAAGACGATGAACTCGCCCGATTTGATGTCGAGGTCGATGCCGTGGAGAATGTTGAGATTGCCGTATGATTTCTTCACCTGATTCAGGGTGACATCGGCCATGTTTTCTTCCTCCCAGTGATTGTCTGTCGCCAAACTCAGTCGATCCGCCCGAACCAGGCGCCATAGCCGCCGAGGCGGATGGTCCCGGTGCCAGCTTGTCCCGAAAAGCCATGTCCCGGCAAGGGCTGCAGCGAGCCTTTGCCGAAATCGATCTCGGCCGGCTTGCTGCCGAGGTTGAAGACGCAGGCGATACGCTCGTTGCCTTCGCGTCGCGTGAAGGCGACGGTATCGCCATCGCTTTCGATGAAATCGATATCGCCCTTGCCCAGCGCGGGGTGCTGGCGCCGGAAGGCGAGGAAGCGCCTATAGTGCTCGAGCAGCGAGTTCGCATCGCCCTGCTGCACGTTGACCGCCTGCGAAAGATGCTTGCCCGGCACCGGCAGCCAGGGTCTTGCGGTCGAGAAGCCGCCATTTTTGGCCGCCGCTTCCCACACCATCGGCGTGCGGCAGCCGTCGCGGCCCTTGAATTCCGGCCAGAAACGGATGCCGTAGGGGTCCTGCAGATCCTCGAACTTGAGTTCGGCCTCGCCGAGGCCGAGTTCCTCGCCCTGGTAGATGCAGACCGAGCCGCGCAGCGACATCAAGAGCGCCGAGATCACCTTGAGATAGGCGGTCGGATCCGCCTCGTTGGCGGCCCAGCGCGAGGCCACGCGCATCACGTCATGATTGGAGAAGGCCCAGCAGGACCAGCCGTCGCTGGCGACCTGGCCGAAGGCCTCCAGCACCGCGCGTACCTTGGCCGCACTGATCTTTTCCGGCGCCAGGAAGTCGAAGGAATAGCACATGTGAACGCGCTTGCCGTCGGCGGTGTAGGCGGCCACCACTTCCAGCCCGCGCTGCGAATCGCCGACCTCGCCGACCGCGGCCTGCGCCGGATATTCGTCGAGCAAGGCCCGGAAACGCTCGAGGAAACCGAGGTTTTCCGGCCGGCTTTTGTCGTAGATATGGTCCTGGTAGTTGTAGGGGTTCACCGCCGGCGCCGTCTGGTCGTTGCGCTCTTCCGGCGGCAGCGGCGGATTGTCCTCCAATCCCTGGCTGTGGAAGTAGAAATTGATGGTGTCGAGCCGAAAACCGTCGACGCCGCGCTCCAGCCAGAAGCGGGTAACGTCGAGCAGCGCGTCCTGCACTTGCCGGTTGTGGAAGTTGAGGTCGGGCTGCTCGGCCAGGAAATTGTGCATGTAGTATTGCTGGCGGCTGGTGTCCCACTGCCAGGCCGAGCCGCCGAAGATCGACAGCCAGTTGTTGGGCGGCGTGCCGTCCGGCTTCGCGTCCGCCCACACGTACCAGTCCGCTTTCGGATTGGTCCGGCTGGAGCGGCTTTCCTTGAACCAGGGGTGGATGTCGGCGGTGTGCGACAGGACCTCGTCGATCATCACCTTGAGACCCAGCCGATGGGCTTCCGCGACAAGCGCGTCGAAATCGGCCAGCGTGCCGAACATCGGATCGACGTCGCAATAGTCCGACACGTCGTAGCCGAAATCCTTCATCGGCGATTTGAAGAAGGGCGAGATCCAGATGGCGTCGACGCCCAGCGAGGCGATGTAGGGCAGCCGCCGCACAATGCCTTGCAGGTCGCCGATGCCGTCGCCATTCGAGTCCTGATAGGAGCGCGGATAGATCTGGTAGATCACCGCGCCCCGCCACCAGTCGCGGTCGACGGCGGGGTCTGGTCTCGAAGTCGCCTTCAAAGCCGATTGCATTGTCTCAACCTCCTTTCACCGAGCCGGCAAGCAGCCCGCGGACGAAATAGCGCTGCAGCGAGAAGAAGACGATCAGCGGCACGATGATGGTCACGAAGGCCGACGTCGTCAGGATCTCCCAGTCGCCGCCGCGCGAGCCGAGCAGCGCGTTGAGCTTGGCCGTCAGCACGATCTGATCGGCCTCGGTGCCGAGGAAAACCATCGCCACCAGAAGATCGTTCCATACCCACAGGAATTGGAAGATGGCGAAAGAGGCGAGCACCGGGAAGGACAGCGGCAGCACGATCTTGACGAAGATCTCGAAGTCGCTGGCGCCGTCGATGCGCGCCGATTCCATGATCTCGCGCGGCAGGCCGGCGATGTAGCTCCTGAGCAGATAGATGGCGAAGGGAAGGCCGAAGCCGGTATGCGCCAGCCAGATGCCGAGATAGGTCTTCGACGGCACGCCGAAGAAGCTGCCGACGCCATTGTAGAGTTTCAACAGCGGGATCAGCGACATCTGCAGCGGCACCACCAGCAGACCGATGATGACGGCGATCAAGAGCGCCCGGCCGGGAAAGCGCATCCAGGCCAGCGCATAGGCCGCGAATGCGGCGATCAGGATCGGGATGACCGTCGAGGGAATGGTCACCGTCAGCGAGTTCATGAAGGAGCGGCCGATGCCTTCCGAGAACAGCACGGTCTTGTAATTGTCGGTGGTGAACTTCGGCGGTGCCGACGAGGCGAAATAGACGCGCTGGCCGCGCTCGCCCTCGAAGGCCTTAGGCGAGGAAAGAACGAAGCTGCCGTCGGCATTCATCTGCAAGGTGACGCCGTCGCCGAGATCGGCGGCCGTTCCGGCCGCGTATTGTGTCGGCGCCGACGACTTGACGCCGAAGGCGCTGATGTTGCGCTTGGCGCCGTCGCCGAAGATATTGCCCTCGATGACGTATTTGCCGTCCTTCTGCGCCTGCGCCGAAGCGGCCGGCAGCCGTCCGGCTTCGGTCTGGCTGGAACTGGCGAAGGAATTCCACCAGCCGGACGCGATGATCTGGTCCTTGTCGCGCAGCGACGAGACGAGGATGCCGAGCGTGGGCACGGTCCAGATCGCCACGAAGACGAGCACCGCAATGTGGACGCCGAAGCGGCTGGCAAAGGACTTTCCGGTCTTGGCGGTCATCTCAGTGCCCTCCCGTCTCTTTGTTGGCCTGGCGGATGTTCCAGACCATGATCGGAATGACCGCGATCATGATGATGATGGCGATGGTCGCGCCGCGCCCGAAGTCGCCGCCGCCGCGGAACATCCAGTCGAACATCAGGTTGGCGAGCACCTGGCTATTCCATTGGCCGTTGGTCATCGTCAGCACGATGTCGAACACCTTCAGCACCAGGATGGTGATGGTGGTCCAGACAACGGCGATCGTGCCCCAGATCTGCGGCACCATGATCTTCCAGAAGATCTGGAACGGATTGGCGCCGTCGATGACCGCGGCTTCGATCGTCTCCTCAGGAATGCCGCGCAGCGCCGAGGATAGGATCACCATGGCGAAGCCGGTCTGGATCCAGATCAGGATGACCATCAGGAAGAAGTTGTTCCAGAAGGGCAGCGATATCCACACTTGCGGCTGGCCGCCGAAATACTGGATGATGGAATTGAGCAGGCCGATCTGGACCTGGCCTTCACCGCGATACTCATAGATGAATTTCCAGATCACGCTGGCGCCGACGAAGGAGATCGCCAGCGGCAGGAAGATCAGGCTCTTGGCGATCGTGCCCCACCAGATCTTGTCGGTGAGCACGGCGATGACAAGCCCGAGG
Source organism: Mesorhizobium sp. WSM4904 (assembly GCF_029674545.1). NCBI lineage: Bacteria > Pseudomonadati > Pseudomonadota > Alphaproteobacteria > Hyphomicrobiales > Phyllobacteriaceae > Mesorhizobium > Mesorhizobium sp. WSM4904. The sequence goes on along the minus strand of NZ_CP121354.1, from coordinate 405,883 downwards.
AAGGTGCATGCGGCAGGCACCACGGCGAGCCAGATGATGTTGTTGAGGATCGAGTTGCGAAACTCGCGATCGCCGAACGCCCATTCGTAGTTGGCGAGGCCGACGAAGCTCGCACCGCCGCGGTCGAGGAAGGATAGCCTCAGCGTCTCGACGACCGGGTAGATCAGGTAGATGGTGAGGATGATCATCGCCGGCCCGACGAAAAGCCACGGCCGGACCAGCCCCTGCCGGCGCAGATTGTCGACGGCGGCAGTGCCGGAGACGCCGCGCGACGGGAAGACGACGTCGAGCAGTTTGTTGGCGCCCCAGAAATAGGCGATACAGCCGCCGACGCCGATGATGATGACGAATATGGCCGAGAAAATCTGAGCCGCCATAGGTCCCTCTCCTTGCGCATGACCGGCCAGGCAAGTCCTGGCGATTGGATGCACCGATTGTACTTAAAGCGCGCCGCGATCTTTCAAGTTCGCTCCATGCGCTTTAAGTCTCTGTTTTGATGCATGTCGTCTCTCCAAAACCGCTGCGCACTTTTGGGCGACATGCATTATCCGGAACAATCGAACGCGAAGGCTTCCGGCGTGGACCGCCGGTCGGATCCGGGCCGTGGCCCGGATCCAGTAGGAGGATCAATAAGGTCTGAGTTCAGCCGCGTCCGGCGGCTTACTTAATGGCATCCCAGCTCTTCTGGATGTCGGTGGCGACGTCCTGGGCGGACTTGCCGCCGACCAGGTCGATCATGCCGGTCCAGAAGGAGCCCGCGCCGATTTTGCCGGGCATCAGGTCCGAGCCGTCGAAGCGGAACGTCGAGGCGTTGGCCAGGATGTCGCCCTGCTTCTTCAGCGCTTCGCTGGCATAGGCTTCCTTGTTCACCGCCTTGTACGGCGTCACGAAGCCGCCCTGCGCCATCCAGATCTCGTGCGCCAGCGGCATCTTCAGGAAGTCGATGAAGGCACGCGCGCCCTTGGAGTCCTTGGTGATCATGACCAGCGTGCCGGCGCCGAGCACGGGCGTGCCGAGATCGGGCTTGGAGGCATAGGGCGGATAGTAGAAGAAGTCGGCGTCCTGGCCGATCTTGGTGCCCTGCGGGAAGAAGGTCGGAATGAACGAGGCCTGCTTGTGCATGTAGCATTTCGGCGGCACCGAGAAGAGCCCCTTCGGGCTGTCGCGGAAGTCGGTCGCCGCGACCGCCTTGGCGCCGCCGTCGACCATCTTGTCATCGGTGGCGATCTTGCCGAAGATGTCGATGGCGTTGACCACGGCCGGATCGTTGAACGGGATCTCGTTCTTCACCCACTTGTCGTAGACTTCGGGGGTCTGCGTGCGCAGCATGATGTCCTCGACCCAGTCGGTCGCCGGCCAGCCGGTGGCGCCGCCGGAGCCGAGGCCGATGCACCAGGGCTTGCCGCCGTCGGCGATGATCTTCTTCTCGAGGTCGGCGAGTTCTTCCTGCGTCTTCGGCACCTTGTAGCCGGCTTCCTCGAAATTGTCCGGCGAGTACCAGACCAGCGACTTCACGTCGGCCTTGTAGGGGAAGGCGAAGAAGCCTGGCTTGCCGTCCTTGTCCTTGAAGGTGCCGAGGTCGACCCATGACTGGCCGGCGCCGTAATTGTCCTTCACCCATTTGGCGGTGTCGTCGCCGAGCGGAGTGAGCAGGCCCTTGGAAGCGAGGTCCTGGATGAGGCCTGGCTGCGGCAGCACGGCGATGTTGGGCGGGCTGCCGGCCTGGGTGTCGATGACGATCTGCTGTTCGTAATTCTCCGACGAGGAGTATTTGATCTCGGCGCCGGTGGCTTCCTGGAAATATTCCAGAACGGTGCGCACCAGGCCCTCGTCCTCGCCGCGCCACGGCCCGAAGATGGTCAGCGTCTCGCCCTTGAGATCGACTTTCTTGAGCTCGTCGTAGTTCGCCCAGTGGAAACGCGGGTCCTCGCCCGGCTTGAACTTCAGTTCGGCTTGCGCCGGCAGGCTGAAGGCGAGCGCGGCGAACGCGGCGCCCAAGAGAAGCATTTTCTTCATCGCAATTCCTCCCAGTGGTCAAACAGTTCGGACGAAACCTCCATCTCGTCCGCCGACGCCCGCGGAACTGTGACTCAGCGAGAAGGCAACCGCAACCTTTCGGAGAGTCTTCCAAAGCGCTTTGGCTTTGTCGATCTCGCCATTGAATTGGCCGGAAGTCAAGAGGGTTGCGGCACTAATCGATTTAAATTTCTTCGCGACTGGCGAGAAAGTGCATTGCAGCATGCTTTTTTGGCGCTGCAGCAGCAATTTTTGCTTCAAACTGCCTTTTGCCGACACTAAGGTCATTCCGTCTGGCGGCATCGCCAGTCGTCATCGGATCGATTCAAATTTAAAGCGCTTTGAGGCTGGAGGCCTCCGATGAACCTCAAGCAACTCTCGCACATGCTGTCGCTTTCGCAGACCACGGTAAGCCGCGCGCTGAACGGCTACCCGGAGGTCAACGAGGAGACGCGGCGCCGCGTGATGGATGCCGCCAAGCGCCATGGCTACCGGCCGAACCCCAGCGCGCGGCGGCTGGCCACCGGCAAATCGGGCATGATCGGCTATGTGCTGCCGACCGGCAACACCGTCGACATCGATCCGCATTTCGTCGAGTTCCTCTCCGGCCTCGGCGACTATGCCCGCTCGCACGAACTCGACCTCGTGCTCTCGCCCGCCGATGCCGACGACCAGGAGACCACCTACCGGCGTATCGTCGCCAACCGTCAGGTCGATGCCGTCTACATCTCCTCGCCGCGCCCCGCCGACCGGCGGCTGGCGCTGGTCAACACGCTGGGCATCCCCTTCATCGTCCACGGTCGCAGCGAGGGTTTCGATTTCGACTACCCGTATCTCGACATCGACAATGAGGGCGCCTTCCACGAGGCGGCGAGGCTTCTCGTCCAGCTCGGTCACAAGCGGCTGGCGCTGATCAATGGCGACGACCGCGAGACTTTCGCCATCCATCGCGAGCGCGGCGTGCGCCGGGCGCTTGCCGCGAGCGGGCTTACACTTGGCGAACGCCACATCTGCTCGCTGACGATGACCGAAGAAAACGGCTATCACGCCGCCCGCCGCCTGCTCGAGCAAAGCGAGCCGCCGACGGCGATCGTCTGCTCCAGTCTGATCATGGCGCTGGGCGTGGTGCGCGCCGTGCGCGATCTCGGCCTGACCATTCCGGGGGATCTGTCGCTGGTCGCTCACGACGACGTCTTCCCCTGGCTGCGGCCCGAAAATTTCCCGGTGCCGCTGTCGACCACGCGCTCCTCGATCCGCCTCGCCGGCGCCCGCGTCGCCGAGCGCCTCGCGGCGCGCATCTCCGGGCTGGAAGAGGGGAAGCGAGGCGAAGTCTGGCCGGTCGATCTGGTGGTGAGGGGATCGGTGGCCGGCGCGCCGGGATAGGATCGTGCGGTAGATTGGCGACGGGGCGACGCCGTAATCTCCCCCTTGAGGGCATAGGCGCTAAGATAGGTGTTGCAGCGCGGAATCGGTTGTGATTCTACGCTGAGGATGACACACGAATCACTTGTTGATGACGGCTGGGCCGAGACGATTGCGCTTCTCGGCGGCGAAGAGTTGATCGCAGGAAGTGCGCGCGAGACGAAGGCGTTCCTGCGACCGCGGGGTATCCGGTCGGCGTGCGATCTGTTGCGCCTGACATTGGCTTACTGCCTTGGCAAGGTGGGCATGCGGGGCGTCGTGGCCTGGGCGGCGGCGAGCGGGATTGCCGACATCTCGGACGTGGCCTTGCTCGGCCGGCTGCGCAATGCAGGGCCGTGGCTGCAGCAGTTGATTGGGCATCTTTTGAAGCGCGAGGAAAAAGGCTTGGCCAAGGGCCGGCTGATCCGCATCCTCGATGCGACGGCGGTTGCCAAGGCCGGTGCGCATGAGAAGAAGAACAATGGCCTTTGGCGCATGCACTGCGCCTTCGAGCTTGAGCGCGAGCAGTTCGATTTCCTCGAGATCACCGACCAAAGCGAGGCCGAGCTGATCGACCGCGTGCCGGTGGTGGCGGGCGAGATCCGCATCGGCGACCGCGCCTATCTGCAGGCCGAGCGGATCGCAAGGGTCATGGCGCAAGGCGGCGACGTTGTCGTGCGCGCGTCGTGGAAGAATGCGCGATGGCTCGACGCCAACGGCAAGGCGTTCGATCTCATCGGCTACCTGGAGAGCCGCCGCGAGGAAGTCTTCGAAACGCCTGTCCGGTTGGCCCTCAAGAAGGGCGAGCCTGTGAAGATGCGCCTGATCGCCTTGCGCAAATCCGAGGCAGCGGCACAAGAAGCGCGGCGCAAAATCAACAAGGAAGCCAAGGCCAAGGGCAACAAGGTTCGACCCGAGACGCTGATTGCGGCCGGCTTCGTCATCCTTGTGACCTCGCTTGACCGGCAGGAGTTTCCCGCCGGCACGGTTCTCAAGCTCTATCGCATGCGCTGGCGCATCGAGCTCGCCTTCAAGCGTCTGAAGAGCCTGATCGGGCTGCGCGCGCCTCCCGCCAAAGACCCAAGGATCGCAAAGCCTTGGATTCTTGCCCACTTCCTCATCGCGCTTGTGACCGAACCCCTCTCGCAGGAGTTGGGTGTCTCTCCCCCTTGAGCGACGGGCGCCCGCTGCTGTGGCGCGCCACCCGCCAGATCGTCGCCTCGCTGATCGCAGCGATCTTTACTCAGCCTCGCTTGGCAAGCTTGCGCCAAAATCTCCATGCCTTGCGGCATCGTTGGCGTGAGCCACCGCGAAAACGCAAATTTCAAGCCATGCCAAAGCTATCTTAGCGCATATGCCCTTGAGGGGGAGATGTCGCCGAAGGCGACAGAGGGGGTCGCCGCGCGTAGAGCGCCAACTTCTATCTGTACCAGCAGGTCGAGCCCGGTCGGACCGACCCCCTCTGGCCTGCCGGCCATCTCCCCCTCAAGGAGGGAGATAGCAGCTCCGGCCGTGGCGCCATGTCCCTTCGATGCTGGGGATTGGCTAAGATCGAGATGAGGAGAACCTATTCCCTCGCCGCCCCGGCCGCCTTGATGTCCAGCAGGCCATAGCCGAAATCATTGTCCCGCCCCTTCGGGCCGAGATCCTTCGCGGTGGCGGCAAGCGCCCTCTCGATTTCGTCGGCCGAGCGGCCGGGCGCGGCATGAATGAGATTGGCGATGGCGCCGGACACGATCGCGGCGGCGAAGGAGGTGCCGGTCACCACGTCGGAGCCGGCGCCGCTCGGCGCCACCATTTCCACGCCCGGCGCCGAGATGAAGACGTAGGCACCGCGATTGGCCTGCGGCATCAGCCCGTCCTTGGCGTCGGTGGCGGTCACGGCGATGACGCCATCGAAGGCGGCCGGATAGCCGTAGGGCGCCTTCGGCCCGTTGTTGCCGGCCGCCGCGACCAGCACCATGCCGAGCGCCCGCGCATTGCGGCAGGCGGTGCCGAGCAGGTCGTTCTTCGGGCCGACGAAGCTCATATTGATGATGCGCACGTCCTGGCTCGCCGCCCAGTCGAGCGCCGACAGGATGACGTCCATGGTCGACTTGCCGCCCTCGAAGGCGCGCGCGTGGTAGATCCTGGCGCCGGGCGCCATGCCTTCCAGCGCGCCGACGCCGGCGATCAGCCCGTCGACCGAGGTGCCGTGGTCGCGCTTCTCGATCGGCACGTTCGGCATGGCGTCGAATTGGTCGGCGATCACGCCCTTCAGCGCCGGGTTGGTGTCGTCGATGCCGGTGTCGATGACGGCGATGCGCACATTCTCGCCGCTCGCCTGTTTTGAATCGAGCGCGATGCGGTCAAAGGCGTAGTTCACGATCCCGGCTGCCTGCTGCAGCGAATAGATGTGGTTGGGCTCGCGCCGCTGCGTGCGGCCGTCGGCGGCAAGCTGCGCCAGCACCACGCCGACCGGGCGCCCGTCGGGAATGCCGAAGCGCACCAGCGTGCCGCCCAGCAGCCGCGACTGGCGCTCAGAGCGCACCTGCAGGCCGAAGGCGGTGGCGATCTGCTGCACCGCGCCGGCATCGCCGGCGACCGTCACCAGCACCTCGTCGGGCACGAATTCGCCGCTGACCGCACGCGGCGGCGCGGCGACATTGAGCCCGGTGGGCGGCGTGACAGGTCCGCTCGGCGCGGGAGCCGGTGTCGGCGTATTGGCGGGACCGGCCGACGGCGACGTCCCATTCGGGGGATTGGGCGTTGCCGGACCGGCCGGCGGATTCGGGAACAGGTCGACGATCAGCGCCGGCAAGAACACGGCACCGGTCGTCGTGCCCGCGCCAGGCTTGCCGCCATCGTCTCTGCCGCCGCTGTCCTTGTCGCAATCGGCGCCGGCCGCAGTCTTGCCATTGAGGCAGTCGATCTGCTTCTGCGAAAGATTCGGGTCGTTGGTCTGTGCAACGGCGGGCGCGGCGACAAATGTCGCCGCCGCCAGGAGCGCCGCATGAAGAACGACCGCCTTAGCCGCCATCGGCCGGTTTCCTTCCCTGCAGCACAGCCTCCGCGAAAGGCTGGGCGGCAACAAGGCCGAAGAGCTTGTCGTAGTCGGCTGCGGTGCTGGCCGGAATTGTCACGCGGAACACGCCGTCGGCAGTCGGCCCGCCGGCGATCTTCAGCCCGTTCTGGCCGAGGAAGACGGCGATGTCCGCCATCTTGGCGTCCGGCTTGAACTTCACCAGGGCGAAGGGCAGCTTGGCGAGGTCGTCCTGGGCGCCGGCCACCTCGAAGTCATTGCCCTTGCCGCCCGGCTGCTCGAAGGACTGCACCACGACCAGCGCAAGCAGCGCCGCGGCCGCCGCCCAGGCGACGCCGGCGGGTATCGCCGTGATCTTGCCGAAAACCCTGGCGAGCCACGATTGGCCGGCGGGCGCGCGCACCGGGCCGGCCTCGGCGTCGAGCGCCCTGGCAAAGCGGGAGAGCGCATCGGCCGGCGGCCGGATCGCCTCGTTGGCGGCGGCGGTGCCGGAGAATTCGGCCTCCGCCTCGCCAAGGGCTGCCATCGCCGCCGGATCGGAGGCCAGCCATTCCTCGACGGCCTCCAACTCGGCGCCTTCCAGCGAGCCGTTCAGGTAGAACGGCAGCAGCGTCTCCATCTCGTCGCGGCGCGACATCTTTTCAGCGGCGCTCATGGCCACCCCCTGTCGTAACCGGCGGCCTTGAGCGCCTCGCCGAGTTTCTTACGGGCGTAGAACATCCTCGTCTTGACGGTCGCGACCGGGATGTCGAGCACTTCGCCGATCTCGGTCACCGACTGGCCATGGTAATAGGCGAGATCGATCACCGTGCGGTGTTCTTCCGGCAAGGCATCGACGAAGCGGCGCAAGGCGGCGGCCTTGTCCTCCTTCATGGTGACGACTTCCGGCGTGTCGGCGCTGTCGGGGACCTGCGCCGCGTCATCGTCGTCGATCCAGTCTTCCTTCTTCTTGCGCAGCGACGACAGTGCCTTGAAACGCGCGATGCCGAGCAGCCAGGTCGAGACTTCGGAGCGGCCTTCGAAGCCCGGCGCCTGGCGCCACAGCTCGAGAAAGACCTCGTTGGTGATATCGTCGGCCATCATTTCCGATCCCGTCTGGCGCGCCACGAAGCGGTAGATCCGCGCGTGGTGACGCATGAACAGGAGCCGCACGGCGGCCCGGTCGCCCTTCGCGACCCGATCGACAAGCACGCGATCGGTTTCGGTCGCCGCGTTCATGGCCGGTCGAGCCGCCTGGCTCCTCGTGGCTCTGTCGCTGATCGGTCCAAAAAGGTTCACCCTCCGCCAAGGATTTTTCGGAGGCTAACCGAAGAAAGGGAGTGTTGCCAGTGGGGCGCCTTTCCTTCTCCCCTTGTGAGGGGACAAGCCGAGACGCCTATCGCGTCGTCATCCTAGGGCGAAGCAAGGAGCGAAGCGACGCGGCGCAGACCCTAGGATCCATTCCGTGACGTCAAGGCGTTGATCTCGTTGCAGAATCTTTCTCCGTTGCACCCTTCGCGCGAGGTCACGGAATGGATCCTCGGGTCTGCGCGTCCGCTTCGCTCCCGCTCCGCCCGTGGATGACGAAGTTGCTTGGCCTTCGCCAATCTCCAATGTTGCAAGAACGCCGACATCGAAGCTGCCAATCTTCGCCCTTGCGGGCGGAAAAGGGGGAGCTAAACCAAAAACACCTTCGCCGTCATCGTCGCCGGTATTCCCACGCCGAGCCGGCTCAGCACCGTCGGCGCGAGCTGCAACTGGTCGAGCAGCGTGTCGGCCGCAGGACCTTTGCCGGGGCCCAAATAGTATAGCGCGAAATCCTGCATCTCGTCGTCATGGCCGCCGTGATGGCCGCGGTCCGTCTGGCCGTGGTCGGCGGTGACGATCACTTCGTAGCCGGCTTCGCGCCAGCCGGGCAGGAAGGCGGCGAGCATGCCGTCCATCGCGTAGCAGGCATGGTCCATCTCGTGGCAATCATGGCCGAAGCGATGGCCCATCGAGTCCAGCGTGCAGGTGTGCAGGATGCCGTAGTCGATGCCGTGGCGGCGGGTCAGCATCGTCAGCGTCGCGAACAGGTCGACATCGCTCGGCGTCATCTGGTTCTTGAGATTGTATCCGGTCATGGTGTGGAAGCGGCCATGCGTGATCGGCCCGCCAGGCTCGTCGAATTCCATGTCCTCGACGAGGTCGAACGGATGGGAGCGGAAGAATTCCGACCAGTAGGAATGCGTTACCGCGCCCGTCTTGCCGCCGGCCTTGCTGACCTCCGAGAAGATGTCCGGCTGCTCGACGCGGAACCGGTTCTCGTTGGACAGGATGCCATGCACCTGCGGCGTGACCCCGGTATGGATCGAGGCGTAGCAGCAGGCCGAGGTTGACGGCAGCACGGAGCGCATCTTCCACACCTGCGCCTCGCCGGACTGCACCCAGCCTTCGAGATTGCCCATCAGCCGGCGCCAGTTCCGGTAGGGCACGCCGTCGAGGATGATGAGCAGCAGTTTGGAAGTGAGCGCCACAGGCAATTCCATGCGGTCTTGCGGGAGAGATCAGCATCGGAGCCTTGGCCGATCCGGCCAAGGCTCAGAAGCGAAGAGAAGAGGAAACCAGCTTAAAGCATGTCTCCCGAAAGTGGGAACCGGTTTCGGGAGACATGCGTAAAATCAAAAACCTAAAGCGCATGGAGCGAATCTGAAAGATCGCGACGCGCTTCAGTTGCCCGCGCTCTCCATGCGCCGGCCCGCGATCGCCTTTTCCAGCCAGCCGATCTCCATTTCGGGGACGGAGGACAACAGAAGGTCGGTATAGGCGTCGAAGGGCGGCGTCAGCACCTTGCTCTTGGAGCCGTAGCGCACCACCTCGCCGCGATACATCACCGCGATGGAGTCGGCGATCGACTTCACCGTCGCAAGATCATGGGTGATGAAGAGATAGGCCACCTTCTCGATCTGCTGCAAATTGAGGAGCAGCTTGAGGATGCCGTGCGCGACCAGCGGGTCGAGCGCCGACGTCACCTCGTCGCAGATGATCAGCTTCGGCTTGGCGGCGAGCGAGCGGGCGATGCAGACGCGCTGCTTCTGACCACCGGAAAGCTCGGCCGGATAGCGGTCGACGAAGCCCTTGCCCATCTCGATCTCGTCGAGCAGCTCGGCGACGCGCTTGTCGCGTTCGCGGCCCTTCATGCCGAAATAGAACTCCAGCGGCCGGCCGATGATGGTGCCCACGGTCTGGCGCGGGTTCATCGCCACGTCGGCCATCTGGTAGATCATCTGCAATTGGCGCAGGTCTTCCTTCGGCCGGTCGGCCAGCCGGTTGGCGAGCGTGCGGCCGTCGAAGACGACGCTGCCTTGCTCCGGCGGCAGCAGTCCGGTGATGGCGCGCGCCAGCGTCGATTTGCCGGAACCGCTCTCGCCGACGACGGCCAGCGTCTGGCCCGGATGGATATCGACCGAGACGTTCTTCAGCACCTTGACGTGGCCGCCGCCATAGGCGGCCGTCACGTTCTTCACCGACAGCACCGGCGCTGTGCCGGGCTGCTGCTCCTGGTGCTCGATCTCATGCACGGAGACGAGCGCGTTGGTGTATTCCTGGCGCGGCTCCTTGATGATCTGTCGCGTGCCGCCCCACTCGACCAGCCGGCCATGGCGCAGCACCATGATCTCGTCCGACACCTGCGCGACGACGGCGAGGTCGTGGGTGATGTATAGAGCCGCGACATGAGTGTCGCGGATGGCGTCCTTAATCGCCGCCAGCACGTCGATCTGCGTCGTCACGTCGAGCGCCGTGGTCGGCTCGTCGAAGACGATCAGGTCAGGCTCGGAGCAGAGCGCCATCGCCGTCATCACGCGCTGCAACTGGCCGCCGGAGACCTGATGCGGGAAGCGCTCGCCAATGGTTTCGGGGTTGGGCAGGCTGAGCTTCTTGAACAGCGCGACGGCGCGTTTCTCGGCTTCCGCCCGGGTCGCCGTGCCGTGCAGGAGCGCGGCCTCCACCACCTGATCCATCAGCCGGTGGGCCGGATTGAAGGCCGCCGCCGCCGACTGCGCGACATAGCACACTTCGCGGCCGCGAAGCTTGCGCAAGCCGTCCTTGCCGCCCTTCAGGATATCGCGGCCGTTGAGGATGACCTCGCCGCCGGTGATGCGTACGCCGCCACGGCCGTAGCCCATCGACGACAGGCCGATGGTCGACTTGCCGGCGCCGGACTCGCCGATCAGGCCGAGCACCTTGCCCTTCTCCAGCGTCAGCGAGACGTCGTGGACCAGGGTGATCGTCTTCGGCGCCTCGCCGGGCGGATAGACGGTCGCCTCGATGCGCAGATTGCGGATGTCGAGGAGCCGGCCGGAATTCGCTTTGCTGTCAGCCATTACCCGCGCCCTCCCTTCAGGCTGGTCGTGCGGTTGAGCACCCAGTCGGCGACGAGGTTGACGGAGATCGCCAGCGCCGCGATCGCTGCCGCCGGGATGAGCGCCGCCGGAATGCCGAAAACGATGCCGTCTTTGTTTTCCTTCACCATGCCGCCCCAGTCGGCGTCCGGCGGCTGCACGCCGAGGCCGAGGAAGGAGAGCGTCGACAGGAAAAGCACGGCATAGATGAAGCGCAGGCCGAGTTCCGAGACCAGCGGCGATAGCGCATTGGGCAGGATCTCGCGGAAGATGATCCAGCCGCTGCCTTCGCCGCGCAGCTTGGCGGCTTCGACATAGTCCATGACGTTGATGTCGACCGCCACCGCGCGCGACAGGCGATAGACGCGGGTCGAGTCGAGGATGCCCATGACCAGGATCAGCGTCACCAGGTTGGACGGCAGCACCGACAGCACGACGAGGCCCATGATCAGGGTCGGGATCGACATCAAGAGGTCGACGAGACGCGACAGGACCGTGTCGTACCAGCCGCCGAACACCGCCGCCGAAAAGCCGAGGATGGCGCCGAGCGAAAAGGAGAGCGCCGTCGCCAGCACCGCGATGAACAGCGTGATGCGTGCGCCATAGATCATGCGGGACAAGAGATCGCGGCCGAGATTGTCGGTGCCCAGCCAATGCGCCGACGACATCGTCTCCCAGACATCGCCGACGATCTCGCCGTTGCCGTGCGGCGCGATCAGCGGCGCGAAGATTGCCGCCAGCACGAACAGCGCCGTCAGCACCAGGCCGATCAGCGAAGGCAGGGGAATGCGTCTGATGTCGAGCATATCCGCCGCCTCCCTTTACTTCGGATGCCTGAGCCGCGGATTGGCGACGATCGCCGCGATGTCCGCGATGATGTTGAGGCTGATATAGACGGCCGCGAAGATCAGGCCGACCGCCTGCACGACGGGAACGTCGCGTTTGGTGACGTGGTCGACGAGATACTGGCCCATGCCCGGATATACGAAAATCACCTCGACCACGACGACGCCGACCACCAGATAGGCGAGGTTCAGCATCACGACGTTGATGATCGGCGCGATCGCATTCGGGAACGCGTGCTTGCGGATGACCGCGAAGGCCGAGAGCCCCTTGAGCTCCGCCGTCTCGACATAGGCCGACTGCATGACGTTGAGGATCGCCGCGCGCGTCATGCGCATCATGTGGGCGAGCACCACAAGCGTCAGAGCCGCCGCCGGCAGCGCGATCGCCTGCAGGCGTTCGCCGAGAGACATTCCGTCGTAGACGGTGGAGATCGCGGGGAACCACTGGTGCTGGACTGCGAAATAGAAGACCAGCAGATAGCCGATGAAGAACTCCGGGAAGGAAGTCGAGGCGAGCGCCACGCCTGAGATCAGCTTGTCGACCCAGCCATTGCGATAGCGAACCGCGATAAGGCCCAGCGTGATCGCCAGCGGAATGGCGACGATCGCCGCCCAGAAGGCCAGGAAAAGCGTGTTCCACAGCCGTTCCTTGATCGATGTCGCGATGTCCTGCCCGCTCGACATGGCCGTGCCGAGGTCGCCGGTGAGCACCCCGCCCAGCCAGTGGAAGTAGCGGATATAGGCGGGCTGGTTGAGCCCGAGCTGCTCGCGCAGGTTGGCCAGCGACTCCGGCGTCGCCGATTGTCCGAGAATGGCTTGCGCGACATCGCCGGGCAGGATCTGCGTACCGGCGAAGATCAGGACCGAAACGGCCAGCAGAAGGAGGATGCCCAGCGCAATGCGCTGGGCCACCAGTTTCACGATGGGTGAGGACATCTCCGCAAGGCCGTGCTCAGGCTTCGAGCCAGCACTTCGCCAAAGCGTAGCCGTTGCAAAGCTCCTGATGCGGATCCTCCACCCAGCCCGCGACTTTCGGCCCCGTGGCGTCGATGAACTGATTGAACATCGGCAGGATCAGGCCGCCCTCGTCGCGCACCATGACGGCCATGTCGTGGTACATCTGCTTGCGCTTGGCCTCATCGAGCTCTGCGCGCGCCGCAAGCACCATCTTGTCGAAGTCCGGACGCTTGAAACGCGTGTCGTTCCAGTCGGCCGACGACAGGTAGGCTGTCGAGTACATCTGGTCCTGGGTCGAGCGGCCGCCCCAATAGGAGGCGCAGAAGGGCTGCTTGTTCCAGACCTCGTTCCAGTAGCCGTCGCCCGGCTCGCGCTTGATCTCGAGCTTGATGCCGGCCTTGGCCGCGCTCTGCTGGTAAAGCTGTGCCGCGTCGACGGCGCCCGGGAATGCCACGTCCGAGGTCCGGAGCAGGATGGAGCCGTCATGGCCCGACTTCTTGTAGTGGAACTTGGCCTTGTCCGGATCGTATTTGCGCTGCTCGATCTCGGTGAACAGCGGATAGGATGCATTGATCGGGAAGTCGTTGCCGAGCGAGCCGTAGCCGCGCAGCACCTTGTTCAGCATCTCCTCGCGGTCGATCGCCAGTTTCAGCGCCATCCTGAGGTCGTTGTTGTCGAACGGCGCCGTGTTGCAGTGCATGATGAACACGTAGTGGCCGGGACCGGAGTGGTTGCGGATGGTGACGCCCGGCACGCGCTTGATCAGGTCGACGATCTTCGGCTCGACGCGGTTGATCATGTTGACCTGGCCGCCCTGCAAGGCCGCCGTGCGCGCCGTCGCGTCGTTGATGACGACGACTTCGACCTGGTCGGCATGGCCCATCTTGTCGCCCTGCCAGTAATTGGCGAACCGCTCGCCGACATGGCGCACGCCGGGCTCGTTGACCTTGACCTTGTAGGGACCGGCGCCGATGCCGGCATCGGGCTTGTCCTTGCCGCCATTCGGCTGGACGATCAGGTGATAGTCGCTGAGCAGATACGGAAGGTCGGCATTCGGCTCCTTGAGCGTCAGCACCACTTCCTTGCCGCTGGCCTTGATGGTCTCGATGCCTTTCATGTAGCCCAGCGCGCCGGACTTAGACTTCTCGTCCGAATGACGTTCGAGCGTCGCGGCGACGTCCTCGGCAGTCACGGTCTTGCCGTTGTGGAATTCGACGCCGTCGCGGATCTTCAGCGTCCAGACTTTGGCGTCGTCCGAAGAGCCGATCTCCTCGGCGATGCGGTTCTCGAGCTTGCCGTCGGGGGAAAGCTCGACGATCATTTCGCCCCAGCACTTGCCGAAGGCGAAGGGCACCTGCGTCATCATCAGCGCCGGATCGAGGCTGTTGGTGGATTCACCGCCGACCAGGCCGGCCTTCAGCGTGCCGCCCTTGACCGGGCCGGCGGCGCGGGCCGCGCTCGAAAGCAGCGAATTGGCGAAGGGTGCCGCGACGCCGAGCGCGGCGGCACGGCCAAGGAAGTCGCGACGGCTGAGCTTGCCGGCGGCGACGCGACGGCTGAGATAGTCGAGTTCGTTTGTCATTATGGGTTCCTCACTCTGATGGTCCGACCTTATGGTCGTTTCTACTTGTTGGAGGAGATAATGACCGCAACGGAAAGCAGCAGGCAAGACCGAATGCGACATGCCGTGGCGTAAATGGCGCGTCGCAATTGGCCCAATCTTGTCAGCGGTCAGACGAGGGCGCGTGGAATCGCCTGCTCGAAATCGCGCTCGAACACCAGTTTGTTGCCCTCATAGGCCTCGATCCTGGCGCTGAGAACGAAGTTTTGCGCGTCGCAGCGCATGTCGGCAAAAGTTTCGGTGCGCACCGACCACTCATTTCGCGAGAAGGTCTGCGTCCAGTGCGTGCTGCCGGTGGCGGATTCCGGATCGTCGGGATGGATCGCCCAAATCTCCCGGACGATGCTGCCATGGACGAGCCCATGCGCAAGGTCGCGCACCTCGCCGAAATCGTCGGTTATGGAAAGCGTGACGACCCCGGTCTTCTCGTTGCGGTCGATGTGCCGTTCCGAATTGGCGGGCCTGATCGTCTCGGTCGCCCAGGGTGTCGCGCCTTCCGGTTCGGCGAAGGAAACCTCGTCGCCTTTCGCCAGCGGGCGCAACGGCAGCTTGAGCGTTGCCGCCGCCAATTCGAGCCTCACCGGCTCAGGCGACGGCCAGATCATCGGCCAGTAGGCATTTGAGACGGCAATGCGCAGTTTGTGGCCCGCCGGCACCCGGTAGGCGCACTGGTCGAGCACGACGCGCGCCGAGACCGCCTCGCCCGGCACCAGCGCTTCCGGGAATTCATGCGAGTTGCGATGGGTGAGATTGAGCACGCCATAGGAAATCAGTTCCGAGGCGCCGTCGGGATGCACGTCGCAGAGCCGCACCGCGATGTTGGCCTGACGGCGGTCCGCGGCAACCCTGATGTCAAGCTCCGGCGCGCCGACGATGTCGATCGCCTCGGCGAGTTCCGGCTGGTCGAAACACACCGAAAGCGCGTCGTCGGGGCGCTGGTCGCCCGGCAGCTCGGGACCGAAGGTGAAGGGAAAATACTCGCCGCCGGCCAGTCCGCAGTTTTGCGGCGTGGCGACGATTGCCGGCTTGGCGCCGTCGGCAATGAGCCCGATCGCCTGCACCTTGATGTTGGACGACGGCCATTCCTGTTCCGCAATCCAGCGGCCCGGCCGCTCCGGGTGCCAGCGGGCCGGCCGCACGCTGTCCATCACATAGGCGCGGTAGTCCGGGTCCGCCTCGACGCCGGTCGCCGCACCCTTCAGCCAGCGATCCCACCAGCGCAATGCCTCCTGCAGGAAGCCGATGGCAGGATTGGGTCCCGCGTAATGCGGGTATTTGTGGATCCAGGGACCGACGATGCCTTTGACCGGCGACCGGATGTTGGTGACGAGGTTGGAGATCGTGTTGCGGTACCCGTCATGCCAGCCGCCGATCGACAGCACGGCCACATGAACGGCGGAAAAATCCTCGCAGATCGAGCCGCGTTTCCAGTAGCCGTCGCGATGCTGGTGGCTGAGCCAGAGCGGCAGAAGGAAGGGCTGGTTCTCCAGCCGGCTGAGCCAAAGGTCGCGCCAGCGGTTGCCGCCGGCGATTTCCGGATCCGGCGGCCGCGACGAGTAGGAGAGCATCGTCGAGGCCCAGCCGAAATTTTCGAGCAGCAGGCAGCCACCCTTGTAGTGGATGTCGTCGGCATAGCGGTCGACGGTCGAGCACAGGCTGATCACCGCCTTCAGCGCCGGCGGCTGTTTGGCCGCCACCTGCAGGCAGTTGAAGCCGCCCCAGGAGATGCCCATCATGCCGACATTGCCGTTGCACCACGGCTGCGCGGCCGCCCAGGCGATGACGTCGCAGGCGTCCTGCAATTCCTGCTCGGAATATTCGTCGTCCATCAGCCCTTCGGAATCGCCGTTGCCGCGCATGTCGACGCGGATCGAGGCGTAGCCATGGCCGGCGAAATAGGGATGCGTCAGCTCATCGCGGAAGATGGTTCCGTCGCGCTTGCGGTAGGGCAGGTGCTCGAGGATCGCCGGCACGGGATTGTCGGCCGCATCCTCAGGCATCCAGATGCGCGCCGACAGCCGGCAGCCGTCCGGCATGACGATACCCATATCGGGAAATTCGACGACCTTGCGGGGGAAATCGGTGACGGTTTTCATGGGCCGCATAACGCCTTGCCTGGCGACGACTTTCAACGCTATTCGCGACTGGCGCAGCGAAATATGCGACCTGTCACGATGCTGAGACCGGCCCCGATCATTTAACTCTGAACTTGCGCTGCTGCACTAATTTATGTATTACGTTTATTCACTTTGGCCCGACGCAGACGCACTGGATGATCTCGCCTGAAAATCGTTTGGGATGAGCCGAAGCGTGTGACGAACCTCGAAAACCGGGGTCTAGACTTCGCCGATCTCGATCTCGATTTTTTTGCGACTTCAATCGTTCTACCAGCCAAGGCTGGCCGGTTAATGGCGATTGGCGAGTTCAGGCAGACCATTCTCGCCGTTATCTTCAAGCCGCTTGGTTCCGAAGCGATTTCGGTAATCTCGATGCGTCGTGCCAGCCGAAAGGAAAGGTCAGCGTATGAGCACCCATAAACGACGCATTCGACCGCTTACCGACGAGGACGAGGCGGAAATTCAAAAACAGATTGCTGCTGACCCTGACGATGCGGAGGCAACCGATGAACAACTGGCGCAAGCCGCGCCTTTCGCGAAAGCGCTTCCGGAGCTTTTCGAGAGCATAAGGCGCGCTCGTGGCCGGCCAGCCGCGGAGAAACCCAAGCAGATCGTGTCCATCCGCCTTGATCAGGATGTCATCAGCAAGTTCAAGGCGACGGGCAAGGGCTGGCAGGCCAGGATAAATGAGGTTCTGAAGAAGGCGAAGGTAGGCTAGGCAAAAGCCGCGTCAGTTCAGCGGAATGTCATTCTCAGCCTTGCTGGCCTGGTAAGCGTTGGACAGCTCATCGTAGCGCGCCGAAATCCTGCCGATTCTTGCCTCCAGCCGCTTGCGCTCGGCTTCGGGCAAGGCGCGCACCAGCTTTCGGATGGAAAAGCTCTTCCAATAGGCGTTCTCGGCGTTATAGCCGCCGGGATCGAGGGTGAAGACCTCCTTCAGGATCTTGAGGTCATGCGGGATGGCGAAGCTGTCGCGCGAGTCCTCATGGCTGAAGAGGTAGTAGAAATTGTCGAAGCCGGTCCAGGTGATCGCCGACAGGCAGAGCGAGCATGGCTCGTGAGTGGCCAGGAACAGCGCGTCCTTGGTGTCGACACGCTCGGCCTTGGGCATCTCGTAGAAGCGCTTCAGGCAGTGCACCTCGCCATGCCAGAGCGGATTTTCCATCTCGTTGTTGGTCTCGGCGAGAACCAGCGTGCGGTCGTCCTTCCTCAGGATCGCGGCGCCGAACAGCTTGTTGCCGTGGGCAACGCCCTCGGCGGTCTTCGGCACGATGCCTTGCTCGATCACGTCGAGCAGACGGTCGATCAGCGAGATGTCGGTCATGGAAGGAATTCAGCCGTTCAGGGAAGATGAATCTCGTAAGGGTGCGAGAAATGGCACTCTTCGAGGTTGGAGCCGTCGCCGCCGCGGTCGACGATCAGGAAATCCTGTTCCTCGCCGATCGGCGTCAGCACGCCGTGCCAGAGGTTGCGGCGATAGTTGATGCCCTGCCCAGGCGCGGTGATGAAGGCATGCGGCTCGCCGGGGCCGTCCTTGGTGTCATGGCAGACGACCACCAGGAACGGGCGCGGCGACAGCGGGATGAAAGCCTGGCTGCCGAGCGGATGGCGCTCGACCATGGTCAGCTTCAACGGCATCTCGTAGGGCGTGCCGCGCACCATCGAGATCAGCACGCGCGCATTCGGCCCGGCGGCTTCCGCCGTGGCGAGGTCGTGGTAGCGCATCGCCTTGCCGCCATTGATCGGGTAGCGGTTGTCGCCGCTCATGTCGATGACATCGCCGAACGGAGCGAAGTTATCGCGGGTTAGCTTCTGGGCGACGATGCGGGTCACCGCGCACGACCCCCGATACCAGCGCCGCCGAGCTTGGCATGCCGGTTGACGTCCTTGTAGAGCAGGTAGCGGAAGTTGCCCGGGCCACCGGCATAACAGGCCTGCGGGCAGAAGGCGCGCAGCCACATGAAGTCGCCGGCCTCGACCTCGACCCAGTCCTGATTGAGGCGGTAGACGGCCTTGCCTTCGAGCACGTAGAGCCCGTGCTCCATGACATGCGTCTCGGCAAAGGGGATGACCGCGCCGGGTTTGAGCGTGACGATGGTGACATGCATGTCGTGGCGCATGTCGGCCGGATCGACGAAGCGCGTCGTCGCCCAGCGTCCCTCGGTGCCGGGCATCGGGCTCGGCTCGATCTGCTGCTCGTTGGTGAAGAAGGCTTCCGGCGCGTCGAGGCCGTCGACCGCCTCATAGGCCTTGCGGATCCAGTGGAAGCGGACGGCATCGCCGCTCTCGTTGCGCACCGTCCAGGCGCTCGCCGGCGGCAGGAAGGCGAAACCGCCGGGGGCAAGCACATTCTTCTTGCCGGCAAGCGAGACGGTGAGCTCGCCCTCCACCACGAACAGCACGCCCTCGGCCTCGGCGTCGAGCTCCGGCCGATCGCTGCCGCCGCCGGGCAGGACCTCGACGATGTATTGCGAAAACGTCTCGGCGAAGCCCGAGAGCGGCCTTGCGATGATCCATGCCCTCGTCTTGTCCCAGAACGGCAGCGGGCTGGTGACGATGTCCTGCATCACACCCTTGGGAATGACCGCATAGGCCTCGGTGAAGACCGCGCGGCCGGTCAGCAGCTCGTGCTGGCCGGGATGGCCGCCTTGCGGCGCGTAATAGGTTCGCTCGGCCATTTTCATCATATCCATGTCTTGAAGCCTATAACGGGAGCATGTCTTTCAGCCGAAGCAGGGCGATGCGCTCGACTTGTTTGCAGGCGGTATCGAACTCATTGCTGCGGCCGTTGCCGATGCGCGCCTCGAACTCCGCCAGGATCTCGTCCTTGGTCTTGCCCTTGACCGCGATGATGAAGGGGAAGCCGAAGGTGGTGACGTAGGCGGCGTTGAGCTTCGAGAACAGCTCGCGCTCCTTGTCGGTCAGCGCGTCGAGCCCGGCGGAGGCCTGTTCCTTGGCCGATTCCGGGGTCAGCCGCCTGGCCGCCGCCAGCTTGCCGGCGAGGTCGGGGTGGGCGTTGAGCACGGAGAGCCGTTCGGCCTCGGTCGCCGCGCGGAAGACGCGGCAGAGCGCGTTGTGCAGGCCGCCGGCGCTGTCATGCGCGGGTCCAAGCTCCAGCTCGTAGGCGCGCTCGGCTATCCAGGGCGAATGCTCGAAGACGCCGCCGAAGGCGTAGACGAATTCCTCGAACTCCATCCGCGATGGGCGCAAAGCCGGCGCCTGGTAGGGATGCATCTCGCGCCAGTGTTTTGCGATATCGATGCGCCGTGTCAGCCACACCTTGTCGTGCGACTTCACATAGTCGACGAAGCGCTTCAGCGCCGCCACGCGGCCCGGACGGCCGACCAGCCGGCAATGCAGGCCGATATTTATCATGCGCGGCCGCCCCGCCTTGCCCTCGGCATAGAGCGTGTCGAAGCTGTCCTTCAGATAGGCGAAGAACTGATCGCCCGAGTTGAACCCTTGAGGCGTCGCGAAACGCATGTCATTGGCGTCGAGCGTGTAGGGGATGACGAGCTGTGGCTTCTCCAGCCCGCCGCGGTCGAACCAGTAAGGCAGTTCGTCGTCATAGGTGTCGGAGACATAGTCGAAGCCGCCTTCCTCGGCGACGAGCCGCACGGTGTTGACCGAGGTGCGGCCGGTGTACCAGCCGGTCGGCCGCGCGCCGGTCACTTCGTAATGCAGCCTGATCGTCTCTTCGAGGTCGCGCCGCTCGTCCTCCGCGCTGTGGTCGCGATAGTCGATCCACTTCAGCCCATGCGAGGCAATCTCCCAGCCCGCCTGCTGCATCGCCACGACCTGGTCGGGCGAGCGGGCGAGCGCGGTGGCGACGCCGTAGCAGGTCACCGGCACCTCGGCTTCGGTGAACAGCCGGTGGAGCCGCCAGAAGCCGGCCCTGGCCCCGTATTCGTAGATCGATTCCATGTTCCAGTGGCGCTGGCCGACCCAGGGAGCGGCGCCGACGATCTCGGACAGGAACGCCTCGGACGCCTTGTCGCCGTGCAGCACGCAATTCTCGCCGCCTTCCTCGTAGTTGACGACGAACTGCACCGCGACATAGGCGCCGCCGGGCCATTTCGGGTCCGGTGGATTGGCCCCGTAACCGCGCATGTCCCGTTCGTAACGCATGGTCGCTCCTGCCCGATGGTTGAGATGAAGATATCGAAAGGAGTACTTCAGCATTCCCCCGAAAATTTTTGAAAGTGCTTTTTGCCGCACTCCGCTCGACCGGGACTTATGCATCGCCTTTAATTGGCGCACAATTGACCTGAAACGTTCGACTGTACCGGCCAATCGGTCGTACTGGAAATGGGAGGCGGCCAGTGGCAGAAACGTCGAAAGCCGATGGCGGGCGTCTGACGACCCACGTGCTCGACACCGCGACCGGCAGGCCGGCAAAGGGCCTCTCGATCGAGCTTTTCCGCATCGAGCGGCAGGGCCGCACGCATCTGAAGACCGTCACCACCAACGCTGACGGCCGCTGCGATGCGCCGCTGCTTGCCGGCGCCGATTTCCGCACCGGCGAATATGAGCTGGTCTTCGCCGCCGGCGACTATTTGCGTAGGCAGGACATCAGCCTGCCAGAGCCCGCTTTCCTCGACATCGTGCCGATCCGCTTCGGCATGGCGGAGGAGCGGCATTATCATGTCCCCCTCTTGATTTCGCCTTACGGCTACTCGACCTATCGCGGGAGTTGAGCCATGGCAGAGATCAAGACCCGCAACGAGATACGCTTCATCCTCAACGGTGCCGACGTCGCGCTCGCCGACATCGCGCCCGACATGACGCTGCTCGACTGGCTGCGGCTCAACCGGTCGCTGCGCGGCACCAAGGAAGGCTGCGCCGAGGGCGACTGCGGCGCCTGCACGGTGCTGGTCGGCAAGCTTTCCGCCGAAGGTCTCGTCTATGAAAGCGTCAATGCCTGCATCCGCTTCATGGGATCGCTCGACGGCACTCATGTCGTCAGCATCGAGCATCTGCGCGGCGACGGCGAGAAGCTGCATCCGGTTCAGCAGGCGATGGTCGACTTCCACGGCTCGCAATGCGGCTTCTGCACGCCGGGTTTCATCATGTCGCTCTATGCGCTGTGGATGAAGACGCCCAACCCCTCCGACGCGGCGATCGAAAAGGCGCTGCAGGGCAATCTCTGCCGCTGCACCGGCTACGAGGCGATCATGCGCGCCGCTCGCGCCATATCGAGCTACGGCAAGGCGGCGAAGGACCCGCTGGCGCTGGAGCGCGAGGATATTGCCGCGCGGCTGGAAGCGCTGCGCGACGGCGCCAGGGTCGAGGTCGGTTCAGGTAAGCAGCGTCTGATCGTGCCGGCCAACGTCGACGATTTCGCCGCCGTGCTCGAGAAGGAGCCGGGCGCCACCATCGTTGCCGGCTCGACCGATGTCGGTCTGTGGGTCACCAAGCATATGCGCGACATCTCGCCGGCGATCTTCATCGGCGGTCTCGACGGCCTGCGCACGATCTCGGAGGCCGATGGGATCGTCACCATCGGCGCCGGCGTGACCTACACCGAGGCCTTCGAGACGCTGTCGAAGCGCATCCCGGCATTGGGGCCGCTGGTCGATCGCATCGGCGGCGAGCAGGTGCGCAACATGGGCACCGTCGGCGGCAACATCGCCAATGGCTCGCCGATCGGCGACACGCCACCGCCGCTGATCGCGCTAGGCGCGCAACTGACGCTGCGCAAGGGTGGAGCACGCCGCACGATCCCGCTCGAAACCTTCTTCGTCGCCTATGGCAAGCAGGACCGCCAGCCCGGTGAATTCGTCGAGGCCGTGCATGTGCCCGTGCCGGCAAAGGGAACGAGATTTGCCGTCTACAAGGTCACCAAGCGCCGCGACGAGGACATCACCGCGACGCTCGGCGCTTTCTATCTGACGCTCGCCAGGGACGGCACGGTGGCGGATATCCGCATCGCCTATGGCGGCATGGCGCCGACGCCGAAGCGCGCGGCTGCGGTCGAAAAGGCGTTGATCGGAAAAGCCTGGAACGAGGCGACGGTGGAGGCTGCGATGGCCGAATACGCCGGCGACTTCACGCCGCTGACCGACATGCGCGCGACCGCCGAATATCGGGCGCTGGCGGCGAAGAACCTTCTCCTGCGCTTCTTTGTCGAGACCACCGGAACCAGGGCGCCGTTCCAGGTCTCACGGTACGAGGCCGCCTGATGACCAAGCACGTCCCCAACCTCAAGGCACAGAAGATCAAGGGCGGCGTTGCCAGCGACCAGCGCCACGATTCCGCGCACAAGCATGTCAGCGGCACGGCGGTCTATATCGACGACATGCCGGAACCGGCGGGCACGCTGCATGGCTGCCTCGGCCTGTCCACGGCAACGCATGCCACCATCACCAAGATGGACCTGTCGGCGGTGCGCGCTGCGCCGGGCGTCGTGGACGTGCTGACGGCAAAGGATATTCCCGGCGAGAACGACATTTCGCCGACCGGCCGACACGACGAGCCGGTGCTGGCGGACGGCAAGGTTGAGTTCTATGGGCAGCCGATCTTCTGCGTCATCGCCGGGACGCGCGAGGAGGCGCGGCGCGCCACCAGGCTGGCCAAGGTCGAACACGAGCAACTGCCTTTCGTCACCGACATCGGCGAACTCGACCCGAGGAAGGATAAGCTCGTCACCCCGCCGCTGACGCTAAGGCGCGGCGATGCGGCGGCGGCGATCAAGGCGGCACCCCGCAGGCTCAAGGGAAAGATGCGGGTCGGCGGCCAGGAGCATTTTTACCTGGAAGGCCATATTGCCATGGCCATTCCCGGCGAGGACGAGGATGTCGCCATCTATTCCTCGACCCAGCATCCGAGCGAAGTCCAACATATGGTGAGCCATGCGCTCGGCGTGCCCAGCCATTCCGTCACGGTGGAAATCCGCCGCATGGGCGGCGGCTTCGGCGGCAAGGAAACGCAGGGCAACCAGTTCGCCGCGCTCGCGGCGATTGCCGCCAAGCGGCACCACCGCGCCGTCAAGATTCGGCCCGACCGGGACGACGACATGACCGCCACCGGCAAGCGCCACGACTTCCTCATCGACTACGAGGTCGGGTTTGACGACGACGGCAATATCCTCGGCGTCGACTTCTTGTTCGCGGCGCGCTGCGGCTTTTCCTCGGACCTCTCCGGTCCGGTCACCGATCGCGCGCTGTTCCATTGCGACAACACCTATTTCTGGCCGACCGTGCACGCGCAGTCGGCGCCGTTCTACACCAACACCGTGTCGAACACCGCCTTCCGCGGTTTCGGCGGACCGCAAGGCATGGTCGGCGCCGAGCGCGTCATCGACGAGGTCGCATTCGCCGTCGGCAAGGATCCGCTCGAGATCCGCAGGAAGAATTTCTACGGCACGTCCGACAGGAACATCACGCCCTACCACCAGACGGTCGAGGACAACATCATCCAACGCATCGTCGCCGAGTTGGAGGCGAGCTCGAATTATGAGCGGCGCCGGCGCGAGATCAGCGCCTTCAACAACAACAGCCGCTTCGTCAAGCGCGGCCTGGCGCTGACGCCGGTCAAGTTCGGCATCTCGTTCACCGCCACCCATTACAACCAGGCTGGCGCGCTGGTGCATGTCTATACCGACGGCTCGGTGCATCTGAACCATGGCGGCACCGAGATGGGGCAGGGCCTCTACCTCAAGGTGGCGCAAGTGGTGGCCGAGGAGTTCCAGATCGATCTCGACCAGGTGAAGATCACCGCCACCACGACCGGCAAGGTGCCGAACACCTCGGCGACCGCGGCATCGTCCGGGTCCGACCTCAACGGCATGGCGGCGCAGAACGGCGCCCGCCAGATCAAGGACCGGCTGATCAATTTCGCTTGCGAGAAATACCAGGTGCCGCGCGACCAGGTGCTATTCCTGCCCAACCGGGTGCGCATCGGAAATCAGGAGATACCCTTCGCCGACCTCGTCAAGCAGGCCTACATCGCCCGTATCCAGCTTTCGGCGGCGGGCTTCTACAAGACGCCGAAGATCCACTGGAATCGCGACAAAGGCGAGGGCCGACCCTTCTACTACTTCGCCTATGGCGCCTCCTGCTCCGAGGTGTCGGTCGACATGCTGACCGGCGAATATGTGGTCGAGCGCACCGACATAGTGCACGAGACTGGCCGCTCGCTGAACCGCGCCATCGATCTCGGCCAGATCGAGGGCGGCTTCATCCAAGGCATGGGCTGGCTCACCACGGAGGAACTCTGGTGGGACGACAAGGGCCGACTGCGCACGCATGCGCCGTCGACCTACAAGATTCCGCTCGCCTCCGACCGGCCGAAGATCTTCAACGTGACGCTCGCCGACTGGTCCGAGGCGAACGAGCCTACCGTGCATCGCTCCAAGGCGGTCGGAGAGCCGCCGTTCCCGCTCGGCATGTCGGTGCTGCATGCGCTTTCCGATGCCGTGGCGAGTGTCGCGGACCACAAAATCTGTCCGCGCCTCGACGCCCCGGCAACGCCGGAACGGGTGCTGATGGCCATCGAAAGGCTGAAGCGGGAAGCAGCAAAGCCGGCCTGAACGGGCCAAAACGTGCAATTCGGGGCACAAAACGCTATATTTCCTGGCGCATGACCCCGAAATCGGCATCGAATTCGGAAAGGATCATGCGCCAAGCACGCGAAAATGCAGACGATGAACGCGAAGGTGCAAAGCCTGAAGGACTTTCTCCGCCAACCCGGCCGGGTCGCGCTGGTCGAGGTCGCGACGACGAAAGGCTCGACGCCGCGCGAGGCCGGTGCCTTCATGCTCGTCTCGGCGTCGGCGATTTTCGGCACCATCGGCGGCGGCCAGCTCGAGTTCATGGCGATCGACAAGGCGCGGCAGATGTTGTGTCGACCTGCCTCATCAAAGTGCAGTTCCCTGGAAATTGCAGACGTCAGCGCAGCCCCTCATCCGCCTGCCGGCACCTTCTCCCCGTATAGTGACGGGGAGAAGGGGGCTAGTCGCAACGCCGGCGACTCCCTCTCCCCGTTCTTACGGGGAGAGGGTAAGGGTGAGGGGCAGCGCGACGCTGACAAAGTTGTCGCCACACTCGATGTGCCGTTAGGTCCTGAGATCGGCCAATGCTGCGGCGGGCGGGTCGAGGTGCTGATCCGGCCAATCGATGCAGCGCTCGAACAACAGCTCATCAGCAAGGCCGAGGCCGAGGAGGCGCGTCTGCCGCATGTCTATGTGTTCGGCGGCGGCCATGTCGGCCAGGCGCTGGCCGCGTCGCTCGCGCTCCTGCCCGTCCATGCCGTCGTCGTCGAGACGCGGGCGGATGCGCTGGAGGGCATGCCCGAAACGGTCGAGACGCGGCTGACGCCGATGCCCGAAAGCATCGTGCGCGAGGCGCCGGCGGGATCGGCCTTCGCCATACTCACACACGACCATGCGCTCGATTTCCTGATTGTCGCCGAGGCACTGAAGCGCGACGACACCGCCTATGTCGGCATGATCGGCTCGAAGACCAAGAAGGCGACCTTCAAGAACTGGTTCCTGAAGTCGGCCGAGGGCAGTGAGGCAGAGTTCGACCGCCTCATTTCGCCGATCGGCGGCAATGCCGTGAAAGACAAGCGCCCGCCGGTGATCGCCGCGCTCGCCGCGGCCGAGATCATGACAGCGCTGGCGTCGCACTCCGCCGAGGCATCGGCCGCGCCCGAAAAGGCGATGGCCGGTTGAGGTGGTCCTTGGCCAGCCGCGCCCCATGGCGATGACTGGACGGCTCGCCAGATGGACTAATCGCCTCACATCGGCCGCTTGAGGCCGAGCTGCTCACGCAGCGTGCGGCCCTCATAGTCCTTGCGGAACAGGCCACGCCGCTGCAGCTCCGGCACGACCATTGTCGCGAAGGCGTCCAATTCGCCCGGAAACCAGGACGGCATGACGTTGAAGCCGTCGGCCGCTCCGCCTTCGAACCGCTCTTGCAGCGCATCGGCGATCTGCGCCGCCGTGCCGACGACGCGCCAATGCCCGCGCGCGCCGGCGAAATAGCGCGCAAGCTCACGGATCGACAGACCGTCGCGCCGTGCCTGCTCGATGACCAGCGCCTGCCGGCTTTTCATGCCTTGGCTCTCGGGCAGTTCCGGCAACGGCCCGTCGATCGGATAGCGCCAGAGGTCGGAGATGCTGAGATAGCTGGAAAGCAGCGCGACGCCGACATCGTCGGGGATCAGTTCCTGCAGAGCATCGTATTTGGCCTGAGCCCCGGCTTTCGTTGCCGCGACGATCGGCGCCACGCCGGGCATGATCTTCACGTCGTCCGGCTGGCGGCCATAGGCGGCCAGCCGTCCCTTGAGGTCGTCGTAAAAGGCCTTGGCC
The DNA here is from genome assembly GCF_029674545.1 of Mesorhizobium sp. WSM4904. Classification (NCBI taxonomy): domain Bacteria; kingdom Pseudomonadati; phylum Pseudomonadota; class Alphaproteobacteria; order Hyphomicrobiales; family Phyllobacteriaceae; genus Mesorhizobium; species Mesorhizobium sp. WSM4904. The sequence goes on along the minus strand of NZ_CP121354.1, from coordinate 379,231 downwards.
TCTTCCAGGGTCTGCGCCGCGCTGAACACGACATCGGCGGTCCGCGCGGCAAGATCCTTGCCGTCGTCGGAAGCGCCGGCCTGCACCATCACCGGCGCGGCCTGCGGCGAGGGCGGGATGTCGAGCGGGTCGCGCACCGAAAAGCTCTGGCCGTCATGGCCGGCGCCGCTGCGGCGCCACAGGCCGGTGACGACAGTGGCGAATTCACGGGCGCGTTCGTAGCGGTCGGCATGCGGCCTGAGACCTGTCGCGCCGAAATTCGCCGCCTCGCTGGGGTTGGCGGAGGTGACGAGGTTCCAGCCCGCGCGGCCGCCGCTCAGATTGTCGAGCGAGGCGAAGGCCCTCGCCAGCCCGTAAGGCTCGTTGTAGCTGGTCGAGGCCGTCGACACGAGGCCGATGCGCTCGGTCTGCACGGCAAGGGCTGAAAGCAGGCTGATCGGCTCGAAGCCGATCGAGCGCGAGGTCTGGCTGGCGATGTTGATATCGGCTTCGCGCAGGCCGGCGGCGTCCTCGCAGAAGACCATGTCGAATTTCGCCGCTTCCGCAGTCCGCGCCAGCTCGATATAATGATCGATGTCGATGCCGGCCGTCACATGCGAATCCGGATGGCGCCAGGCGGCGATATGGTGGCCTGTCGCCCAAAGGAACAAGCCGAGCTTCATCTGACGCGCGCTCATTTTGCGCCTCCCGCGCCAAGCTCGAGACGGTCGCGCAGTTTTGCCCCAGCATAGACCGAGCGGGCCAGGCTGCGACGGCGAAGCTCCGGCAGGATGCGGCCGGTGAAGTCATCGAGCGCCGAAAGATCGGCCGGCAAAGCGAAATTGAAACCATCGCAGCTTTTGCCGTCGAGCCAAGCCTCCATCCCGCCAGCCGCAAGCTCGTCCACGCCAACCGTCATCAGCACCTTCATGGTTTCCGGCTCGCGTCCGGCGGCAACCGCGCGGCGCTTGAGATCGTCATAGGCTGCCTTGGCGCCCTCCGCCTCGAACAGCACGACATCGGCGACTTTGGCGCCGAAATCGAGATCGGACTCCCCCAGGCCCGACATGACCAGCACCGGCGTGTCCTGCGGCGAGCGGGCGACGTTGAGCGGCCCCCGCACGGAGAAGAACACGCCCTTGTGGTCGAGGAAATGCATCTTGACGGGATCGTGGAACCGGCCGCCGGCTTTGTCGAACAGTAAAGCGTCCGCATCCCAGCCCCGCCACAGACCTTGCACGATGCCGATGAACTCTTGCGCGCGGCGACGGAAATCCTCGTCGGTAATGCTTTCCGGCCGGCTGAAATTCGCCGCCTCGCGCGAATTCTGTCTCAACGTTGCGTTCCAGCCGATGCGGCCCTGGCTGATGATGTCGAGCGACGCGAACCGGCGCGCCAGATTGTAAGGCTGGTGCGCGAGCGTCGAGGCACTGGCGACCAGCCCGATCCTTTCGGTCACGGTGGCGAGTGCCGCCAGAAGCGTGGTCGCCTCGAAAGGGCTGCTCGATCGCTCCTCCGTCGTATCGGAGATGACGACCATATCGATCCCGGCCGCCTCCGCCTTCCGCGCGAAGCCGGCGATCTCTGCAAATGTCAGGCCGGCCTGCCCGGTAGCGGAAGCAATGTTGAGCGAGACGGCGAGATGCATTGTGTGCCCATTCGGCTGCGACCGGCGTCGTGCAGCCATTCGGCTACCAACCTAGGCTCGCCTTTGTGCAAGGCAACGGGAGCGAGTGGGCCACCGAGCTGTCACTTGCCGACCAGTCACCGTATTAGCGGCGAGGTAGAAGTCCTGCCGAACCAATGTTGCGTGGCGCATACCTCGGTGGTTGGCTGAGGCGCCTATCCCGTCGTCATCCTATGGCGGAGCAAGGAGCAAAACGACGCAGCGCAGACCATAGGATCCATTCCGTGACGTCAAAGCGTTGCGACGGTTCAGAATTCTGCTCCGCTGCGCTCTTCGGCGAAGGTCGCGGAATGGATCCTCGGGTCTGCGCTCCGCTTCGCGTCGCTCCGCCCGTGGATGACGACGTCGGGGAGGCTTCGGCCAATCCCGAAGCTGTGGAACGCTACTGATACCTACTTCCCAGCCAAAATGTCCTTGATCAGCCGCTGGCAGCGGTCGGCCATGAAGTCGAGCAGCAGCCGCACCTTCGGGTCCTGCAGCTTCTTGTGCGGATAGACGGCGGCAAGCTGCACCGGTGTCGGCGGGGTCTTGGCCAGGATCACCTTCAGCCGCCGGTCGCGGATGAACGGCTCGACCTCGAAACGCGGCTTGTTGATGATGCCGCGCCCCGACAGCGCCCAGCCGGTCAAAACGTCGCCGTCGTCGGTGTCGTAAGGTCCATGCACCTCGAATTTCTGCACGCCGTTCGGCGTCTGCAGCGTCCAGACATATTCGCGCGTGCCGGCATAGCGCAGCATCAGGCAGTCGTGCTTCTTGCCGATCAATTCCTGCGGCTCGACCGGCTCGCCGCGCGCCTCGAGATATTTAGGCGCCGCGACCAGCACGCGCTCGCAGTCCATGATGCCGCGCATCCTGAGACTCGAATCCTCGATGATGCCGAGACGGAAGGCGACGTCGATGCCTTCCTTCATGATGTCGACATTGTGGTCGGAGAGCCTGAGCCGCACCTCGATATCGGGGTATTTGTCGTGAAAGTCCGGAATGCCGGAGGCGATCAGCCGCCGGCCGAGGCCGAGCGGCGCCGTCACCTTGATCGTGCCGCGCGGCTGGCCGGAAAGCGCTGCAACCGCCGCTTCCGCCTCGGTGATGGCGTCCAGCACCTGCTTGGCGCCGGTGTAGAACACCGTGCCATGTTCGGTCGGCATCAACTGCCTCGTCGTGCGGTTGAACAGCCGCACACCCAGATGCTTCTCCAGCTCCTTGATGCGGTTGGAGGCCACTGCCGGCGAGATGCGCATGTCGCGCCCGGCCGCCGACAGATTGCCGAGCTCGACGACACGGACGAAGACGGCGATGTTGTCGAGATAGGCCATGCGGCTTTCGTGGCTCTCAAACGTCTATGTGTAGTGAAACTAGTATTTTCCATTTTTTTTTGAAAGTCATCGCGGGCCTCGCCTCTTTTCGTTTGCGCCCCAGACCGTAAAGTCACCTGATCGGCAGGGACGATTTCCCAGGGGCGACACGGATGACGGATTTTGCGATTTTCTGGGACTGGCTGAGTTTTGCGGTCCGCTGGCTGCATGTCATCACCGGCATCGCCTGGATCGGTTCGTCCTTCTATTTCGTCGCGCTCGATCTCGGGTTGCGCCAGCGTCCCGGCCTGCCCGCCGGCGCCTTCGGCGAGGAGTGGCAGGTGCACGGCGGCGGCTTCTACCACATTCAGAAATATCTTGTGGCGCCGGCCGAGATGCCGGAGCACCTGACCTGGTTCAAATGGGAATCCTACGCCACCTGGCTGTCGGGCTTCGCCATGCTCTGCGTGGTCTATTACGCCGGCGCCGATCTCTTCCTGATCGACCCCAATGTGCTCGACGTCTCGGTGCCGGTCGGCATCCTGCTGTCGCTCGCCACCATCGGCGTCGGCTGGATCGTCTACGATCTTCTGTGCCGCTCGCCGCTCGGCAGAAGCGATACCGGCCTGATGCTGGTGCTCTACGGCGTGCTGGTATTCATCGCCTGGGGGCTGACGCACCTCTTCACCGGCCGCGCAGCCTTCCTGCATCTCGGCGCCATCACCGCCACGATCATGTCGGCCAACGTCTTCATGGTCATCATCCCCAACCAGAAGATCGTCGTCGCCGACCTGATCGCCGGCCGCAAGCCCGACCCGAAATACGGCAAGATCGCCAAGCAGCGCTCGCTGCACAACAACTACCTGACCTTGCCGGTCCTGTTCCTGATGCTGTCGAACCACTATCCGCTGGCCTTCGGCACTGAGTTCAACTGGGTCATCGCCTCGCTGGTCTTCATCATCGGCGTGCTGATCCGGCATTATTTCAACACCGTGCATGCGCGGAAGGGCAACCCGACCTGGACCTGGCTCGGCGCCGCCGTCCTGTTCATGATCATCATCTGGCTGTCGACCGTGCCGAAGGTGCTCACCGGCGAGCCGAAGACATCCGCTGCATCCTCTGCGGCGCAGATCTATATGGCCTCGGCGCACTTCCCTGCCGTGCGCGACACCGTGCTCGGCCGCTGCTCGATGTGCCATGCAGAGGAGCCTGTCTATGAAGGCATCTACCACGCGCCCAAGGGCGTGATGCTCGACACCGACGCGCGCATTGCCGAGCATGCCCGTGAGATCTATCTGCAGGCCGGCCGGGCGCATGCCATGCCGCCCGCCAACGTCACCCAGATAACCGACCAGGAACGTGCCCTTTTGGTGGCCTGGTTCGAAGGCGCCGGAAAGTAAGCATGACATCGAAACTCCTGCGCGGCCGCACGCTCTCTTTCCTGCGCTGGCCCGAAGCGATCGACGACCATTCCGCCTGGCGCTACGAGGAGGATGGCGGGCTGCTGATCGACAGCGGCAGGATCGTTGCCGCCGGTCCCTATGCCGAGGTCGCGAAGCGTGCGGGAGCCGGCGTTGACACGATCGATCATCGTCCGCATCTCGTCCTGCCGGGCTTCATCGACGCCCATGTGCATTTTCCGCAGATGCAGGTCATCGCGTCCTACGGCGCCGAGCTGCTCGACTGGCTGAACAAATACACTTTTCCGGAGGAGACGAAGTTCCGCAACGCGCAGCACGGCCGCCGCATCGCTCGGCTGTTCCTTGACGAGATGCTGCGCCATGGCACGACGACGGTTGCTGCTTATTGCTCGGTGCACAAATCTTCCGCCGAAGCCTTCTTCGCGGAGTCGCATGACCGCAATATGCTCAACATTGCCGGCAAGGTGATGATGGACCGCAATGCGCCGGACGGCGTGCTCGATACCCCACGGACCGGCTACGACGACACCAAGGCGCTGATTGCCGAATGGCACGGCAAGGGTCGCCAGCTCTATGCGATCACGCCGCGCTTCGCCATCACCTCGTCGCCGGAGCAGATGGAGATGGCCGGCGTGCTCTGCCGCGAACATCCCGATCTCCACATGCAGACGCATCTGTCGGAGAACCACGCCGAGATCGCCTTCACCCAGGAGCTTTATCCCCGGTCGCGTGATTACACCGATATCTATGAGCACTACGGCCTGCTGGGGAAAAAGAGTCTGTTCGGTCACTGCATCCACCTGTCGGAACGCGAGGCGGATGCGATGTCGCAGTCGGGCTCGGTGGCGGTGTTCTGCCCGACCTCCAACCTATTCCTCGGCTCCGGCCTGTTCGACTACCAGCGCTATCGCCGGCGCGAGAAGCCGCTCAGGATCGCGGCAGCCACCGATGTCGGCGGCGGCACCAACTATTCCATGCTGCGCACCATGGACGAGGGCTACAAGGTCATTGCGCTGAACGGCGAGAAGCTGAACCCGTTCCAGTCTTACTGGCAATTGACGCGCGGCAATGCCGAGGCGCTGTCTGTCGCCGACAAGATCGGCACGCTGGAAGAAGGCACGGACGCCGACATCGTCGTGCTCGACGCCCACGCCACGCCGGCGATGCGGCTGAGAATGGAGACGGTGGAGACGCTGGCTGAGGAGCTCTTCCTTTTGCAGACGCTGGGCGACGACCGCGCCGTGCGTGAGGTCTATGTGGCGGGCCGGCCGGCGAAGAGCGCGATTGTCGCATAGATTAAATGCGCTCGTCGCTTGACCCCACGTCAGCCATCGGCCAAAGCGTGCGTCGACATTGACAGGGGAAACGCCATGGCTGCCGCCGCCGACATCGCTCTGATCAAGAAACAGGAAGCCACGCTGGTCTTTCCGGCCTTCGACGAGGCCGTGGCCTTCGAGATCGGCTCGGCGATCAGGGCCCGGGCGCTCAAGGAAAACCTGCCGATCATCGTCGACATCAGGACCTTCGACCGGCCGCTGTTCTATGCCGCGATGCCGGGCTCCAACGCCTCCAATCCCGACTGGGCGCGGCGCAAGATCAATGTCGTGAAGCGCTATCTCAGAAGCACCTACCGCATGGTGCTGGAGCAGCAGCGGCCGGACCGCACCTTCAAGGTTGGCGAGGCGCTGGACATTGCCGACTATGTGCTCGCCGGCGGCGGCTTTCCCGTCACGGTCAAGGGCGCCGGCGTCATCGGCGTCATTGCCGTCTCCGGTCTGCCGGAGCGCGAGGACCATGGCGTCGTGGTCGATGCGCTCTGCGCGCATCTTGGCGTCGATCGGAAGCAACTGGCGCTGCCGCCGGAAGAGAAATCGTGACGCCGGCGCCGCCCCTCATCCGCCTGCCCATCCTCCGCAGCAACTGCGCTGCAGCTGCGGAAGGTGGGCCGGCACCTTCTCCCTGTATAGTGACGGGGAGAAGGGAGATTGCCGCAACGCTGGCGACCCCCTCTCCCCGTTCTTCACGGGGAGAGGGTAAGGGTGAGGGGCGGCGCCGGCGTCGGAAAAATCTGCGCAATGCCGATGGCAGCCAAGGATGACAGTGCTCCACCCAAAAACCTTCCTCACGTCGATCTTCAACGCGGCCGTCGCTGCCGCCGACCCGGAAAGGACGATCCGCAACCATTTGCCGGCAAAGCCGAAGGGCCGCACGATCGTCATCGGCGCCGGCAAAGGCTCCGCGCAGATGGCGGCGGCCTTCGAGAAGGTCTGGGATGGTCCGATCGACGGGCTGGTCGTCACCCGCTACGGCTATGGCGCCAAATGCGAGCGCATCGAGATCATCGAGGCGGCGCACCCGGTGCCGGACGCTGCCGGCCTTGAGGCTTCGCGCCGGCTGCTGGAGAAGGTGCGCGGCCTGACGCCCGACGATCTGGTCGTGGCGCTGATTTCGGGCGGCGGCTCGGCGCTGCTGCCGTCGCCCGCCCCTGGCCTGACCTTGGCCGACGAGATCGCCGTCAACGAGGCGCTGCTCGCCTCCGGCGCGCCGATCGCGGCGATGAACACCATCCGCAAGCACGTTTCGACCATCAAGGGCGGCCGCTTGGCCGCCGCCGCTCATCCGGCCAGGGTGGTGTCGCTGGTCGTCTCCGACATCCCCGGCGACAATCCGGCGCTGGTTGCCTCGGGGCCGACCGTTCCCGATACCGGCAGCCGCGAGGATGCACTGGCGTCGATTGCGGCCTACAGCATGAAGCTGCCGGCTTCGGTGATGGCGCACATCCAGTCGCCTGCCGCCGACGCGCCTCGTCCAAACGATCCGCGCTTTGCCGGCAATGAAGTGCATCTGATCGCCTCGGCAGGAGTCTCGCTGGAAGCGGCGGCCGCCGAAGCGAGGCGTCAAGGCATCGAGGCCGTCATCCTTTCGGATTCGATCGAGGGCGAGGCGCGCGAGGTCGGCGGTGTCCATGCCGCGATTGCGCGCGAGGTGGCGACCCGCAACCGGCCTTTCGCCAAGCCGGTGCTGATCCTCTCCGGCGGCGAGACCACGGTCACTTTGCGGGCCCCCATTGACGGCATAAAGGGCAAGGGCGGCCGCAATTCCGAATTCCTGCTCGCCTTCGCCATCGGCATCGATGGCGTGGACGGCATCCATGCTTTGGCCGCCGACACGGACGGCATCGACGGGTCGGAGAACAATGCCGGCGCCTTCGCCGACGGCTCGACGGTTGCGCGCATGCGCGCCGCGGGCGTCGACGCCAAGGCGATGCTTGCCGGCAATAATGCCTGGACGGCATTCAATGCTGTCGAGGATTTGTTTGTGCCGGGTCCGACGGGCACGAATGTGAATGATCTAAGGGCGATACTGGTTAGGTAGCGCGGAGCCCCACAGAGGTCGTCATTCTAGGGCGGAGCAAGGAGCGAAGCGACGCGCGCAGACCCTAGAATCCATTCCGTTACCCTGGCCGAAGGATGCAAACGGCGCAGAATTCTGCACCGTTGCGGCGGCGTCGAAGTCACGGAATGGATCCTCGGGTCTGCGCGCGTCGCTTCGCTCCTTGCTCCGCCCGTGGATGACGAAGCGACGGGCGTTTCGGCCAATCTCCAAGGCCGCGCTAACCCTGTGCAACAGCATTCATGGTATGTCTGCTTGGGGGTCCCGTTAGGGCGCGTAGAACCTCAAGCCGCCATCAGCTGCTTCACCTTCCGCATATCCTTCAAAAACCGCTCGCGCTCGGCAGCCTTGTCCTCCGGTTCGCGAATGCGCAGGATAAGCGAAGGGTGGATGGTGATGAAGACGCGCAGCCCGTCACTGCGCTCGATCACGTCGCCGCGGCTCTTCAAGACCGGCACCGCCTTGCCGAGCAGCGACTGCGCCGCTGTCGCGCCAAGCGCCACCGCAAGGTTCGGCTTGATGAAATCGAGCTCCTTGTCCAGCCACCAGCGGCAGGCCTGGATCTCGCCGGCATTGGGTTTCGAATGGATGCGCCGCTTGCCGCGCGGCTCGAACTTGAAGTGTTTCACGGCGTTGGTCACATAGACCTTGCGGCGGTCGACTTCGGCATCGTCCAGGATGCTGTCGAATATTCTGCCGGCCGGGCCGACGAACGGCTTGCCGGCCAGATCCTCCTGATCGCCGGGCTGTTCGCCGACGAAGATCACATCCGCGGTTTCCGGTCCTTCGCCGAACACGGTCTGCGTAGCGTCATGCCAAAGCGGGCAGCGACGGCAGGCTTTTGCCGCTTCGCGCGCCTCGCCGATGGAGGCGGCATCTTCCCCGAGTGCCGGCTCTGCCTCGGACGCATGGATGCGCCTGGCCGTGCGCCTCGCTTCGCGCTGCAAGGCCGTTGTTGACGGTGTTGTCGCCATGGTTCTGTCTCGCCCGCTTCAACCTTGAAATGGGCGAGCCTGGCGATGGTTCCCGATCCTCACACCTCGTGCAGGTAGAGGTGGTAATCCAGCTCGCTGACGGTGCGAGCCACGCGCAGATATTCCGCCTGCTTGATCGCCACGAAGGTCCGATGCAGGTCGGGGCCGAGCGCCGATTTCAGGAAGCTGGATGCCCGTGCAGCCTCGATCGCGGCGCGCCAGTCCGCCGGCATGATCGACGCATCCGTTGCCTGCTCATAACCGTTGCCGGTCGTCTCCGGGCCGGGATCCAGGCCCTCGTCGAGGCCTTTGACGATGCCGGCCAGCACCGTCGCCGCCACCAGATAGGGGTTGGCGTCGACGCCGGACGGACGATGCTCGATGCGGCGGTTCTTGGCGTCGCCCGCCGGCACGCGCAGCGCCACGGAACGGTTGTTGACGCCCCAGCTCGGCGCCACCGGCGCATAGGATTGCGAGACGAAGCGCCGCCACGAATTGGCATGCGGCGCAAACACCAGCATCGATTCCGCCATGGTGTGGATAAGCCCGCCAAGCGCGTTGAGCAGCTTTGGCGACCATTTCTCGCCGGCAGATTCGGTGAAGACGTTTTTGCCGGCGTCGTCCTGCAGCGAGACGTGGAAATGCATGCCCGAGCCGGCATAAGTCTCGATCGGTTTCGCCATGAAACAGGCGGTGACGCCGTGCCTGCGCGCCTGCCCCCTCACCAGCCGCTTCAGCATGACCAGGTCGTCCGCCGCCCGCATAACGTCCTTGCGGTAGTTGAGCGTCAGTTCGTACTGGCCGGGCGCATATTCGGAAATCACCGTCTCGGCCGGAATGCCTTGCTCTCTGGCGGCGGCGTAGATGTCGGAAAACAGCGGCTCCATGCCATGCAGATGGTCGACTGAATAGACTTCCGTCTTGGCCGAGCGGCGGCCATCGAGCACCGCGCGCGCCGCCTGCACCTTGCCGTCGGCGTCGCGCTCATTGGCGAGGAGGAAAAATTCCAGCTCGAAGGCGCCCGCCGGATGCAGGCCTCTGGCCGCCAGCATCTCCACCTGCCTTGCCAGCACCAGGCGCGGGTCGCTGGACATCGGCTGGCCGTCGAGATGGTACATCGCCATCAGCACCTGGCCCCGTGGCGGCTTGGTGCCGTAGAGCGGCACCAGCGTGCCGGGGATCGGCCATGCCCTGAGGTCGCCGTCGCCTGTGTCCCAGATCAGCCCGGTGTCGTGGACGTCCTCGCCGGTGATGTCGAGGCCGAGTATCGAGATCGGCATGTGCCGGCCGCCCTCGAAAATGCTCATCAGCTCGTGCCGCCGCACGATCTTGCCGCGGCCGATGCCGTTGGCATCGGTGAGCACGATGTCGAAGGCCTCGATGTCGGGATGGGCATCGAGAAAGGCTTTCGCCTCGGCGGGCGTCGAGCCGGAAGGCGAGGTCGCAACGGTGTTCGGATTGTCCATGGCCGCCAATCTTCCAACTGCTTGTCTCACGCCGTGAGCCTTGCCGCAACCGCGGCGAAGGCTGCGATCAGCCGGCTCACCTGCGCGGACGTCGTCGCCGGCGAGATCAGCATCATGTTGTGGAACGGCGCGATCAGCACGCCGCGATTGACCAGCGCGACATGGATGGCGGCCTCGAGCTCCGGCGCATGCGCTTTCTCCGCTGCACTGCCATTTCTGAGCGGGCCGGGCGCGCAGATGAACTCGACCCGGGCACCGACCCGCGCGACGTGCCACGGCAAATGATAGCGGTCGATGACGGCGGTGAGCCCGGCGTCGAGGCGGCGCGCCAGCCGGTCCATATGGGCACAAGCCTCCTCGGTCATCACCTCTTCCAGCGTCGCCCGCATCGCCGCGAATTGCAGCGGGTTGGCCGACAGCGTCGTGCCCATGCCGGAATAGCCGGGCTCCTTGGTCCGGTTGTAGGCGGCGTAGCGGGTGGCGACCTCATCGCTCATGCCCCAGATGCTGGCCGGAACGCCGCCGGCCACCGGCTTGCCGAGCACGAAAAGGTCCGGCTCCAACCCGTGCTTCTTCGTATAGCCGCCGGGGCCGGTGGAAATGGTGTGCGTCTCGTCGATCAAAAGCAGCGTGCCGGCGGCGCGGGTGAGGCGCCGCAGCGCGTCGTGGAAGCCGGGCTCCGGCAGCACCATGCAGGAATTGGTCAGCACCGGCTCGGTGATCACGCAGGCGACGTCCCGATCCGCCAGCGCCCCTTCCAGCGCCGCGACATCGTTGAACTCGACGATCTTTGTCGCCCGGGTCAGGTCGCGGAATTCGCCGGCCAGCCCCGGCCGGTTGACAGGCTTGCCGTCGATCAGCCGCACCATCGTCTCGTCGACCGAGCCGTGATAGCAGCCGTTGAAGACCAGGATCTTTTCGCGTCCCGTAACCGCGCGGGCGACGCGCAGCGCGAAGCGGTTGGCGTCGGTGGCGGTGGTCGCGATCTGCCAGTAAGGCAGGCCGAAGCGCTGCTGCAGGAGCGGACCGATGGCCAGCGCATCCTCGCTGGGCAGCATGTAGGTGAGTCCGCGCCCGGCCTGCCGGCGGATGGCGCGGGCAACCGCCGGCGGCGAATGCCCGAGCATCGAGCCGGTGTCGCCAAGGCAGAAATCGTCGAGCTTGTTGCCGTCGACGTCGGTGATCGTGGCGCCTTTCGCGCCGTCGACCAGGATCGGGAACGGCGTCGGCCAATCGGTCATCCAGTGCATCGGCACGCCGCCGAGGAAGCCGGCGATACCGTTGCCCACCTTGGCTTCCGATTTCGGCCGCGCCTTGCGGAAGGCGGCCGCTTCCGCCTCGCGCAATTCGGCGATGCGGGCGACAGCTATGCCGCCGATGGAAGTCCGGTCGATTGAATGCATGAGCCCCCCTTAGGCAGTAGGCAGTAGGCAGTAGGCAGTAGGCAGTAGGCAGTAGGGCTCTCTTTCTACTGCCCATTCCCTTACGCAGTGATATCGATGACGCCGCAATCGCCTGCAGCGCTTCCGAACACGATGCGGCGCTCCTCCTTGTCCCACATCATCGAGGTGATGGCGCCTTTGCCCGGGCGGCGCAGCAGCACCTCCTTGGCGTCGGCGAAGCGCGCCGCTATCACCATGCCGTCCTCATAGCCGATGGCCGTGACCTCTTGGCTCGGATGGCAGGCAACGCAGGTCACCATGGTGTTGCCGCGCGTGCCGAGCTCCAGCGGCGCCTTGCCCATCGGGCCGTCCTTGCTCGCGAATGGCCACACGATCGCCGCCGGCGCGCCCGAGCTCGCCAGCCATTTGCCCTTCACGCTCCAGGACAGGCTCTTCACCTTGCCGGGATAGCCGCTCATGCGCATGTGCTTGCCGTCGGCAAGCTTCCAGCCATGCAGCGCGTTCTCCTGCATGGTGGTGATGACGAAGGCGCCGTCCGGCGAAAAGCTGATGCCGGTATGGGCGCCGGCCCATTCGAGCTCCACCGGCTTGCCCTCGGCGGCCGGGAAATGCAGCGTCGCGCCATTGTAGCGGGCGACGCCGAAGCGCATGCCTTTCGGCGAGAAGGCCAGGCCTTCCACCGAGCGCGGATGGGCGAATTCCTTGACCTTGCCGTCGGCAAAGCGCGCGAACGCGCTCTTGCCGGAGGCAAAGGCGATCGCGCCCTGTGGACCGGCGGCGACGCTGGTGATCCACTTTTTGCCGGCGCTGGCGAGCTCGCTCGCCTCGCCGCCTGCCTTGACGGCAAACACCTTGCCGTCCTCGCCACCGGTGATCAGCCGGTCGTTGGCCGCGTCGTGGAACGCTGCGAGCAGCCCGTCATTGGCCTGCGTCGTCTTGTGCCCATTGTCCAACCGGTGGATCGTCCCGTCGGCAAGCGCGAAATGCGGCACGTCGTTGAGGAAGACGGCGGCGACGCAATGGCTTTCGAGATCAAGCGGGGCGACTGTGGGCATGCGAGACATTATCCAAGTTGGCGCTGCCCCTCACCCTTACCCTCTCCCCGTGAAGAACGGGGAGAGGGGATCGCCTGCGTTGCAGCGCGTCCCTTCTCCCCGTTCTTTACGGGGAGAAGGTGCCGGCAGGCGGATGAGGGGCAGCGCTAACGTTGCAAAGTTAAGAAATCAAGCCGCCTGGCAGGCCTCAAAGCTCTTCCTGAGCCGCTCGGCGTCGAGATCGCGGCCGATGAACACCAGCCGGCTCTCGTGCTTCTCGCCGTCCTTCCAGGCGCGCTGATGGTCGCCTTCGAGGATCATGTGCACGCCTTGCAGCACATAGCGGTCGTCGTCGCCCTTGAGCGCGATGATGCCCTTTAGCCTGAGGATGTTCGGCCCTTCCATCTGCGTCACCTTCTCGATCCAGGGGAAGAACTTCTTCGGGTCCATCTCGCCGCCGCGCAGCGACACCGACTTGACCGTCACGTCGTGGATATCCGAAGCATGGTCGTGATGGTGATGATCGTGCCCGTCATGATCGTGGTGATGGTGGTCGTGGTCATGATCGTGATCGTGCGCCTCGAGGAAATGCGGATCGTTCTCCAGCGCGCGGGACAGGTCGAAGGCGCCGCGATCGAGCACTTCGCCCAGCGCCACCCCGGCGCGCTCCGTGCGATGGATCCTGGCTGCCGGATTGATGGCGCGGATCGTCGCCTCGACTTTTTCCAGCTCTTCGGGCGTGACGAGATCGGTCTTGTTCAGCACCACCACGTCTGCGAAGGCGATCTGGTCCTCGGCCTCCTTGGAGTCCTTCAGCCGCAGCGGCAGGTGCTTGGCGTCGACCAGCGCCACCACCGCGTCGAGCTTGGTCTTGGAGCGTACGTCGTCATCCATGAAGAAGGTCTGCGCCACCGGCACCGGATCGGCGAGGCCCGTGGTCTCGACCACGATGGCGTCGAAGCGGCCGGGCCGGCGCATCAGGCCTTCGACGACGCGGATCAGGTCGCCGCGCACCGTGCAGCACACGCAGCCATTGTTCATCTCATAGATTTCCTCGTCGGATTCGACGATCAGGTCGTTGTCGATGCCGATCTCGCCGAACTCGTTGACGATGACGGCGTAACGCCTGCCGTGGTTCTCCGACAGGATGCGGTTGAGCAGCGTCGTCTTGCCCGCGCCGAGATAGCCGGTGAGAACGGTTACGGGGATCTGCGTCTGTGCATCGCTCATGGCTCGCCTCGAAAATCTGTGTCCTGAAGAATTTGTCGGCCTCATATAGGGTGTGAACCACGCTTTTGCACGCGCCAAACCAATGGGCCAGCCGATCCGCCGATCGAAGCCGGCGCCGCGGACGGAATGGCGGCGATCAAGTTGGCCAAATAGGCAGCCGCACGGGCGTCACCTCGACCCCGCGGGCTTTCCACCGTGAATCTCGCCGGTTCGAAAGTCGTTTGTCATCTAACTGAAATAAACATCTGGCATCACCTGCGCGGGCACCGCAATGCTTGCCGGCAAAGCGTTCTGCAAGCCGGACTCTTGAAATCGTCATTTGCCGGCCGCCGGACAGCCTTTATGCTGACCGCACCGGTTCGGCCGAAGAGGGAATGACCATGGCCAAGGCGGACAAAACAGCGACAATGAGCCGGCTGCATTCGGCGGCGCGGCTGGCGCGAACAGCGCTCGCGGCACGGCTTCTGGCACACGGCTTCTACGCCGGCCAGGACCAGATCATGCTGGCGCTCGACCGCGAGGACGGCCAGACCCCGGGCAATCTCGCCGGCAGGCTGGGTGTGCGCCCGCCGACCATCACCAAGACCATCAACCGGCTGCAGGCGCAGGGTTTTCTCGAAAAGCGCGCCTCCAACGCCGATGCCCGCCAGGCCCATATCTTTTTGACCGATAGCGGCCGCGAGACCATCCGCGCCATCGAGAAGTCGGTCAAGAAGACCGAGAAGCAGGCGCTGAAGGGCCTCGACAAGAAGGATCAGAAGGCGCTGTTCAAGTTGCTCGCCCGCATCGAGGCCAACCTGTCGAACGAAGATCTGGTCCTCATCGACGACGACGCCGAACTGGATGATTGACGACCGACGCGCAGGCGCGACGCGTCAGCGTCGTCGCTTCAGGCACCGCGCCAATGTTGCCCGGCAGGCGTGACGCGCAGCGTCATCGCTCCACACACCGGCTTAGCATTGTAAGCGCGACACGCAGCGTCGTCGCTCCACGCACCACCCATCGGCGGCTTAAAGGGCGACGACGCTGCGCGTCGCGCCTGAGCGACGACGCTAACGCGTCGCGCTTACCAGTGCCGCCCAGCGCCCGGGCGTCAGCCCGAATGCCTTCTTGAAATGCCGGTTGAAATGGCTCTGGTCGCTGAAGCCGGCGCCGGCCGCGATTTCGGCCAGTGGTTCCCCCGCCTCGATCATGCGCCGTGCCCGCTGCAGCCGGCGCATCAAAAGGAAACGATGCGGGCTGGTCGAGTAGGTCGCACGGAAATGGCGTGACAGGGCGTAGCGGTCGAGGCCGGTGATCGCCTCCAGCTCGTCTGAGCGCACCGGTCGCTCCATGTTCTCCTCGAGATAGTCGCGCGCCAGCGTGGCGGCGCGCCGTGCCGTCTTTCCCATCGGTTTTGCCGGCTGTCCGGCATGACGTTTCAATTGCTGCGCCAGCTGCGCGATGAAGTCCGCCACGAACAGGTCGTCGAGTTCCTCAGTGAGCGGCGCCAGAGCCGACAGCAGCGTGCCGCGCAGCCGAGGATCGCTCACCACGGCATCCCGTACGAAAGGCAGCGGCGCGCCACCCAGGCAATCGAGCAGCAGCGACGGCTCCAGATAGAGGATCCGGTAGCGCAAGCCGTCCTCGGTGCCCGCGCCGCCGTCGTGCAATTCGTCGGGGTGCAGCACGATCACCTGGCCGGGCAGGCTGTGCCGCACGGCGCCGCGATAGTGGAAGCGCTGCACGCCGTCGAGCGTCACACCGATGGCATAGGTATCGTGGCGGTGCAGTTCGAAGGCATTGCCGTGAAAGCGCGCCTCGATGCGCTCGAGGCCGGCGGCGCCCGGCGCCGAAACGATCCGGTCGTCCGCCGCGCACGAACGTTCAAGACCTTCCAGCGCCTCACCGCCTAGACCGTGCGCCATCGCCTTCATCCACGCCCGTCAGGGGTCTTCTTTCGGAGAGACATTTTGGTGTTCGACACGAAATTTGCAATCGTGCTCAAGGAAGACCTCGCCGTCTGGCAGAAGCTCAACGTGACCGCGTTCCTGACCAGCGGCATCGTCGCGCAATTCCCTGAGATCATCGGCGAGCCTTATCGCGATCGCGCCGGCAATCTCTTCAATCCGCTCTCGATCCAGCCCGTCATCGTGCTGTCGGCGGACGGGCCGACGCTCGCCGCGATCCATCGCCGGGCCTTGGAGCGCGGCGTGACGACATCTGCCTATGTCGAGGAGATGTTCTCGACCGGCCATGACGTGGCCAACCGTGCCGTCTTCGCCGAATTCGCGCCCGACGACGCCAAGATGGTCGGCATCGCGCTGCGCGCCGAAAAGAAGCTGGTCGACAAGATCACCAAGGGCGCCCGCATGCAGGGCTGACATTCCGGAAAGGGGGTTGGGCATGCTCCTTCGCCCGAAGGACTACTGGGAACGCTTGGAGTTAGCCGCGGCCTCCCAGCTTCGTCATCCTTGGGCGTAGCGCCGCGGAGCGGAGCGAAGACCCAAGGATCCATTCCGTGACCTTCGCCGAAGGGCGCGGCGGAGCAGAATTCTACACCGTCGCAACGCTTCGCAGTCACGGAATGGATTCTATGGTCTGCGCCGCGTCGCTTCGCTCCTTGCTCCGCCATAGAATGACGACTGCGAGGTGCTCTCAGGCCAAATCGCCAAGGGGGATGCGCCCTAGGCCTGTCCAAAGCGCTTGTTGGGCCAGTCGCTTTTGGCTTGCTGGCCAGCGGCGATTGCCGCAAAAGGGTGGCGTCTACTTTCCCCCGGCCCGACTTTGAACGTTCCCAAAAACAACGACGACAGCGCAACGCCGCCTGCGGCGATGCTCTTGATGCTTTGCGTCTATGTCTGCTTCACCTTTCTCGACACCTCGAGCAAATATCTGGTGCTCGCCGGCGTCTCGGCGCTGATCGTCGCCTGGACCCGCTTCACCGTCCATGTCCTGCTGGTCGGTCTCTTTTTGCGCGGCTGGCGCGAGCCCTGGCGCTTCCGCGCCAACAACCTGCCCGCGCACATTCTGCGCGGATGCCTGCTTTTCGGCTCGACCATGTTCAACATCCTGGCGCTCAGGACCCTGCAGCTCGCCGAAACCACCTCGATCTATTTCTTCGGCCCGATGGTGATCACCGCTTTGGCCGGGCCGCTGCTCGGCGAATGGGCGGGCTGGCGGCGCTGGCTGGCGATCCTCACCGGCTTCGTCGGCGTTTTGATCATCACCCGGCCCGGCGTCGGCGTGTTCGGCATCGGTCATCTCTTCGCGCTCGGCTCGATGCTGTCGAACTCCTTCTACGTCATCATGACCCGGCGCATGTCGTCGACGGAGACGTCCGAAAGCCTGATCCTGTTCTCGGCGCTGGCACCGGCGGTGCTGCTCCTGCCGATGCTGCCCTTCTCATTATCGCTGCCGCAGGACGGCTGGCACTGGGCGATTCTGCTGATGCTGGGTGTTTTCGGCGCCGGCGGGCATTGGCTGCTGGTCCAGGCCTATCGCTTGGCGACGACCACGGCACTGGCGCCATACCCTTATTCGCAGATGGTGTGGATGATCATTTCCGGCTGGCTGATCTTCCACCAGTTTCCCGACCGCTGGACGCTGCTCGGGGCCGCCATCATCGTCGCCAGCGGTCTCTACATCATCCACCGCGAGCACAGGCTGCGGCTGCGCAATTCCGCCTTGCTGGACACCGAGGCCGAGACCTTGGCGAAAAAACTTTGAATTGCCCTTGAACGATGGCATAAGGCCGAATTTAAACAATTTAAAGACCCTGGGGAGCGAAGGGCACTGGCACAGAAGATCAAGCTTTCGACGATCGCGGATGCGCTTGGCGTGTCCACGGCAACGGTATCGCTGGCGCTGCGCGACAGCCCGCTGGTCGCAGGCTCCACGCGCGAGCGCATCAAGGAGCATGCCCGCGCCATCGGCTATATCTACAATCGCCGCGCCGCGTCTCTGCGCACCTCGCGCTCCGGCATTGTCGGCGTCGTCGTGCATGACATCATGAACCCGTTCTTCGCCGAGATCCTGCGCTCGATCGAGAGCGAGCTCGACCGCAGCCGCCAGACCTTCATCCTGTCCAACCATTACGATCAGCTCGAAAAGCAGCGCACCTTCATCGACACGCTGCTGCAGTTGGGCGCCGACGGCGTCATCATGTCGCCGGCCATCGGCACGCCGGCCGAGGACATCATCATGGCCGAGGAGAACGGCCTGCCTGCGGTGCTGATCGCGCGTACCGTCGCCGGAGCCGATGTGCCGGTCTTCCGCGGCGACGATGCCTATGGCACGGCGCTCGCCACCAACCACCTGATCTCGCTCGGCCACAAGCGCATCGCCATGATCGGCGGCACCGACCAGACCTCGACCGGCCGCGACCGCTACCAGGGCTATCTCAACGCCATGGAAGCGGCCGGGCTGGAGGTGAGGCCGTCCTGGCGCATTCCCGGGCCGCGCACCAAGCAGGCCGGATTCGAGGCCGCAGGACAATTTTTGGCGCTGAAAGACAAGCCGACCGCCGCCTGCTGCTGGAATGATCTCGTTGCCATCGGACTGATGAACGGTATTGCGCGGGCTGGGCTCGTGCCGGGCGTCGACATCTCGGTCACCGGCTATGACGATCTCGAGGAGGCGGCAATCGCAACTCCGGCATTGACAACGGTCTGGAATGGCCAGCGCGAGGTCGGCCGCCGCGCCGCCAGCGCGCTGCTCGACAAGCTGAACGGGCAAGCCGTTCGGCCGTCC
The DNA here is from genome assembly GCF_029674545.1 of Mesorhizobium sp. WSM4904. Classification (NCBI taxonomy): domain Bacteria; kingdom Pseudomonadati; phylum Pseudomonadota; class Alphaproteobacteria; order Hyphomicrobiales; family Phyllobacteriaceae; genus Mesorhizobium; species Mesorhizobium sp. WSM4904. The sequence goes on along the minus strand of NZ_CP121354.1, from coordinate 360,621 downwards.
CAGGAACTGATCAAGCCGGAGCTGCACGTGCGCCAGTCCACCGGCAAGCCGGTGGAGCGTCAATGACAAAGACGGAAGCGGAGTTTCCGGTCGCCATTCTGGTGCCGGGCCATTTCAACGATCATGCGATAGGCCGCATCGACAAGGCGTTTCGGCGCGTGCGGATCGAGCGTGCCGATCCGGCACTCGTCACCGGCGAGATGCGTGAGGCCGTGCGTGGCATCGCCTCCTTCGGCGGCATCAGCGCGGCTATGATCGACGCGCTGCCAAATCTCGAAATCATCGCCAATTTCGGCGTCGGCTATGATTCGGTCGATGCCGATCACGCGGCCAGGCGCGGCGTCATGGTCACCAACACGCCGGACGTGCTGACCGAGGAGGTCGCCGACACCACGGTCGGTCTGTTGATCAACACCGTGCGCGAACTGTACGCCGCCGAGAAATGGCTGCGCGACGGCGACTGGGTGAGGAAGGGCAATTATCGCTTGAGCCGGCTCACCTTGCGCGGCCGCCGCGTCGGCATCTTCGGCATGGGCCGCATCGGCCTTGCCGTTGCTCATCGCCTGGAAGCCTTCGGCATGCCGATCGCCTACCACAACCGACGCAAGGTCGAGGGCCTGTCCTACGAATACCATGCGACGCTGAAGGGTCTAGCCGAGGCGGTCGATACGCTGATCTGCGTGGCGCCGGGCGGTGCGGCCACGGAAAAGGCCATCAATGCCGAAATCCTGTCGGCGCTGGGTCCGAACGGCGTCTTCGTCAATATCGGCCGCGGCAGCACGGTGGACGAGGCGGCTCTTGCCGCCGCTCTCGAGAGTGGCGCCATCGCAGCCGCCGGGCTCGATGTCTTTGCCGACGAACCGAATGTGCCGAAGGCGCTGCTCGATGCGCCAAACGCCTCGCTTCTGCCGCATGTCGGCTCAGCGTCGGACCATACCCGCCGGGCCATGGCCGATCTCTGCGTCGACAATCTGGTCTCATGGTTCGGCGAGCGCCGGCCGCTGACCCCGGTGCCGGAGACGGTCAACGTCAAGCCGCGCGCCTGATCGGCCACATTTATTAACGCCTGCTTAACCCTTTGGAATCATTGTGCATACTCAGTTATGCATGTCGCGCGAGGTCGAGGGCGACGACATACATCGACCAGAGGCAAGCGCGGCGCGCTTTGGTGCGGAGAGGCAGAGTGAAGCTGTTGGCCGGATTGGTTGCGTCGGTTGCGTTGTTCGGGGGCGTGCAGCTCCTGCATGGTGATGATGGCCAAAGCGCGGCCATCGAGCCGGCCGCATCAAGCACCTACAGATTGACGGCCAATGGCGATGAAGCGGCATGCGCCGTCCAACGCGGCGCCGAGGTGTCGGACGGCCTGTCCCAGCTAAGCGTTGCTCCGGACTGCCGCGCGCTGATGCCCGGCATCGAGCGGGTGAAATTCTGGCGCGAGCAGGCGGACGGCACGGTCGCCTTCAGCGAGAACGGCATCGATCCGGTCGTCACGTTCAGCGTCGCCGATGGCGACGGCTACGAATCTTACGCGCCGGCCGCGCCGCTGCTGGCGCTGGACAACGACGAATAACGGGCAGGATTCCAGAGGCGGGCTTACTCCGCCGCCGCGCGCGCCCCGGCTTTCGCAGCCGCATGCAGGCGCACGGCATCGCCGAAAGCACGGAAGATCTTCGCCGAGTTGCTGTCCGACTTCACCCAATATTCGGGGTGCCACTGAACGCCGACCGCGAAGGCGCGGGCATCCTTGACCGAGACGGCCTCGATCGTGCCGTCGGCAGCGAGCGCCTCGACTTGCAGCCTGGTGCCGAGCCGGTCGATCGCCTGACGATGCAGCGAATTGACCTTGATGTCGCCGGCGCCGAACACTCCGGCGAGGCAGCTTCCGGGCTTGATCGAGATTTTCTGGTGGATGATGAAACGCTCGTCCTGATTGTCGCTCACCGGCGCGCGATGGTCGAGGGATCCCTCGCGCTCCTGGATCTCCGTGGCCAAAGTGCCGCCCAGCGCCACGTTCAGTTCCTGGATGCCGCGGCAGATGGCAAGCAGCGGTACGCCGCGCTCGATCGCCTTGCGGATCAGCGGCAGGGTCGTGGCGTCGCGCGCCGGATCGTAGGGGCCGTTGGCCTCGCTGGGATCACCGCCATAGAGCGAGGGATGCACGTTGGACTTCGATCCCGTCACCATGACGCCGTCGACCGAGGACAGCAGCTCGTCGAGATCGAGCCGGTCGCCGAAGGACGGCACCAGCACCGGGAACACAGCGGCGCCGGTGACCGCCGCCTCGAGATATTGCTGCGGCGCGGCATGCCAGGTGTAGTTGTCGAACTGGCGGACATCGGTCGAGACGGCAACGAGCGGCTGCTGCATTTTTGATACGGGTTCCATCGAGGGCTAACGAATTATTCTGCCTACAAAATAGGCGATCCGACGGCATTTTGCCATGGCAAGTTTCGTCTCTCCGGATGGGCCAAGGCGCTTGGCGTTAGACTATAGTTGCACGTTGCCCACGATGCTGGACTCGACATCTTGCCCGTGTATTGTTTCGCGCAGCCGACCCGGGCAGCGACGATGTCCGAATGTCGGTCTGTTGATCCAAAACGGGAGGAAACTGCATGGATCGTCGTTCATTCATCCGCAAGGCCGGTGCGTCCGGTGTCGGCGCCGCGGCGGCGGCCGCGGCGCTTGCCGCGCCGGCGATCGCCCAATCCAATCCGAAAGTGACGTGGCGGCTGGCATCGTCCTTCCCGAAATCGCTCGACACGATCTATGGCGGCGCCGAAGTCTTTTCCAAGATGCTGTCGGAAGCGACCGACGGCAATTTCCAGGTCCAGGTCTTCGCCTCGGGCGAGCTGGTGCCCGGCCTGCAGGCCGCCGACGCCACCACGGCCGGCACCGTCGAGGCCTGCCACACGGTGGCATATTATTACTGGGGCAAGGACCCGACCTGGGCGCTGGGCGCCGCGGTGCCGTTCTCGCTCAACGCGCGCGGCATGAATGCCTGGCATTATCATGGCGGCGGCATCGACCTGTTCAACGAATTCCTGGCCACGCAAGGGTTGTTCGGCCTGCCGGGCGGCAACACCGGCGTGCAGATGGGCGGCTGGTTCCGCAAGCAGATCAACACGGTCGCCGATCTTTCCGGCCTCAAGATGCGCATCGGCGGCTTCGCCGGCAAGGTGGTGCAGAAGCTCGGCGTCGTGCCGCAGCAGATCGCCGGCGGCGACATCTATCCGGCGCTGGAAAAGGGCACGATCGACGCCGCCGAATGGGTCGGCCCTTATGACGACGAGAAGCTCGGCTTCTACAAGGTCGCGCCTTATTACTATTATCCCGGCTGGTGGGAAGGCGGTCCGACCGTGCATCTGATGTTCAACAAGGCCAAATACGAGGAATTGTCGCCGGCCTACAAGTCGCTGGTGCACACGGCCGCGCAAGCTGCCGACGCCAACATGCTGCAGAAATACGACTACCTCAATCCGGCCGCGGTGAAGCGGCTGGTCGCGGGCGGCGCCAAGCTGGCGCCTTTCAGCCAGGAGATCATGGCGGCTTGCTTCGAAAAGGCCAACGAAGTCTACGCCGAAATGGAAGCCAACAACGCGCCGTTCAAGAAGATCTGGGAATCGATCAAGGGCTTCCGCAAGGAGCACTATCTCTGGGCCCAGGTCGCCGAATACAACTACGACACCTTCATGATGGTGCAGCAGCGCAACGGCAAGCTGTAAGCGAGGCCCTCCTTCTCCCCTTGTGGGAGAAGGTGGATCGGCGCGCAGCGCCGAGACGGATGAGGGGTGTTGGCCGGAGTGCCGTCGGCGCCAAGCTGGAGCACCCCTCATCCGTCGCCTTCGGCGACACCTTCTCCCACAAGGGGAGAAGGGAAGAACTGAGCGCAAAGGCCGGCCCCTCAGCCCCGGCCTGGCACCACCAGCACCTTGACCTCACCCGGGGCCGCGGGGTTCGAGATCACCTGCGGTGCCTCCTCGAGAGACACTTGCCTCGAAATCAGCTTGTCGACCTCTATCGCTCCCGACGCCACAAGGTCCGCGGCGCGCCGATGCGTGAAGGGGTTGATGAAGGAGCCGAGGACCTTCAACTCGCGGAACAGGATGTCGAAGGGCTCGAAGGCCACCTTCTCGCCTTGCGGCATAACGCCGACGATCACCACCGTGCCGCCGGCCTTGGCCAGCCGCATGGATTGCTGGACGGTATCGGGGACGCCCGCGCATTCGAGCACCACGTCGACACCGCCGGGCACCAGGCCGGTCTTCCCGGCGATGGCCTCGATGGGATCGACCGAGCTTGGGTCGACCGTTGCCGTTGCGCCGAGCTCCTCGGCAAGCGCCCGGCGCGAGGCCTGTCTGGTCGACAGAATGATGGTCGCAGCGCCGGCTAGCTTCGCCAATTGCACCGTGAGCAGGCCGATGACGCCGCCGCCGAGCACCACCACCGAGGCACCGGGTCTGATGGCGGCGAGGTCGACGCCATGCAGGCAGCAGGCCAGTGGCTCGCAGAAGGCGCCATGCGTCGGCTTGAGATCGGCGGGCAGAAGGAAGGCTTGGCTCTGCGGCATCACGACATAGTCGGCAAAGCCGCCGTCGCGGTGGATGCCGATGGCCCTGAGATTGCTGCACAGATTGACGCGGCCGGCGCGGCAATGGCTGCAGCGCCCGCAGGAAATGTTGGGGTCGCCGGTGACCCGGTCGCCGACGGCGATATCGGCAACGGCGTCTCCGACAGCCTCGACGATGCCGCAGAATTCGTGGCCGAGCGTCACCGGCGGCCTTGACGGGAACTCGCCATGGAAAAGGTGGCGGTCGGTGCCGCAGACGCCGCAGGCTTCGATCCGCACAAGAACATCCTCCGGCCCCGGCGCGGGTTTGTCGACCTCGCGAAGCGCGGTGCTGCCGATTGCTTCCAGCCGTACGGCTTTCATGACTTGGTCACCTCAATTGAAACTCGGCGGCTTCGAAAGGTCGGGCGCCGGCGCCGCCGGCTTGGTGGGTGCCGTGTCGCCGAAATTCGGCGGCTGTGACAGGTCGGGCGTGCCAGGCGCCGCGGGCGCCGAACCGCCATTGGCCGGCGCCGCGCCATTGTCCGCCGGCGGCGTGCCGAGCGGCGCCAGTCCCGGCATCTCCGGCAGCTTCAGGTCTATCGTGCTGGGTTCGACCGCGGCGCCCTTGTAGCGCATCACCATTTGCGGGAAGGCGATGGTGAGCCCGATCATGATCACCTGGATGCAGACGAAGGGCACCGCGCCCCAATAGATCTGGCCAGTGGTGACCGGCGCGATCTGCTTGCCGGTGATGCGGTCGAGATAGGGCACGCGCGCCGCCACCGAGCGCAGGTAGAACAACGCGAAGCCGAAGGGCGGATGCATGAAGCTGGTTTGCATGTTGACGCCGAGCAGCACGCCGAACCAGATCAGGTCGATGCCGAGCTTGTCGGCCGCCGGTGCCAGCAAGGGCACGATGATGAAGGCGAGCTCGAAGAAATCGAGGAAGAAGGCGAGCACGAAGACGAGGATGTTGACGCCGATCAGGAAGCCGGTCTCGCCGCCCGGCAGCGAGGTCAGCAGATGCTCGACCCAGATATGCCCGTTGACCCCGTAGAAGGTGAGCGAGAAGACGCGCGCGCCGATCAGGATGAACAGCACGAAGGAGGAGAGCCGCGTCGTCGAGGCCAGCGCCTGCTTGATGACGTCGAGCGTCAGTCGCCCTTTCAGCCCCGCCATGATGAGCGCGCCGACGGCGCCCATGGCGCCGCCCTCGGTCGGCGTCGCGATGCCGAGAAAGATGGTGCCGAGCACCAGGAAGATCAGCGCGAGCGGCGGGATCAGCACGATCACCACCTGCTGCGCCAGCTTCGACATCATGTTGATTCCGAGCCGCTGGTCGGCAACCGCCACGACGTAGATCACGATGACGCCGACGGTGGCGCCCAGTATGTCGGCATTGTCGCCATGGGCGGGCACCAGGTAGCGATAGGCCGCATAGGAGATCGCGACCGCGACCAGCAGGGCCACGATCAGCGAGATCACGCCGTGGCCGAGCGTGCGCGCCTCGATGGGCAGGGCCGGCATCGAGTTCGGCCGGATGATCGACATGATCAGGACGTAGGCCATATAGATACCCGTCAGCACCAGGCCGGGGATCAGCGCGCCGGCATACATGTCGCCGACCGAGCGTCCGAGCTGGTCGGCCAGCACGATCAGCACCAGCGAGGGCGGGATGATCTGGGCAAGCGTCCCGGACGCCGCGATAACGCCTGAGGCGAGCCGACGGTCGTAGCCGTAGCGCAGCATGATCGGCAGCGAGATCAGTCCCATGGCGATCACCGAAGCCGCCACCACGCCGGTGGTCGCCGCAAGCAGCGCGCCGACGAAGATCACCGCATAGGCAAGCCCGCCCCGGATCGGGCCGAACAGCTGGCCGACCGTGTCGAGCAGATCCTCGGCCATGCCGGATCGTTCCAGCACGATGCCCATGAAGGTGAAGAACGGAATGGCCAGCAGCGTGTCGTTCGACATCACCCTGGTGCCGTAGAAATTGTCGGGCAGCGCGTGCAGCAGCGGCCAGGCGAGGTTGATCGAACCGCCGGAATATGGCGAGAGCAGCACGCCGATGAAGAAGAACGACAGGCCGTTCGCGGCAAGCGAGAAGGCGACGGGGTAGCCGATCAAGAGGAAGATGATCAGCGATGCAAACATGATCGGCGCCATGTTCTGCGCGATGAACTCGATCATGAGCGCACCTCGCCGGACAGCGCCTTGGCTTCTTCCGCGAGCGCCTTCGCCTCGAGCTCGGCCTGCTCATGCGCCGATATGAAGGGATTGGGATCGTCCATGTCGCCGCGCATGATGGCGATCTTCTTGATGATCTCGGAAACGCCCTGCAACGCCAGCAGGAAGAAGCCGACGAGCAGGATGGCCTTGGCCGGCCAGACGATCAGGCCGCCGGCATTGGTCGACATCTCGCCGCTGTGGAAGGACAGCGAGACGTAAGGCACGAAATAGATCACCATCAGGACCACGAACGGCATCAGGAAGAAAAGGTGGCCGAAGAGGTCGATCCAGTGCTGCACGCGGCGGGAAAACATGCCGTAGACGATGTCGATGCGGATATGGTCGTTCTGCTTCAGCGTGTAGGCGGCCGCCAGCATGAAGGCCGCGCCGAACAGGTACCATTGCAGTTCGAGCCAGGCGTTGGAGGAGGTGTCCAACACCTTGCGGATGACGGCATTGCCGGCGCTCACCAGGATCGCAAGCAGGATCAGCCACGAGACCCAGCGGCCGATGAACTCGTTGATGCGGTCTATCGTCCTGGATAGAGCGAGCAGCCCTGCCATGCATTTCCTCCCTGATCATGCTGCGCGCCCGATTCCCCTCCGGTGTCGCGTCGCTTGGCCCAACGGTATGCAGTGCGTGGTCCGGCAGGTCAACATGACAAAGCACCGGCCGTGCGCCGATGCACCGTGCCGGGCGGCGAGTACCGCCGCCTCACGGAACGTCATGCAACCAAAGTCTGATGGTTTTAGGCGACCTTGGCCTGGTCGCGGCTGGCGCCGATCAGCACCAGCATGGCGACGAGGAAGAGGTATATCCAGCCTTCGCGCCATTCGATCGGGAAATAGCCGGCCCACAGCGATTCGGCCATGCCGAAGGCCGCGGCGCCGAGAGCCGCCTTGAGCGGCGACAGATAACCGCCGACCGCCGTCACGAACAGGATCTTGAGGCCATAGACGAGGCCGGTGCCGAAGCTGATGTTGCCGTAATAGAGGCCGGCGAGAACACCGGCAAAAGCCGCGCAGAAGCCGCCATAGAGCACCGCGCGGCGAAACACGGCGCGCACGTCGATGCCGCACATCGCGGCCGCCTTCGGATCGTCCGACACGGCCCGCCAGGCGCGGCCGAAGCGCGAATGCGAAAACGTCCAGGCCGCCAGCGCCACCACTGCTATCACCGCCGCGCAGTCCAAAAGCTGAATGACGGTGAGCGTCACCTTGAAGCCGGCCTCCTGGGCGAAGATGACGGGTTGGGCGAGCATCGGCGGCAGCCAGAGATCATGGGTGTCGGCGGCAATGCGGCTCGCTTCCGACAGGAACAGCAAGATGCCGAGCGTCGTCACCACGATGGCGTTGGGCGACCTGTCGGCCAGCCTTTCGAAGACGCTGCGCGACAGCACCTGGCTGATCAGCACGGCATAGAGCAGGGCGGCAACGATGCCGAGCGCGACCGAGGCGAACAGCGTCAGCCACAGCGCCTGGTAGCCGAAGGCAGCGGTCAGGATCATCGTGTGGCCGCAAAAGGCAAACAGCGCGCCATAGGCGAGGTTGGTGCGATGCAGGATGCCATTGGTCAACACATAGCCGAAGGCGAGCAAGGCATAGAGCGCGCCCGAATGCAGCCCGTTGAGCACCTGCTGGTAGAAATAGAGCATCGAGCATCCCTGCGGCGCTACGTCCTTTGGGACGCGCAAAGGACGCTGGAGCACTTTGATTTAGCGGCGAGCCTTGCATCAGGAATCTAACTTGTCAAATACGTTTTATCGGTTAGATTTCTCCCATGACGGTATCCTGGACCCCGCACCGCTTTACCGGCGGCATCCTTGCGCTCGACACGGCGAACACGGTCGTGCTGCGCAACGATCCGGAAAAGACTTTTGATCGTTTCGACGATCCCGCCGAGATCGCCCGCTTCGCCGAAGCGGCAAGCGGCTTCCGCGCCGCCGAGCTCGGCGGCCGGCGGCTGCAGGCGCCGGAACCGGGCGACATCGCCCCGGTCGTGCTGTCGATCCGCGAGGCGACTGACCGCCTGTTCCGCCATGCCATAACGAAAGGCGCGATCGCCGCCGGCCATCTGCCGGATTTCCTGACGGCCTGCGCCAGCGGCCTTTCCGGCAGCGCCACCGAGATCGGCGCGCCGGGCCAGCCGTTCGGCGATCCGGCGACGCCGATCGCCTTCGAGGCGGCCTTGGCCGTCTCGGCGCTTTCGCTGTTGCGAGACGACACCGTCGCGAGGCTCAGGATCTGTCCGAACTGCAGCTGGCTCTTCGTCGATCGCAGCCGCAACGCCAGCCGTCTCTGGTGCGACATGGCCGTCTGCGGCAACCGCCAGAAAGCGAACCGCTATTATCGCCGCCGCACGGCGGCCAGGGAGGTCACCAATGCTTAGAGCAATTCCAGGAAAAGTGCGTAACGGTTTTCCGTTCGGAACTGCGTCAGAACAAAGAGATAGAGCGGTTCCCCGTTTCCGTGAAACGGTGAAACGCTCTAGAAAATTCCGCTCGATCGCTCTCGGTGCGGCCCTGATTGCCGCAACGGCGCTCGGCGCCTGCCGCGACACCGGCAAGGAGCAGCTCTTCGCCATCTCCGGCAAGCTGTTCGAGTTCAATTACCGGCTCGGCATCGCCACCTATGTCGTCACGCTGAGGCCGCTGCGGCCCATGGCCGAGGGACAGGTTGCCGTGGTGAATTTCCAGAATCCGGCCGGCGGCGATCCGCTCATCGTCAACCAGAAGATCTGGCCGAAGCTTCCCCACATCACGCTCACCAGCCCGCCGCTCACCTGCGTGGTCAAGGACAAGCCCTATTCCGTCTCGATCCGCATCGAGGATTCGAGCGGCACGCTGCTGCAGAGCCTCGAGACGACCATGACCTCGACGGAGGATCAGACGATGCTGCCGGATCGGCCGCTGGTTATCGGGCCGAAATACGAGCTCAACCCGGACCTCGCCGGCCATCCCGACGGCAAGCTGCCCGACGAGCCGAAGCCGGATTGCTCGAAGGCGGCCTGAGCCCCTGGCACGAAATCTTTGACCGGTCGGCTATGTTTCCATCGGCAAGGTCGCATGCTTTTGCGATTGGCCGAACGCCCATCGCGATCGTCATCCTCGGGCGGAGCAAGGAGCGTAGCGACGCGGCGCAGACCCGAGGATCCATTCCGTGAAATACGAGCGTTGCAACGGTGCAGAATTCTGCTCCGCTGCACCCTTCGATCTAGGTAACGGCATGGATCCCAGGGTCTCCGCGACGGAGCTTACGCTCCTGCTTCGCCTTGGGATGACGAGGTTGGGGCGGCTTCAGCTATTCTCCAGCGCCTGCGTTGATTTCACGGAAACGAACGGTGAAAATCTCGCCTGCTGACCTGCCAGCAACCTTTCAAAATCCCCGTGTCGAGGGGCTTAAGCATGATCTCGAAAGGTGCGCAGCGATTTCTGCTTCGCCGGCCTTCGATACGGAAATGATCGTGCTCAAGCTGGAGGCGAGAGCCGCTCGAAATTTTCGTGCTTTGTGAGGCCTTTAGCTTCTTCTTAAATGCGCTGGGCAGTTTCACCCGGACCATTTGTTGCGTCCGCTCTGGCCTCTGCGATTTTGTTTGACCTCTCCGGCAAGGGAAGAAAGACTGCGGCCTCCCACTCCGACGTTGGCCGCCGATCCAAGGCGTGCCTCCGCAGAGGAAATGCCTGATGACGCTGCATGACGTCGCGCTCGACGACAAGTTCGACCTTGGCAAGGAGCGCGTTTTCCTTTCAGGGGCGCAGGCCGTCGTGCGCATGCTTCTTATGCAGCGCGAGCGCGACCGCCGCGCCGGCCTCAACACCGCCGGCTTCGTTTCCGGCTACCGCGGCTCGCCGCTCGGCGGCCTCGACATGCAACTCTGGAGGGCGAAGCGGCAGCTTGCGCAAGCCGATATCGTCTTCCAGCCGGGCCTCAACGAGGAACTGGCCGCCACCGCTTGCTGGGGCTCGCAGCAGACCGAGCTGCTCGGCGAGGGCACGCATGACGGCGTCTTCGCGGTCTGGTACGGAAAAGGTCCGGGCGTCGACCGCTCCGGCGACGTGTTCCGCCACGCCAACCTCGCCGGTTCGTCGAGGCATGGCGGGGTTCTCGCCCTGATGGGCGACGACCACATGGCCGAATCCTCGACCAACGCGCATGCCACCGAATTCCTGTTCGTCGACACCATGGTGCCGATCCTCAACCCGGCCGGGGTCCAGGAGATCATCGACTACGGCCTCTACGGCTTTGCCATGTCGCGCTTCGCCGGCACCTGGGCGGCGATCAAATGCGTCAAGGACAACATCGAATCGACGGCCTCGGTCGACGCCTCGATCGATCGGCTGAACATCGTCATTCCCGACTTCGACATGCCGCCCGGCGGCCTCAACATCCGCCACGAGATCGACATGCTCGGGCAGGAGGAGCGGCTGCATGAACACAAGCGCGCCGCGGCTTCAGCCTTCATACAGGCCAACGGACTGAACCGTATCGTCTATTCCGGCGGCCGCAATCCCAAGCTCGGCGTCATCACCATCGGCAAGAGCTATCTCGACGTCCGTCAGGCGCTGGAGGACATCGGCATCGATGAGCGGGCCGCCAACCGCATCGGCATCCGCCTGTTCAAGGTCGGCTGTCCCTGGCCGCTCGATTATCAGCATATCGCCGACTTCGCCCGTGGCCTCGACACCATCGTCGTCGTCGAGGAAAAGCGCTCGTTGATCGAGGTGCAGCTGCGCGAGAACCTTTACGGCTCCGCCATCCAGCCGGCTATCGTCGGCAAGAAGGACGAGCGCGGCGACTGGTTGTTTCCGGCCAAGGGCGCGCTCGACCCCAACGAGATCGCGATCGCGCTTGGCGAGCGGATCCTGCGCACCGTCGGCCCCTCGGAGGAGATCGCGGCCCGGGTGGCGAAGCTGCGCCAGTTCCAGGCGATGCTCGCCGACACCGTCGACATCGGCTCCCGGACGCCCTTCTTCTGTTCGGGCTGCCCGCACAATTCCTCGACCAAGGTGCCGGAGGGCTCGCTCGCCGCAGCCGGCATCGGCTGCCACTTCATGGCGCTATGGATGGACAGGAACACCGTCGGCTTCACCGCCATGGGCGGCGAGGGCGCGCAATGGGTCGGCCAGGCGCCGTTCTCCAAGCGCGGCCACATCTTCCAGAATCTCGGCGACGGCACCTACAACCATTCCGGAGCGCTGGCGATCCGCTTCGCGCTGTCCTCCGGCGCCAACATCACCTACAAGATCCTCTACAACGACGCGGTCGCCATGACCGGCGGCCAGCCGCATGAAGGCGGCCTGACGGTCGGCATGATCGCCAGGCAGGTGCGCGCCGAAGGCGTCGACCGCATCGCCGTCGTCACCGACGAGCCGGACAAATATGCCGGCAAGGCCGATTTCCCGGCCGGCGCCACCATCCATCACCGCGACGATCTCGACCTCGTCCAGCGCGAGTTGCGCGGGGTCAAGGGCGTCTCCGTTCTGCTTTACGACCAGACCTGCGCCGCCGAGAAGCGCCGCCGCCGCAAGCGCGGCACCTTCCCCGACCCCGACAAGCGCGTCTTCATCAACGAGCTGGTCTGCGAAGGCTGCGGCGATTGCGGCGTGCAGTCGAACTGCGTCTCGATCCAGCCGGTCGAAACCGAATTCGGCCGCAAGCGCCGCATCGACCAGTCGAGCTGCAACAAGGATTTTTCCTGCCTCAACGGCTTCTGCCCCTCTTTCGTGACGGTGCATGGCGGCAAGATCAGGAAGGCCGACGGCATTGCCAGCAAGAGCGATCCGCTGGACGGCGTGCCGTCGCCCGCCGAATTCCCGCTTGGCGACCAAGGCTGGGCTGCGATCATCGACGGCGTCGGCGGCACCGGCGTCGTGACCATCGGCGCGGTGCTCGGCATGGCCGCCCATATCGAGGGCAAGGGCTGCGGCATGATCGACATGGCGGGCCTCGCCCAGAAGGGCGGCTCGGTCTTCACCCATGTCCGCATTGCCGCGACGCCCGAGGACATCCACGCCATCCGCGTTTCGGCCGGCAAGGCCGATCTCGTGCTCGGCTGCGACCTCGTCGTTTCCGGCGCCAAGAAAGTGCTCGCCGCGGTGCGCGAGGGACACACTATGTTCCTGGCCAATACCGCCGAGATCATGCCTGGCGAATTCACGCGTTCGGCCGATTTTTCGCTGCCGGTCGAGCGGCTGAAGAAGGCGATCCGTGCCGCCGCCGGCGACGACAAGGCCCACTTCTTCGACGCCACCCGCACGGCGACCGCGCTGTTCGGCAATTCGCTCGGCGCCAACATGTTCATGCTCGGCTTCGCCTTCCAGCATGGCGGGCTGCCGCTGTCGGCAGAAGCTATTGAAAAGGCTATAGAATTGAACGGTGAAGCGGTGGCGATGAACATCGCTGCCTTCCGCTGGGGCCGTCGCGCCGCGCACCAGCCGGATTTCGTGCGCGGCCTGGTCGGCCGTACCGGCAAGCCGGCGTCCGCGCCCGCCGAAACGCTCGACGACATCATCGCCCGCCGCGTTGCCTTCCTCACCGCTTATCAGAACGCCGCCTATGGCAAGCGTTATGCCGACAGGATCGCCGCGCTGCGTGCCGCCGAGGCACGGGCGGTTCCCGGCTCGGCGGCTGTGACGGAGGCCGCCGCGAAAAACCTGTTCAAGCTGATGGCGATCAAGGACGAGTATGAGGTGGCGCGGCTCTACACCGACGGCGCCTTCGCCGCCGATCTCGCAAGGCAGTTCCAGAGCTACGAAAAGCTCGAATTCCACCTTGCGCCGCCAATTCTCGGCCGGCGCGGCTACGACGGCAAGCCGAGGAAATCGAGCTTCGGCCCGTGGATGATGAAGGCATTTCGCCTGTTATCGGCCATGAAAGGCCTGCGCGGCACGCCATTCGATCCGTTCGGCCATACCGCCGAACGGCGCGCCGAGCGAGGCTTGCTTGCGCAATACGAGGCGGATCTCGATCTGATCGCCGCGGCACTGGCGCCGGGCAGGATAGATGCCGCCGCAGCTCTCGCCTCCGTGCCGGCGCTCGTCCGCGGCTATGGCCATGTCCGGCAGGCCAGTGCCGCAAAGGCGGCGGAGGAGCGCTCCAGACTGCTCCCGCGGCTGACCCAAACCGTGCCGGCGCCGGTTCTCAGCGCCGCCGAGTGATTGTGCTGACGGCTTGCCTGAAGGGCTCGCCGATCTGCGCGTCGCCCGAATCTGTTTCGTCGCGACGCGCCTTTAGGGCCTCTTGCCTTGGCGGCCGGGGCGAAGCCGCTGCTTAAGCCATCCCTGTTCTAAGCCTTTCTTAAGGCGGTTGTGTCATGACAAGGCTTAGCGTTGGGCCGACCCTATGGGCAGAACAAAGACCGAAAGCATCCCCGCGGATGTTTATATCCAATTTGTGCGGTCGTTGTTCGACAACGCGCACATGTTGTTGATCGGTGGTGCGTGCTACTGGATCCTCGGATTCATGATTTATCTGCGCACGCACAATCCCTTGTTCCTGGCGTTTTCTTTTGCTCTGCTTTCCGTCAGCCTCATCCGTTACTTCGGCATTCGCAGCTTCCTGAAGACAGGCGGCGTGATTGCCGACGTCGAGCACGCGCAGCGGCTGGAGCGCAGCTACATCCTCAAGGGCTGCCTGCAGGGCCTCGGCCTGGGCGCGCTGTGCTTCGTATCGATCTACGTTTATCCCGATCCCTTCGCCGAGCTGGCGGCGATGTCGCTGACCCTGGCGACCCTGGTCACGGTTGTCGCCCGCAACTACGGCTCGCCGCGCATGGTGCGGATTTTCTCGGTGACCTTCATCGGCCCGGCCGCGCTTGCGCTCCTGCTGCGCATGGATGCGCCTTCCGTCGTCCTCGGCCTGATGATCATCCCGATGACGTTCATCACCATCACCGGCGCCGACCATGTCCGCAACGTGCTGTTCTCGGCGGTTATCGGCCACAAGCAGGCGAGAAACCTGACGCGCAGGTTCGACCGCGCGCTCAACACCATGTCGCACGGCCTCGTCATGCTCGGCCCGGACGGGCGCGTCGCGGTCGCCAATGCCGAGGCCGCCCATCTGATGTCGCTGAAATCGGCCGACGCGCTGCTCGGGCGCTCGATCCACGGCCTTCTGATGCGCGGCGTCGCCGGCGGCATGCTGGCGCCGAAGGACTGCCGCTATATCGAGGCGCAGCTCACGCGCGCCCTGCGCGAGGGCCGCGACCGCAAGGTGCTGGTTTCGCTCGCCAATGGCCAGCACTACGAATTCTCCGCGCGCGAAGGCAGCCAGGAACTCGGCGTCGTCACCTTCGAGGACGTCACGGCCCGCGTCGAGGCGGAGGAGAAGATCCGTTTCATGGCGCGCTACGACAACCTCACCGGCCTGCCGAATCGTGCCTATTTCCACGAACTGGCCGGCGAGGCCATGGCGTCCGGCGACCGTGACCGGCTCTGCGGCCTTGCGGTGCTCGATCTCGATGATTTCAAGAGCGTCAACGACACGCTCGGCCATCCGGTCGGCGACGGGCTGATCTATGCCGTGGCCGAGCGGCTGGCGGCGGTTGCCGGGCCCGGCATCAATGTCAGCCGCTTCGGTGGCGACGAGTTCATGATCTATTTCGACCGCATCGAGGATGAGAGCCATCTCGGCGGCTTACTCGACGAGATCTTCGCCGACTTGCAGGGCGAAGTCGACGTTGCCGGACACGGCCTGCGCATCCAGGCCAGCGGCGGCGCGGTGTTGTCCGTCGTCAAGGACACCGACGTCGATACCATGATCGTCAAGGCGGACCTCGCCCTCTACAAGGCCAAGGAACTCGGCAAGAACAGCTGGCGGCTGTTCGAGGCATCGATGGATGCCGCCTTCCGCAACCGCCAGCTGATGAAGGCCGATCTGCGCAGTGCCGTGCAGGCCAAGGAGCTGCGCGTCGTCTATCAGCCGATCGTGTCGATGAGCACCATGCGCATCGCCAGCTGCGAGGCGCTCTGCCGCTGGGATCATCCCGATCTCGGTCCGATCTCGCCGAGCATCTTCATTCCGCTGGCCGAGGAGATGGGCATCATCTCCGACATCAGCACCTTCGTGCTGCAGGCAGCCTGCGCCGAATGCGCCAAATGGCCGGCGCAGACCAGCGTTTCGATCAACCTCTCGGCCAAGGATTTCCGTAACCGCGACGTCGTGCAGAAGGTGCGCGATGCCCTGGCGGCATCGGGCCTCGCGCCGCACCGGCTCGAAATCGAGGTCACGGAGACCGCCTTGCTCGACGACAAATCGCTGACGCGCGAATTGATCGAAGAGCTGAAGACCCTGGGCGTCCGCATCGCGCTCGACGACTTCGGCACCGGCTATTCGAGCCTCAGCTATCTGCACAAGCTGCCGCTCGACAAGATCAAGATCGACCGTTCGTTCCTAATCGACGTAACCCAGAGCCCCCAGTCGCTCGACCTCTTGAAGGGTATCGTCGGCTTGACCCGGACACTGGGCCTTGTCGTCACCATCGAAGGGGTCGAGACCTTCGAGCAGCTGAAGATACTGGTGCGTTCGGTCAAACCGGACCTCGTGCAGGGTTTCCTCTTCGGCGCCGCGCTCAGCGCCTCCGGCATCGAGACGATGTCGAACGTCACCTGGCCATTCGCCGCGGACCTGCGTCTCGCCGCCAAGCGGACAGCCAGATAGCTGTAATCGCAAATCTTCGACGACCGATATTGATAGTGCGCGCTACTTGTACCGTGCAGCTATTTGCATGAGGGGGCGAGCCTCGAAGAAAGTTTGACTTTATATTTTGAAATAATTCTTGATAGATCGATCGAAACTCTTCTGATAGAAACTAAATGAAACCGTATATCTGCGGCATATTCGCTATTAAACTAGAAGTTGGACTCGATCATGTGCTTATCGCTGTCGAGCTGGCAGCGTCGCTCATAGCGAAGGTTAGCTTAGATCGGGGGCACCCAATCGCCTTTTCGGCGAACTTTATCAGCGGCAGCTCCCCCGCGATTGTTAAGGTTAACGAAGGGTAAATCAGCAGGATCGAATTTTCGGCTTGTGTCTCATTTCAACTCGAATAGCCTATTCATAGGCGGATACGAGGACTTGGGAATGGATGCTTCGGGAAACGATGCGCAGGTTGGCGCCGGCGCAAATGCTGGATCGGCGCTGAATCGTTCGATCATGCAGTTGCTGGAGCATGTCGATTATCGTCTCATCACGGGGGGCGAGGATCTGGAGGCGATCTACCGCCTTCGCTATCAATCCTACCTGCGCTCGGGCATGTGCGGTCCGATCGCCAGCGGAATGTTCGAGGATCGCTGGGACAACCTGCCGAATTCCTATCGGTTCGGCGTCTATTTCGACGGCCACTTGGTCAGCACGCTGCGGCTCCACTACATTTCGCGCGAACACCCCTATTCGCCGTCGGTCGACGCCTATCCGGAGATATTGACCGAGCGGCTTGCCCGCGGAGAGAGTTTCATTGACGGAACCCGCTTCGCAACCGATCCGGACAGCGCGCCCGCGCCCGGAGTCCTGCCTTTCCTGACGCTCAGGCTCGGCATGGTGGCCTCCTGTTACTTTGGTCAGACCGCAGTGCTCACGCCGGTCAAGGTCGAGCATTCCGCTTACTACGCCCGCATCTTCCATGCCATCCAGAGGACCGAGGGCAAGGTATTCCCGGGTGTCCTCGCGCCGATCGCCTTGTTCGAAATCCCCTGCGGCGAAAATCTGCGCCAGACGCTCGAACGCTTCCCGTTCTTCAAGTCGACGCCGGTGGAACAGCGGCTGATGTTTGCCAATCCGGCCATCAACCGGCTGACCCCCCTGTCCATCGTCCCGACGGCGAAATACTATCGCGACGCCGCCTGAAGGGGCGCTCTTCCACGTCCAGTGGACCTTTCCAACCGCTTCGCCGTTATCAATAGCGGCGTCGCGATCGAGTGTCGCTGCGGTCCCGCCCAACTGGCGTTTCGCCCGGGCTCATGTCGGGTTGTTCAAGGGAAGGAGTACGATCGTGACCATCCACTCGCTTGCGCTCACGCCCCTGATCTCGCTGATCGCCGGCATATTGATCCTGGTGATGCCGCGCCTGCTCAACTACATCGTCGCGCTCTATCTGATCGTCGTCGGCTTGCTCGGGCTGTTTCCGCACCTCGCCGGCTGAAGGTCGGTAACGCTCTCCGTCGCGGTGATAGCGCCCCGTTCCAATTTCAACTTTCATTTGAGGCTGTTGTCGCCGGCCGTGCGTCAATAGCGCCATTGCTCTTGCCCTGGCTTTTCGCTATGTGCCTCGAAGGCATTTTCGAAGGGGTATTCCTAATGGCTGATCACACGCCGACCGGTCCTGTCGAACTGGGTGCGCAGATGGACTATGCCGAGCATGATCGCACCTACAAGGCATTCCTCGCGCTCGCCAAATACGGTTCGCTCATCTGCGCCGCCCTGCTGCTGGCCATGGCCTTTGGCTTCTTCGCGGGTGGCTTCTTCTCGGCGACCATCCTGTTCATCCTGATCATGGCCGTCGGCTATTTCATTCTGCGTTAGTCTTTCCAAGCGATTGCGTTCGACGTCTCGCTGGAGGTCCCGGCCGAGGCCTTGCGCATCGAGGTTCCAGCCGAAAGGATCATGCGGTGGGGCAGACGGGTGAGCTTGATGCGAACGAGCCGCGTGTCGCGGCCTCGCCTGAGACGGTGAAACGGCTGGTGGGCTTGGGCTTCGAGGTGATCGTGGAGAAGGGCGCGGGCCTCGGCTCGCGCATCACCGATCAGGAGTTTGCCACGGCGGGTGCCGCGATCGGCAAGGCTGCCGACGCGCCGAAGGCCGATGTGGTGCTGAAAGTGCGCCGGCCGACCGATGCGGAGCTGAAGGGCTACAAGTCGGGCGCCGCCGTCATCGCCATCATGGATCCCTACGGCAATGACGCGGCGGTGGCTGCGATGGCCAAGGCCGGCATCACCGCCTTCTCGATGGAGTTCATGCCGCGCATCACCCGTGCGCAGGTGATGGACGTGCTCTCCTCGCAGGCCAATCTCGCCGGCTACCAGGCGGTGATCGATGCGGCCGCCGAATATGACCGCGTGCTGCCGATGATGATGACGGCGGCGGGCACCGTGCCGGCGGCCAAGGCCTTCATCATGGGCGTCGGCGTTGCCGGCCTGCAGGCGATCGCCACCGCGCGCCGCCTCGGCGCCGTCGTCACCGCCAC